>CAZQDJ010000006.1:0-47045 GCA_964592275.1 uncultured Pseudomonadota bacterium | reverse complement strand
GATTTGGGTAATTGCGTTTCCATAGCTTGAGTTAGTGATGCTGAGCAGAACAGTGTTGCAAAAACTAAATATTTCATAAAAAATCCTAAAAGAGTGGAAAATTGTTAACAATAATTTACGTAAAGAGTGTTTCAAGCGATGTAAGAGAAGCGTTACTGCCTTCTTCGCTTATCGAATTTTTTTCAGCAACCAAGTCTGCAGGAGCGGAAACAGAGCGATTTGTTGCCTCTTGTTTTTTTAAAAATTCTTCAAAACTAGGACTTTTTTTCTTAGGTGACGGAGTTCTAACGGGTTCTGTAGAATGAGTTTTAAGTTGTTTTTCGTTATCTTCTTTATATACAGCAAAAAAAGCAGCAATTTTATCTGGAGAGGTTGGTGAATTAGTAATACATCTTTCAATTGTTGTTATACGTTTTAATCTCTCATTAAGACGATCGTAAGCTGCCACGGCTTCTTTTAGAGTAGGATGACCTGCTAATTCGCCTTTTTTTATTTGATCGATGGTAAGAACAGTATTTTGTAAACGGTACGTTAAAAATGCTTTTTCTTGTTTTGTTTTTTCTAAAGCCGCTTTTACATGTTCTGTTTTTTCTAAAGTAACTTTTTCCATTCCCTGCATTAATGATACCGAAGACAATATAATAAATAACAAAAACTTCATGCGTAATGCCCTTTTTAATAAAAATATTTATGAGATTTTTTTAGATTAAACTCTTTCTGTTTGTAAATCAAGATAAAGTAATAGTGATAGATGTAAAGTTTGAATCTGCTATTAGAATGTGTTGTTTGTAATAAAAATGAAAAAGATAAAAGTTTTTACTGTTGAGTAATGGTATCGGTGAAGAGAGTCAGCAGTTGATAGACCGATGAAAATTTAACAATACCTTTGGTTGATGTCTTTTGGCCATCAGCAACAAAAATGGTTTTGATGCCAAATTTTTGCGCTTCTTTAAGTTGTGTTTCAAGAGCATTAATAGGCTTGAGAGCGCCGGTTAAACTGATTTCAGCAAGGGCCATTGATTTTTCAGGCAATGCTTGTTGAAAGTAGCTTGAAAGTAAAGCAAGGGCGATAGCAAGGTCAGAAGAACTTTCTGTTACTTTTAATCCACCACTTACTTTTACAAAAATATCATGCGAACTGAATTTGATATGTAAATATTTTTCTAAAATAGCGGCAATAAGTACAACACGTTTTTGATCAAGTCCGGTGACTACTCGCTGCGGCATGCCAAATTTAGAAAGAATGGTAAGTGCTTGAATTTCCAAAAGTAATGGACGCGAGCCTTCAAGGCAACTTACTAAAACAGCTCCTGGAGCTGCAGTTGTTTCGTTGAGTAAGAACTGGTTGATATGAGGAACTTCTTCAAGCCCTTTGGTTGTCATAGAAAAAAAACCAAGTTCATTAAGAGGTCCAAAACGGTTTTTAACGCTGCGTAAAATTCGTGTATGCCACCGATCTTCACCTTGTAAATAAAATACTCCATCGA
Source organism: uncultured Pseudomonadota bacterium (assembly GCA_964592275.1). Taxonomy (GTDB): domain Bacteria; phylum Babelota; class Babeliae; order Babelales; family CAIQNR01; genus CANNBR01. Next base: position 45,558 of record CAZQDJ010000006.1, on the reverse strand, counting down.
CCATATGTTCAAGTGTTTTAGGGCCTGCCATGTGCCCTTCTTTGGTGATGTGGCAGGTGATAATGACTGCGATGTTATGTTCTTTTGCTAGGCGCATCAGAGCAAATGAGGTTTCTCGTAATTGACCAATGGTGCCAGGAAAACTTTGTGTTTCTGAAAAAAAACAGTTTTGAATGGAATCGATAATAATAATGGCTGGTTTTTTTTCTTGAGCGGTAAGGATAATACTTTCGATATTTGCCCGATCAGAAAAAAGGAGATTAGAGCTCATGCTATCGATGCGCACTGCACGTAATTTTACTTGCTCCAATGATTCTTCTGATGAAAAATAAAAAACGGTATAACGTTCAGCAAGTTTGTGAGCAACGTGTAAAAGAAGTGTTGATTTTCCAATGCCAGGGTCTCCAGTTAACGCAAGGAGTGATCCTGGCATAATGCCTCCGCCAAGAACGTTATCCCATTCAGGCATACCTGAAAGCATGCGGCTTTGCTCCGAAAACTCGATTTCATGTAAAGGACGAAGAGTGAGGGATTCTATAGTATGTGGTCGCCCAAGACCTTTTTTAGATCCTAGCAAAGGAGTTACGTCTGGTTTTTCTTCAATAAAACTGTTCCACTCCTTACAGCTTGGGCAACAACCCAACCACTTAACAGAAGAATGGCTACAATTAGAACAGAGAAAAGCTACAGAGTTTTTTGCCATACCGGTTTCTTATCAATAATGTGACATGAACGGCAACGTGCTTGATACGCTTCTTGTGCTCCCGGTTTTACGATGGGATCATCGTATTTTGCAGGTGTTCCATCAACAATACGTTGGGAAAGATAGGCATCTGCGCCACAAATGATACAGATGGCACTTAGCTTAGTAATTGTGTCTGCAATCGCCATAAAGGTTGGAATAGTTCCAAAAGGAACCCCTTTAAAGTCGAGGTTAAGACCAGTAACAATAACTCGCTTTCCTTGTTCAACAAGATCAAATACTACGGTGAGAATTTCTGGCGCAAAAAATTGCACCTCATCAATGCCTACAACTTCAATAGCATCAGTTACGTACGAAGGAATCATTAATGGATCACTGATGGTGATTGCTTCTAATGATGATCCGTTATGGGAGGCAATAGTATGTAAAGCTGTTCGTGTATCGCTCTGAGGATTAAAAGAAATCACATTTTGTTGAGCTATTTTTGCGCGACGTAGTCTGCGAATGAGTTCTTCAGATTTTCCTGAAAACATAGGACCACAGATGACTTCCAAAATACCTTTTAAGGGTTTTTCTTTGCAAGACGTGAGCGCATTATGTGGTGCCATAGTTACTGATTTTTTTTCCATATTTCACCTTTGAAAATGTGATGATCATTGCGATTTGTAAACAGTAATTCCCTAGTATACACTAGCAAACATTATCGTATACGTGGAGTTCATAAAAAGGTAAAAGCGCATGACAGATCAGTCAATGTTCACACAAGATGTTACTCGCATAAAAGAAGGTATGTTTGGTCAAAAAAATCCGATTGAAGCGCCGTATTTAGAAGTGCATCAATCATTAGGTTTGGAAGGACAAGCATCGCTTTCTGGTGCAAAGAATGCAGTACTGGTGATCATGACATCGTTAATTTTGTCACGTGGTGTTTCTGTGTTACGTAATGTTCCAGCTTCTGATGATGTTTTTCATATGATTATTCTTCTTGAAAACTTGGGAGCAGTGGTTCAATTTAATGAAGAAGAGAATATTTTAGAGGTTGATACAAGGCATCTTGACGGGTATCATGTTAAGCCTGAAATTATGAAAAAAACGCGTGCTTCTGTGTTGGTAATGGGGCCACTTCTTGCTCGGTTTGGCAAGGTTGAACTTGCGCTTCCTGGTGGTGATGTTATTGGTCAACGCCCTGTTGATTATCATATTAAAAATTTTGAAAAAATGGGTGTGTATGTTGAACAGCATGGAGATATTTTAACTGCCTATGTGCAACATTTACAGCACCGCAATTTACTGCTTGAGTATCCGAGTGTCGGAGCAACAGAAAATCTTATGATGCTTGCAGTTCTTACTGCAGGCACTACTCGAATTATTAATGCAGCGCTTGAACCAGAAGTATTTGATCTTATTGAATCGCTAAAAAAAATGGGTGCTCGTATTTCAATTGATACTCCTGCAACACTTGTCATTGAAGGGGTGGATCATCTTTCGCCTGCCAATCATACGGTGATGTTTGATCGCATGGAAGCAAGTGCGTTGATTCTTGCAGGTGCTATTACTGGTGGGTACGTGCATGTTCCGCAAGCACCTGCGCATGATATGGGCTTGTTTCTTATGAAGATGCAAGAAATGGGGCATACCATTTTGATAGGTAAAGATGGTGTAGGGGTAAAAATTAAAGCAACAAAAACACCGCGTGCTGTTTCAATTAAAACAGCCCCTTATCCAGGGTTTCCTACAGATATGCAAGCGCCTTTTATGGCTGCATTAACATTGGCTCAGGGTATTTCCGTAGTAAAAGAAACGGTGTGGGAAAATCGTCTTACTCATGCCCGTGAGCTTGATAAAATGGGTGCCCAAATCGAAGTTCATTACGATACGGCAACCATAAGAGGGGTAGAAGAATTGTATGGTACTCATGTTATTGCAAGCGATATTCGTGCTTCGTGCTGTTTAGCCTTGGCAGGTCTTGCTGCCAAAGGGTATACAACTATCTCAGGAGTTCATCATTGGAAGCGCGGCTATCAATCTCTTGAAGGTAAATTGCGCGCACTTGGTGCATCAATAACCTTGTTTGAGTAAAAAGAGACCCTGTGTTTAAAGCTTATCTGGAAATTTATGAGCAAATAAAAATCCATGTCATGCCCAGAGAACGGTAGTCGCGGCAGAACACGGCGTGTTCTGTTAGACGGAGTGAACGTCCGGGTGCCCAGACGTAACAAGAAAAAATCATATTTTGATTAGAGTTGACTTTACATAAGTCCTTGTGTCTCAAATGCTCCTGCTAATTCAGCAAGTTCCTTAGTGATTTTTGCTTGACGCAGTTTATTGAACTGCAATTTCATCGTATTTAAAAAATTTTCAGCATTACGCGTTGCATTATCCATAGCGGTAAAGCGTGCGTTGTGCTCAGCAAGCAATGATGAAAAAAGAGTTGTTCTGATTTTCTCTGTGACATGCATCGTCACGAGTGTTTTAATAAGAGATTCAGGATCGTGGCTCCATACATAATCGAATGATGAGCTATCAGCACTATCTGCCTTTGGCAGAGTAAATGGCATAATTGTTTGTTCTTTGCATTCTTGGCTAAAGAGCGTTTTTGAAAAACAGGAAAGTGTGGATACTTTGGTGTAGCCACCAGTGGTGATGAGGGTGAAAAGATTCTGGGTGAGAAGACTGATGGTGGTTAGTTTGAGCTCTGACAGTGTTTGAATATTATCAATACCATTTTTTCTAAGATGTTCGGTAACTCTTTTTCCCATGACAACAAAATTATAGCGTTCTGAAAGAAGTTCTTTTTTGTGATTATCAATCCAATAAAAAAGAGAGGCATTAAAACTACCACATAATCCTTTTTGTGATCCGATGATAATCAAAAGCTCTTTGGCTGATGAAGCTTTTTGGAGAAGTGAAGAAGAAGCTGTTTCTGTAGGAGCATTGATAAGAATTGTTTTGAAAATTTTGGAAAGGGATTCTTGGTATTCCTTATAATGAATTTGCTCACGATACATTCTGGTATGGAATGATCGGGAGATGAGTCGCATGGCACTCGTTATTTTTTTAATGGTGCCAATCGCTTTGATGCGCTGGCGCATGTAAATGAGTTGGGACATGAAAATCCTCCCTTTATGGTAGTCGTAGAGGTCAACAGGATACTCTCTCTTACGGTACTTTTCAACGCTTTTTTGGTGTTCTGGAGAGATGCAGGAATAGTAAGGGGGCTGGCTGTTACTGTGTATGTTTAGAAATCGTAAGAAAGTCGTAAAGCGGGTTTCCAATGAGCATCTCCATCAACTCCCACAAAAAGATTTTCACTGTTAGAAAAATTCCCCTTTTTGTCTTCTGCCTGGTCATCGCTTTTTAATCGCTGGAAAAATATCCATAAAGTAGCCACTGTTATTCCTAGTGCACCAATCGTATAGGCAGTGTTGTGTGCAGAAGCGCAGCGCCAAAATGAGGTAAGTTTTTCTGGGGATACTTCTTGAATTATGCTTCCTCTGGAGGCAACATGCTCAGGGAATCCTAACGCTAAGGCAGAACATACTCCGGTAACGGTCATAACGGTCATCACTGGTATGATAAGTTTCTTGGCTGTATATTTGTTCTTTTCTCCGAATCGGCTTGCAAAGCTCAGAAGAGCTCCGGATAATACGCCGACTCCAAAGGTGGCAATTGGCCCCCAAATGCAAGCAGTGACTGTTGGAGATTGAGTTGTTTGTAAGATTCTTTTTGCTGTTCCTAGTATGCCTGTTGATGGCCATGCAGCAACATTGTTTTGATGGAAACCGCGGGAAAAATATTCTAAGCAAATACGAGCAGTAACTTGGTCATGGAGAATGCCATAAAGAGCTGAAGCCCCTATGACAAGACCCATAATTTTTCCAATTTCTCAGCTTTCTTTTCTAATAAAACGGCCTGTAGAAGCAAGGTCATTAGTAAATGAGTGCGCAATGGGAGTGGTTTTTATAGAAGGTTGGAATTCTACTGCGCGTGCAGCTGACAAAGCAAAAAAGAAAAAAATAAGGCTTATAGTGCGGATATCCATATAAAAATTTTCTTTGAAGGTTATTCCAGTGTTGTTTTCTTTGCTTCCAAGTCATGCAATTGTTGAGCAATTTTATTCTTTTGCTCTAGATCAGTTTCTTTTAGTCGTTGGTACAGAACCCATAATGCGGCGCCAACAGTGGCTATCGCTCCAACAGCGTAAGCAGTGTTGTGGGCAGAAGCGCAGCGCAAAAAAGAATCAAGATTTTCTGGAGAAACTCCTTGGGTGAATGATCTATCATTATCATTACATGGAATACTTAATGCCAATGCAGAACATATACCAGTGACTGCCATTACAGTTGTTATAGGTTTGATAAGTTTTTTTGCTGTGTATTTATCTCTTTCTCCGAAACGACTTACTGCGGCAAGCAGTGCTCCAGAGTATAGGCTAACTTCAAAAGTGGCGAGCGGTCCCCAAATACAGGCAGTAACGGTTGGAGATTGAGTTGTTTGCAAGATCCCTTTTGCTGCGCCTAGAACGCCGGTACAAGGCCAGTAAGAAACCATGGTTTGATGGAAACCTCGAGAAAAATATTCTAAACAAACACGGGTGGTAACTTGATCATGTAAAATACCATAGAGCGCACCAGCGCCAACCGCAAGCGCCATAATTTTACTGATTTCCCAGCTTTCTCGGTTTAGGAAATGGCTAGTAGTTTTAACATTTTCGATGCATCGAGAACTAATGCCTTTCTTTTTTTCTGTTATTTCGGTAGATAAGACACTTTTTTTAAGCTCAGCTGTTTGTGTAAAAAAGGGAAGCATGCAGGCAAGGATAAGACTAATTATATTGATATTCATAATGAGATTCTTTTTTTATTTTTAATTAAGAAATTTTATTTAGAGCTTTTAGACTAAAGATTCCTTATTTTTTGTCAAAAGGATTGGTGTTGAAATGGCCAATAGAAGCTTGTTTACATTGGTTTATGAAAAGAAACTTTTGTGTATGAGCTTATGCTACTGGTTTATCTGTGGTACTCTGGAAAAGAGGGACTATAAAAATGATAGTAGTAATTGATGGTTATAACTTATTGAAGAAGCTTCATGGCTTGGATGTTTCAGAAGTTCAACGCAGTGCGTTTGTGAATTTGATGGGTCGATATATAAAAAAACGTCAGCATAAAGTGATAGTTTTTTTTGACGGTGGCCCTTATTACTACCCGAGTGCTGAAAAGCAAAAGGGAGTAATCGTCTGGTACAGTGGTCAAAATCAATCTGCAGATGACCTTATTATTACCTATGCTCAAGAACATAGAAGTAGAGAGATGTTGGTGGTGACTCTTGATCGAGAACTTTGTAATAAGGTGGGAGAGTCTCGTGTTGAAACAGTAGAACCATTGTTCTTTTATGAAAGGGTGCATGCTGTTTGTAATCCAGAAAAAAAGAGTGATCCAGAATTATATACGGATGTTTATAAGTTATCAGAAGACAATGATCCTGAAATTGATAGCATTATGTATGAAGCTGCAGGTATGCGTATTCCTTACAAAGATGAGCGTGAAAGTGGGCAACAAAAACAATCAGCTTCCGGTAACCATGTTTCTAAAAAAGAAAAAGCTTACCGCCGTTATATTGATAAATTATAAGCAACTGACCTTGAAAAAACAGAGTGGATTATGAATAAAACGTATCTTGTTGATCGTACAGAAATGATTGCATGCGCCAAAGAACTACTTCTTTTGCCAGTGCGCGTGTGGACCTTTACGGGAACCTTAGGAGCGGGTAAAACAACCTTGGTACAAGAGATGCTTGCACAACTTGGTGTACAAGGGCCAGTTCAAAGTCCAACCTACACCTATGTGTCGGTCTATCCGCTTGCAGATGGAAAAATTGTGTATCATTTTGATTTGTATCGATTGTCGTCATACCAAGAATTTATTCAGGCAGGGTTTGATGAATATCTGTACGACGATAATTCTCTTTGTTTCATTGAATGGCCTGAGATTTTGACTGATGCTCTTCCTGCATCTACGGCACAGATTACTTTGCAGTATGCTTCGGATGAAAAACGGCAGATTGTTGTTGAGTAAGTTTTTCAAGGTGCTTTTTTAATGTAATTGCATGGAGCGCTCCGTAGATTATAAAAAGATTTTTTCCTGATTTCCATTGATCACTAATAATGCCAAAGGTGTGTTCATCACGTATTTGATGGCTTCTTCGTAAAATCGGATAAATGACGTTGAGTACCGATGTCGGAATAGAAAAATAGGTTAATGCGCGTTCAATATAACTGGTGTGATACGTCAGAGTCATAAGCCGCACAAAAAAATTTTTATCAGGAATGGTAAGCGATTTTCCAGTATAACGTTCATGAAGTGTGGTGAGTTGTTTGAAGGTAATCGTGGTATTATCGGTCCATTTATGTACTCGCCCTAGAATAAATGATTCGAGCTCTGGTTTGTCTTCGTATCGGGTCCAAAAATCTGCTGCAAGAGCAAAACAAAAATAATACACATCATCTTTATCGAATTCCTTGAGTAGTTGTTGAATAACTGTTTTGTGCGAAAGTTCTGCTCCAATAACTTTGATAGTATTAGCTTCCCCAAGCCACGTTGCGTAGCCGCAATCGGCTCCAAAGGTGATTGCGGCTGTTTGTGTTCTATAATTAGTATGTGAGATGTCTCCTGTAAGTGTTTCGCTGATAATGGCAGCATGGCCCCCCTTGGCGTGTTCACGGAAGAGGTGCCACTGTTTATCAAGGGTTACGTATTGTGAGTTTTTGATATCAGTATCGTGGCAGGTTCCTATGTAGATGAGGAGTTGATTTTCTGGGGATGTGTAAGAAAAAATGGTAGGAACAGAAGGGGTACTTAGTTCATCATATTCTTCAAGAGAAATTATTGTTTTTGAGGGAACAGAGGGGTGTTTGGCGAAAATAATAGAGAAAGAACAACAGAAAACCGCGATAGCTATAATTCTTTTTTTCATACACGGTCCTTTTTTTAGTTATGAAAAATGACTGAAATGATAACGCGGTATAAAAAAGATTGCTAATCAAAAAGAGGAGACAAGCGTGATGCTCATCTCCTCTTTGATTTGTTTACTTGCGTAATTTATGCTGTGTGCTTTTATTTTTTTGCCAAGATTTCTTGCGCTCTATCCAAGATTGAACTTGAAAAGCCTTGTTGTTTTAATATATCGATGGCAACGTTTTGGTCTGCAGCCCCTTCTTGTAGTTTAAATGGGTAGCTGAATGTGCCATTTGCATGATGAACTACTCGAACTTGATAGTTTTTAAACTTACTCGTAGCAGTTTCAAGCTTTTTTAGTTCAGGAAAATGTGTTGCAAGAATAAGGAGTGAGTGACTGTTTTTTCCAAGATTTTCTGCAACAGCGTAACTGGTTGCTTCCCCTTCTTTTGGTGAAGTTCCACTGAACATTTCATCCATGACTGAAAACACGAACTTGTTTGTAGGCAGGTTTTGTATGGTGTCAACAAGCTCTTGGGCGCGTAATACTTCTGACATAAAGAGCGATTTTCCTGCTGAAATGTCGTCAGAAATATTCATGTAGGTGTTGATTTTTGCAAAGGGAGTAAAACTGAAGTTCGAGGCAGGAACGATACCAATCGTTTGAGCAAGAAGGACGTTTAAAGTAACCCCTTTAATGAACGTTGATTTTCCGCCAGCATTTGGTCCAGTTAAAATAATATTCAGAGGAAGATTCTTCCCTAGGGTAATCGAGTTGGTGATTGCCTTTTCTGAAGGAATGAATGGATTCCACATATTTTCTGTGCAGAGGTATGGGGTGTTCTGGTGAAGATAGGTAGCAAATACAAATTTATTTTCTTTTTCTTTGTATTCGTTATAAAGAGTTGCGCATGAAAGGTAGGCATCGACTTCTCCAAGTGCAATAAGGAAAGGAATAAGCTCATTTTTTATTTCTTGCATTAATGCATAAGCTGCACGTACACGTCCTTTTCGAGAAAAAATAGAAACTTTTCCTTTAAAAGTAGGTGTTTTGAGCAGAGAAATTAAAGATTGTAGCTTTGGAGAAAGAGTTTTTGCTTTGTGCTTGAAATCAAGTAATTTTTGGGCGTTTTCAAGGTTTTGTAGTTCTTGGTGGTCATGAAGGGATTGTGCAGTTAAGTCAAGAACTCTGATGGTAGTTGCAAGAGCGTTTGTTTTTTCGTGAACATAGTTCAAAAGGTCGCAATAATTTTTTTCAACCATAAGTTCTGTGTAGGTAAGGTAGGTGACAAAGGCGGCCATGGATGTACAAAAGGCAATGTTTCCTTCTAGGGGTAGCTTGCCATAGGGAATGTTATACATGCATTGCATGTACCCCGCTCCTGCGTACGTTGCATCTACTAAGGCAAGTCTTCCTAAGGTGAGTATATGTTTTGAGGTGGTGAAAAATTCTTGCAATTTAGGGGATGTGTTTCCGTGTTGAAGATTTTTTAGAATAGGGAGAGTGCTTGTGCTGTAGAGTTGATCAATAAATGTTTTTTCAGCTTTATTTTCTTCTTTCCAAAAACCGAACACAACACTTTCAGTTTCCTTTACTTTAACAAGAAGCTTAGTGAAGTTTTTTGCTAATTTTTCATCATTTACCAGGACTTGAATGATGGCTTGACGGTTTTGAAGAGTCTGTAAATCATCACAAGGATGAGTGATTACCGAGGCAAGATAGACACTTCCCAGAGTGGTTTTAGTACGGTTGAGACTTTTAAAAAGATTGCCGCCACTAATAAGTTCAAGATCTTTCCAGGCATTTTTATTGGCGATAGAAAATGGTTGTTGTGTTGCTGGCGGTAATTTTGAAAATAGTTCATAAACGAGCGAATGGCGTTCGTATTCTGAAAGAGGATTAAGAAGATAATCGGGGCGTTCTGAACCAGTTCGTTGTTCAAAAAGTGTTTTTTTCTTGTGAGCGCTTGGCTCTTCTTTTTTTATAAGTGGGGCGGGCAAACTTGAAAGATGCATCTCGCGAATTTCTGAAAATTGATTGGGTAAAACAATAGCTTGTTCAGCTCCGTTGGCAAATACAGAAGTACACAATACTATAAGTGTGGCAATTGACGTAAACTTTTTCATAAACCGTTTTTTTTAGATTAATGGTTTTAATAATAGCTTTAGTATAAGGTATTAAAGTATGAAATCAATGAAAAAGTTGATCTGTATGTGGTTTTCAAAAAATAATAGTTTAAAGGAATGAGTGATGGATAAAAGGAAGAGTCCATTTTTAGAAAAACCGGATTATTTAGTTTGTACATGTATGGAAGTAATGTATAGCCAAATAGTGGAAGAAATTAAGGCCGGAGCGACGACGTATAATGAGCTCTCAGAGCGTCTTGGAGTAGGTACTGGATGTTCGAGTTGTGTGGATGAAGTAAAGCAGATCCTGCAAGAGACATTGGAAGGCGAATAAAAAAATTAAAAATTAAATTTGAAATTGGATAAGAAAGGCATTATCCTTGATTTCACTAAAAGTTTAGTAACAAGCGGTAATTTGACATTTTTAAAAATTTGGGCGAGATTCCCGAGCGGCCAAAGGGGGCGGACTGTAAATCCGCTGGCTCAGCCTTCGTAGGTTCGAATCCTACTCTCGCCACCAAGAAAAATTATGCGGGAATAGCTCAATTGGCTAGAGCGACAGCCTTCCAAGCTGTAGGTTGCGAGTTCGAGTCTCGTTTCCCGCTCCAAAGTTAAAGGTAAAATGCTGGCGTAGCTCAGTTGGTAGAGCAGCTGATTTGTAATCAGCAGGTCGCGGGTTCAAATCCAGTCGCCAGCTCCAGTTCTAAAAGTGTGAGTAGAAAGGCTAGAAAGATTTGTCTTTTTAGTTTTTTTACTCTACTTTTATAGAATGCCTATAAGTTAGTGTAAAAGTGGCCCACGTAGCTCAGTTGGTAGAGCGTTCCCATGGTAAGGGAGAGGTCACCGGTTCAAATCCGGTCGCGGGCTCCAAGAAGAAAAGTCAATGTTGAGGCAAAAGGTAACTGTACAATGGCAAAAAATAAAGTAATAACAGCCCTTTCTTGTGAAGATTGTAAGCATCGAAATTATACTCAGTTGGTCGCAAAGAAGAGAACTGTAGGTTCCCTTCGTTTGAGGAAGTACTGTGCATGGTGTAGAAAGCATCATTTACATAAAGAAACAAAATAGAGTTAGTGTGAGGCCAGTAGCTCGAATGGTAGAGCGACAGACTCCAAATCTGATGGTTGGGGGTTCGAATCCCTCCTGGCCTGCCAGTCTAAACCTTATAAGATAAGCGGTGAACGAGATGGTTGAAAAAATAAAAAGTGTTTTTCAGTTTTTAAGTGGGGTTAATCGCGAGTTTTCCAAGGTGACATGGCCAAGCAGGTCTGAGCTCATTGGGTCTACTGTAGTGGTTCTTGTATTAGTGGTGTTTTTTTCACTGTATTTGGGCTTTATAGATTTTGCACTCGCGCAACTTGCAGCACGTATTTTTTAAAGAGGTCATGATAACAGATGAAACGATGGTATGTAGCCCAGGTGTATGCTGGATATGAGGAGATAGTCCATAAGGATCTTCTCAGGCGTATAAGTGAGACAGATGATCAACGCTTTGGTCAAATTCTTGTTCCGTCAGTCCGTCTTAAGAATTTTTTTGCGGTTGATGAGCAAGAGGAAGATGAGCGTCTCTTTCCGGGTTATATTCTGATCGAGATGGAGTTGGATCAAGCGACTCTTAATATGGTTACTTCGACACCAAGAGTTCTAAAGTTTTTAGGGGGAGAGAAACCTGCGCCGCTTACAGCAAAAGAAGTTGAGCGAATTGTTGCTCAGGTTGCAGGCGGAGTTATTGTACCTACTGCTACAAAAAGTGAATTTGTGGTCGGAGGGGAAATCGATATTTCTGGCGGGCCTTTCTCAGGTTTTGTGGGTATAGTTGACAAGATTGATGAAGAGAGTGAACGACTTACCGTTATGGTGAGCATTTTCGGTAGATTAACACCGGTCGAACTTACTTTTGATCAGGTTAAAAAATAGGGTACACAGTATGGCCGAAGTAAAAGCAAAAGTTAAAATTCAAATTCTTGGTGGTTCAGCAACTCCTGCTCCTCCAGTAGGTACAGCCCTTGGGCCCCATGGTGTTAACATTATGGAATTCTGCAAGGCGTTCAACGCGCAAACAGTTCAGCGCAAAGGTGAAACTGTTCCTGTTGAAATAACCGTTTATAAGAATCGTACGTTTGAATTCATTCTTAAAACGTCCCCTACTTCTGAGCTTATTAGAAAAAAAATAAACCTCAAAAAAGGTTCCGCTCGTCCTGAAATTAAAGTTGGAAAACTGAATCAAAAGGATCTTGAAGATATAGCTAAGGCCAAGTTGGTTGATTTGAATGCTGTGGATTTGGCGGCTGCAAAGAAAATTGTTGCAGGGACTGCACGCAGCATGGGCGTAGAAGTTTTAGAAAGCTAATTTGGTTTAGGCAAGGAAGAAGCGATTATGGAACGAGGTAAAAAATATAGAAAAGCAGCTGAAGGTCTAGAAAAGGCTAAAACCCTTTCTCTTGATGAAGCAGTTGCTCAACTAAAAGAAAGAGCTTTTGCTAAATTTGATGAAAGCGTTGATTTAGATATTAACGTTGGCATTGATCCATCAAAAGGTGATCAGGTTGTTAGAGGTTCAGTTGTTTTGCCTCATGGCAATGGTAAAAGAGTTCGTGTTGTTGTGTTCACAAAAGGTGAGTACACAGAGAAAGCTCTAAAAGCTGGAGCTGATTTTGTAGGTCTTGAAGATCTTATTGATAAAATTAGCAATGGATGGCTGGATTTTGAATACGCTGTTGCAACTCCTGACGTTATGGATACCGTTGGTAAACTTGCTAAGTTGCTTGGTCCTCGCGGATTGTTACCTAATAAGAAAATTGGAACGGTAACGTTTGATGTTGAAAGTATCGTTAAAGAGTTGAAAAGTGGGCGTGTATTCTTTAAAAACGACAAGAATGCAGTCGTACATTTTTCTTTGGGCAAGGTTTCTTTTGATAAAGACAAGATCAAAGAAAACATACAAGCTTTCGTGAAGGCATTAGTGGGTTACAAACCGGCCGCATCAAAAGGAAGGTTTGTGAAGAAGATTACGCTATCTTCTACCATGGGTGTGGGAATGAGTGTGCGTGTTGAAGAACTCGTCAAGTAAGAAGGCATGTACCTATGAACAAACAGCAAAAAGAAGTAGTTGTTTCTTCTTTAAAAGAAAATTTTTCTCAGAATGAAGCATCTTTTTTAGTGAATGTTAAAGGACTGACTGTTGTGCAGTCAGAGTCTTTGCGTAAAAAGCTTCGTGAAAAAGGTGGACGTCTACAGATAGTTAAAGTTCGCTTAATGAAGCGAGCGCTTAATGAAGTTGAAGGCGTGCGGGTATTGGAGCCTTATATGAAGGAACAAATAGGGGTAGTTTTTGCTCCCCAAGGTGTTCCTGCTGTTGCAAAAGTTTTGAGTGATTTTTCAAAAGATAATGAGAAATTCAAAATTATAGTTGCAGCTATGGAAGCTTCATTGCTTACAGCTCATGAAGTGAAATCTCTTGCATTACTTCCTCCTCGTCCAGTGCTTCTCGGGCAAGTGGTTCAAGCAATGCAGGCTCCTCTCGTTGGGTTGGTGTTTATGACCAATCAAATGATGGCTCAGCTTGTAACTATCATTGAGCAAGTAGAGAAAAAGAAACAAGAACAAGAAGAAGTTAACAGTTAATAAAATCTGTATTTTATTGCAGGAGCATTATTATGTCTACCAAAGCATTTGAAAAAATAGTTGATCAAATTGGTGAATTAAAAGTTACTGAATTGGCTGAGCTTGTAAAAGCTCTTAAGGAAAGATTCGAAGTTGAAATGCCTGTAGCATCTGCTGCAGTTGCGGTTTCTTCTGAAGCATCAGCACCTGCTAAATCTGAAGAAAAATCAGAATACAAAGTGACTTTGAAAGAATCTGGCGCTAACAAAATGGGTGTTATTAAGGCACTTCGTCAAGTAACAACTCTTGGTCTTACTGAAGCTAAAAAAGCAGCTGAAGAAGCACCAACAGTTCTTGGTGATGCTGTTGCTAAAGCTGACGCTTTAAAAATGAAGCAAGCATTAGAAGAAGCTGGAGCAAAAGTAGAATTATCCTAGAGCCCTTCCTTGTAATGAAGCGTGTTTGAGTTAATATAACGTTTTTTATAGGGAGCAGCTGAATGAGTAACCTGCAGGTGGGCAGAGAGACGATTCGCAAGTCATTTAATAAGGCGCAAGATATTGTTCCCGTCCCCAATTTAATTGAGATTCAATCAAGATCATTTAATGATTTTGTTCAGTTGGATTATTTACCTTCTGAACGCAAGAACGTAGGGCTTGAAAAAGTTCTTCATGATATTTTTCCTGTTGATTACAACGGGAAAATGTCGCTTGAGTATGTGAGTTATGAATTGGGTGTATGGGCATGTACATGTGGGAAGTTAAAAGGTATAGAAAATCGTTATGCGTGGTATTGCTCGACTACTAAAAAGTCTGGCGTTTCTTGTATAGTTGAAGATTCTTCTGCTCCTAAAACGGCACGTTATAGAACGTGTTCATCTTGTTTGTCGCGGGTTACTATACAGTTACCTATGTCGGTTGACGAGTGTCGTGCAAATGGTCAAACATTCGCTATGCCTCTTAAGGTCAAAATTCAATTGATCTGTTGGGATGGTGAAGGTAAAGATCGTATTGTTCGCGACATTAAGGAACAAGATATTTTCTTTGCAGATGTTCCGGTTATGGCTGATCTCTATGAAAGAAGTGGGCGTCTTCAAGTAGGCTCTGAGGGAACATTTTTAATCAACGGTATTGATCGTGTGGTTGTTAGTCAATTGCATAGATCTCCAGGTGTTGTTTTTTCTCAAAGTAAAAAAATAAAAGACGTTAGAGGGCGTTACTATTATCTTGCACGTATTATTCCAATGCGTGGATCTTGGATGGATTTTGAATTTGATAGTAATGATTCTTTGTATGTACGGATAGATAAGAAGAAAAAAATTCTTATCACTACTTTTTTGCAAGCGTTGGGAATTCCTCGTGATGAGATTATTTCTCGTTTTTATAAATCTGATATTGTTCAGATTGAAAAAGGAAATTTCTTTACGGTCTTAACGCAAGAATCTGTTGGTATTCGTATAGAAAAAGGGATGCTCCCAGAAGAACATGAGGGTGTTTTTATTGGTCGTCGTTTGACTAAAGAATCTATTGGAAAATTGAAAAATTTAGGGATAGAGAAACTTTCTTTATCTTTAGATAATCTATTAAATAGAGTCTTTGTTGAAGATATTATTGATGAAAAAAGCGGTGAGATTATTGCAGAGCAAGGAGCGGTATGTACAGAAGATTTGTATACACAGCTTAAAGCGCATACTGTAACTTTTTCGCTTGTTGCATTTTCTGGATATATTTCTCAACCAACAATTGCAACAACTTTAGTGAATGATAATTGCTACAGTCAGGATGAAGCATTAAAAGAGTTGCATGTTAAAGTGTGGCCTGGAGATAATTCATCTCTTGATGAAATTAAAGAACGTTTAGAAAACATGTTCTTTAATGCTCGTTATTACGATTTGACTCTTGTTGGACGCGTTCGCATTAATAAAAAATTAAATTTACATATTTCTGAAGATATTCGTTGTTTGACGCGTGAAGATATTGTTGCGAGCATTCAATATCTTATCGGTCTGCGTGAGCGTGCCGAGGGTGAATTAGATGATATCGATCATTTAGGTAATCGTCGTGTTCGTTTGGTTGGGGAATTATTAAGCAATCAAGTCTATCTTGGATTTTTAAGAATTGAACGAATTGTGCGCGAACGTTTCAGAATGCAGGAATCATTCGGTACTTTAATGCCACAAGATTTGTTGAATGTGAAACCGCTTAGTGCTGTTTTGCGTGAATTTTTTGGTACCGGACAATTGTCTCAATTTATGGATCAAACAAATCCTTTGGCTGAAATTGCGCATAAGCGCCGTTTGTCTGCTCTTGGGCCCGGCGGTGTATTGAAAGATCGTGCTACGTACGAAGTTCGCGATGTTCATACTTCTCATTATGGTCGTATCTGTCCTATTGAAACTCCTGAAGGTCAAACTATTGGTTTGATTTCTTCCCTTGCTACGTATGCAATGGTGAATGATTTAGGATTTATAGAAACTGCTTATAGGCCGGTTCATGATTCAAAGATTCAAGATGAAGTTGTCTTTTTAGATGCATTTGAAGAATCTGGTAAAAATATTGCACAGGCTGATTCTATTGAGCCGGGTAGTTCAAAATTTGATACCTTGCAGGTTATTGCTCGTCGTGAAGGAAATTTTAAAGTAGTTGATACTGATCAGATAGATTATATCGATCTTTCACCAAAACAGTTGGTTTCTGTTTCTACTGCTTTAATTCCGTTTCTTGAACATGACGATGCTTCACGTGCGTTAATGGGTGCAAACATGCAACGGCAAGCAGTTCCTCTTATTAAAACTGAGGCTCCGCTTGTTGGAACTGGTATGGAAAAAGAGGTTGGAAAAGCTTCAAACTCTGTTTTAGTTGCGCATCATTCAGGTGTTGTAGAGTATGTTTCGGCAGATAAAATAATTATTCGCGTTGATCGTGATCAATTTGATTCTATTGAGGATTGGATTGCGCGAGGCGTTGATATTTATAATCTTAAAAAATTCCAAAAATCAAGTATGAGTACGTGGATTCATCATGTTCCTATTGTTCAAGTTGGACAACGGGTTAGGGCTAAGGATGTTATTACCAATGGTTCTTCCATGGATAATGGTGAGTTGGCATTAGGGGCGAATATCATTGTTGCATTTATGCCATGGCATGGATACAACTTTGAAGATGCTATTATTTTAAGCAAACGCTTAGTGTCTGATGATGTTTTAACTTCTGTGACGATTGATGAATATGTTGTTGATGCTCGTGATACTAAGTTAGGACCTGAAGAAATTACGCGTGATATTCCAAATGTTGGAGAATCAGCTCTTTCAGCTCTTGATGAAGACGGTATTATCAAGGTTGGTTCTCGCGTTAAGCAAGGGGACATCTTGGTGGGTAAAGTAACGCTCAAAGGTGATATTCAATACTCTCCAGAAGAAAAGTTGTTGCGCGCTATTTTTGGTGAAAAATCACGTGAAGTTCGAGATACTTCGTTGCGTGTTCCTTCTGGTATTGAAGGCATGGTGACGGATGTTAAAATTTTTTCAAGAAGTGGTATCCGTAAAGATAAGCGTTATAAGGACGAAGTTATTAAACAAGTTAAGCGACTTGAAGAAAGTTTTGTACAGCATCAAGAATGTCTTCGTCAAATGACCGTTGAGAAAATTAAAGAACTTGCTAAAGAACATAATCATGCGATTAAAAATTCTGATGATATTGAAAAAATTCTTTCAATTAAGATTGGCAATAAAAAAGCTGATGAAGAAATTTCTCAATTGATTTCCGCTTTGAGAATACAAGTTCAAGTACTTGATGGTATTAAAGAAGAAAAAATTAATCGTTTCAAAAAAGGTGATCCGCTTCCTTCTGGTGTTATTAAGATGGTCAAGGTGTATATCGCTATGAAGCGTTGCATTCAGGCCGGTGATAAAGTTGCAGGACGTCATGGTAACAAAGGGGTGGTTTCTATTATTGTTCCTCGAGAAGATATGCCGTATCTCCACGACGGAACGCCTGTTGATATTGTGTTGAACCCAATTGGTGTGCCAGCTCGTATGAACGTGGGGCAACTTTTAGAAACAGCACTTGGTTTTGCTGGTCGTTCAATTGGTCGAAAGCTGAAGAAACTTTTAGAAGCGCATAGTGAAAAAGAAGTTAAGAATTTCTTGATCGAGTATTTTGGTGCTGATTTCATAAAACAATATGAAAAATCAGAAGGGGCTGAGGGTCTTTTGGCGCTTGCTCAAACAACAGCACAAAGAGGTATGCATTTTAGAGTTCCTGTTTTTGAAGGACCGGGTTTTGAAAAAGATATTCAACCGTTGCTTGGTAAATTAGGGTTACCAGAGTCAGGAACGTATACTTTGCGTGATGGACGAACAGGTGAATTGTTTGATCAAACAGTTATGGTTGGTTCTATTTACATGATGAAATTGAACCACATGGTTGATGACAAATTACATGCTCGTTCTGTTGGACCATACTCTCTTGTTACTCAACAACCATTGGGTGGTAAAGCACAGTTTGGCGGACAACGTCTTGGTGAGATGGAAGTCTGGGCATTGGAAGCGTATGGTGCGGCGTATACATTACAAGAAATGTTAACGTACAAATCTGATGATGTGACAGGACGACACAAAGTGTACGAGGCTATTGTGCGCAATGATGAAATTCCTGAACCAGGGTTGCCAGAGTCATTTAACGTGCTTATTAAAGAATTGCAGAGTTTAGGGTTGCAGGTTGACCTATGTAAGGTTGGCAAGGAGGAAGTCAGTGAATAATCAGATATTAGAGCGTTTTAAAGAGTATGTTAACGTTACTCAGTTTAATGCTTTTCGCATAGGATTGGCTTCCCCGGATAAGATTCGCGCTCTTTCATATGGCGAAGTTAAGAAAATTGAAACAATCAACTATAGAACTTTAAAGCCGGAAAAAGATGGACTTTTCTGTGCTCGAATTTTCGGGCCGGTTAAGGATTGGGAATGTAACTGCGGTAAGTACAAACGTATGAAGCATCGTGGTGTGACGTGTGAAAAGTGTGGTGTTGAAGTTATTCAATCTCGCGTTCGCCGTGAACGTATGGGGCATATAGAATTAGTAGCTCCAGTTTGTCACATTTGGTATCTCAAAGGGATTCCTAGTTATCTTGGTCTTATTCTTGATATGTCAATTAAAGATCTTGAACGGGTAATTTATTTTGATTCTTCTGTTATTATTCATCGTGGTAATTCTCCATTCCCTCGCAAATCATTAGTTAGTTCTTTTGAAGCTGAACAGTACCAAGAAAATCATCCAGAAGATATGTTCTTTAAGGTGGGAAGTGGTGCTCAAGCAGTGAGAGATATTCTTGCGAGTATTAATCTTCAAGAGGAGATTAATTATTTAAAAGAAGATTATAAAAAGACTAATTCAGTTGCTACTCGTCACAAATTGATTCGTAGAATTCGTGTGTTTAATAACTTGGCTCAAGCGAGTTTGCGTCCAGAATGGATGATTTTTGATATTTTGCCAGTCTTACCACCTGAACTTCGTCCTCTTGTTCCACTGCCTGGTGGTCGTTTTGCAAGTTCTGATTTGAATGAATTGTATCGCCGTGTTCTTAACAGAAATATTCGGTTACGTCGTTTGATGGAAATTGAGGCTCCTGAAGTTATTATCAGGAACGAAAAACGTATGCTTCAAGAATCTGTTGATGCTCTTATTGACAATGGTCGTAGAGGACAGCCGGTTCGTGGTTCAAATAAACGTCCACTTAAATCTTTGAGTGAAATGCTTCGTGGTAAACAAGGACGTTTCCGTCAAAATCTTTTGGGTAAACGTGTTGATTATTCTGGTCGTTCTGTGATCGTAGTTGATCCTGAATTGAAGATGGATCAGTGCGGTATTCCTAAAAAAATGGCTCTTGAGCTATTCAAGTCCTACGTTTACGCCGGTCTTTTAAAGAGAGAGATGGCTGCTAATCTTCGTGTTGCCAAAAAAATGGTAGAAGATTCTGTTCCAGAAGTGTGGGATGTTCTTGAGGAAGTGGTAAGTGAGCGTCCAGTTCTTCTTAACCGTGCTCCGACATTGCATCGTTTAGGTATTCAAGGATTTCATGCGATTTTGATTGAAGGTAAGGCAATTACTATTCATCCTCTTGTTTGTGCTGCGTTTAACGCTGACTTTGATGGTGATCAGATGGCTGTTCATATTCCTTTGAGCACAAAAGCAGTGAAAGAATCTGAAAATCTTATTCTTTCAACGCATAATGTCCTTTCTCCTTCAAATGGAAATCCGGTAACGGTTCCTTCGCAGGATATGATTCTTGGATTGCATTACATGACAAAAGTTCGTTGTAATGTACCAGGGGAAGGAATTGTCTTTTCAAGCGTTCGCGAAGTCATGACCGCCTTTCAATGTAAGCAAGTATCATTGCATGCTCGTATAAAGGTTCGTCTTGATTCAGGGGTAATTATTTCAACTTCTGTTGGGCGTGTTATTCTGTATGAAGCTCTTCCTATTGGTTCTGAATTTGAGTGGGTCAATAAAATTTTGCAAAAAAATGACCTTAAAAAGATGATCGAAACCATTTATTATACTTTTGGATCTGCTGCAACGGTTATTTGTCTTGATAAGATCAAAAAACTTGGTTTCTTTTACTCAACACAGAGCGGTTCATCATGTGGCATTATTGATTTGGTAAGTCCTGATCAAAAAGATGCGATTGTCCGTGGTGCTGAAAAAGAAGTTGTTAAGTTTGAAAAATTGTATCGTGATGGTGTAATCACTAACGGTGAACGTAAAAATAAAGTTATTAGTACCTGGTATCGAGCAACTTCTGACATTGCAAATGAGATGTTAAAAGGCTTTGAAGGACAAGATAAAGAGGCATATTTAAACGAAAAATCTGATTTAAAGAGATTTAATCCTGTTTATATGTTCTTGGCTTCTGGTGCTAAAGGTTCTAAGGATCAAATTAAACAGCTTGTTGGTATTCGTGGTTTGATGGCAACTCCATCAGGTGACATTATTGAAACGCCGGTTAAAACAAACTTTACCCAAGGGTTGAGTGTGTTTGAGTACTTTATTTCTACTCATGGTGCTCGAAAAGGTCAGGCTGATACTGCATTGAGAACTGCAAATTCTGGTTACTTGACTCGTCGTTTGGTCGACGTTGCTCATGATCTAGTGGTTACCATTAACGATTGTAAAGCTCTTGGCTATATTAGTTTGAGTGATCTTAAAGAAGGTGGGGATATTGTTTCTCCTTTAAGTGCTCGTGTCTATGGACGTGTTGCTGCCGATGACATTAAAGATCCGATAACAGGTGAAATTCTTGTCAAGCAAGGCGAGGTTGTATCTCGTCAATCAATGGTTTCAATTAGCAAATCAGCAGTTTCAGATGTTTTTGTGCGTTCTGTTCTTGCATGTCAAGCAAAGCGCGGAGTATGCCAAAAATGTTATGGTTACGATCTTTCAAAAGGTGCATTAGTTGATGTAGGAACGCCGATTGGTATTATTGCAGCGCAATCTATTGGTGAACCTGGAACACAGCTTACTATGAGAACCTTCCATATCGGGGGGACTGCAAGTGGTGAAGCAACTCAAACTACATTTGAATCAAAATCTGAAGGTACTGTAGAATTGCGCGGAATCCGAACTGTTAAGAATAAAGCAGGTCAAGAAGTTGTCTTTAGTAGAAAGGGTGAAGTTGTTATTCGCTCTGAAGATGGACGTGAAATGCAAACAAATGTTCTGGATTATGCATCTGTTCTTTTAGTTACTGAAGGCCAAAAAGTGGCTAAAGGTGATAAATTGGCAGAGTGGGATCCAAGTGCTTACGTTATCATGACGGAAAAAGCTGGTACTATCGAGTATATTGACTTGGTCAAAAATATAACGATTCAAGACGAATTCGATGAAGAATCTCAACGAAGTGTTAGAACAGTATTGAGCCATAAGGGCGAGAAATATCAACCGGCACTTGCTGTTATTGATGATGCAGGTAATGAAATTGCTCATTACTACATTCCTGTAGGGGCGTATCTTTCTGTAGAACAGGGAGAAAAAGTTTTCCCAGGTGATATCATTATTAAAACTCCTCGCGCTGCTACTAAAACAAAAGATATTACTGTTGGTGGCTTGCCTCGTATTGCAGAATTGTTTGAAGCTCGTGCACCAAAGGATATTGCGATACTTTCTGATATTGATGGTATAGCAGTATTTGGTGGATTGTATCGTGGAATGCGTAAAGTAACTGTTAGCTCTGGAACAACATCGTATGATTATTTTATTCCACGTGATAAACAACTAATTATTCATGATGGCGATAAAATGCAGGCAGGAGATCAATTAACTAATGGCTCTCCTGTGCTTCAAGATATTTTACGAATTTTAGGGTCTGATAAATTACAACGCTATATTGTTGACCATATTCAAGAAATTTATCGTCTGCAAGGTGTTGATATTAATGATCGTCATGTTGAAGTTATTGTTCGTCAAATGATGCGCAAGGTGCGTGTTGTTGATCCAGGCGATTCTGATTTCTTGGTTGGTGATAGAGTTGATAAAATACACTTTAAGTCTGTAAATGAGTTTTTACGTCAACATGATAAGCGTGTTGCAGTTGCAACTCCAGTGTTGATAGGTCTTACTCAGGCTTCATTAGGAACTGAGAGCTTTTTATCAGCCGCGTCTTTCCAAGAAACAACTCGAATATTAGCAGAAGCTGCTATTTCAGGACAAACAGATTATCTTTATGGCCTTAAAGAAAATCTTACCATTGGTAAGCTTATTCCTGCAGGGACAGGGGTTGCCTCGTTTAGAGAAAAATATATCGGGGATGATCTTTCTGATCTTGAGCGTCGTGCTCAATTTGAGGAAGAAAAGATGCGCAGAATGGAAGAACGTGCAAAGAATTAAAACCGTGATACACTAATAGACAGATTAGGGAGGCACGTAGCTCAGTGGTAGAGCACTGCTTTGACGTAGCAGGGGTCAGCGGTTCAATCCCGCTCGTGCCTACCAGAACTGCCCAAGCCTGTCTTATTTATGGAACATTAACCTACGAGTAGAATAAAATGAATGCACAAGAACAATTAAAAAAACATAGTAATGATACCGGTTCTTCACAAGTACAAGTTGCTTTGTTGACTGCCGATATTGCGCGTCTCACTGATCATTGGAACGCGAACAAAAAGGATAGTAGCTCACGTCGTGGCCTTTTAAAGAAGGTTGCTACAAGAAAGCGTTTCTTAAAGTATTTAAAAAGAACGGATGAACAAGAATACAAAAAAGTTTTGTCTGTTCTTGGTTTGAAAAAATAGTTATTACATCACGCATGCCCTTCTAACAAGAGCGAGAGAGATTCTGTTATGTCGAAAGACTTTACGTTGCCAAAGTATGGCTACCGAGTAAAAATAAATAATGTAGCAAAGCAGGCCGATGGTTCTGCATGGTTGCAACAGGGTGGGACCGTGTTGCTGGCAACGGTTGTTTCTGCTCCTGCGAGGGAATTTCCAGGATTTTTGCCTCTTTCAGTAGATTATCGCGAGCAGTTTTCTGCAGCTGGTAAAATACCTGGTGGGTATTTTAAGCGCGAAGGTCGATTGAGCGATAAAGAAGTTTTAACTTCTCGTATCATTGATCGTGCTATTCGTCCTCTTTTTCCTAAAGATTATTTTGAACAAGTGCAGCTTATTATAACGGTATATTCAGTTGATAAAGAGCACACATTGAGCACTATTGCAGGACTTGCAAGCTCGCTTGCTCTCTGTGTTTCAAAGGTTCCCTTCATGGGGCCCGTTGGATTTACAGAAATTGGTCGTTTAGATGGTCAATGGGTAGTAAATCCTTCATATGAGCAATCTTTAGAATCAGATGTAAAAATGATTGTTGCAGGTACAAAAGAAGGTATCTGCATGGTAGAAGGTTCTACTAATGAATTATCTGAAGCAGAGTGTATTGATGCTTTGTTCTTGGCCCATTCTACCATTAAAGAAATTGTTGTGTGGCAAGAAGAAATTATTGCGGCAGTTGCTCCAGTAGAAAAAGTAACAACAAAGTTAGTAATTGATTGGGCAACATGGGAAAAGAATGCTTCTGATTATCTTACATTTGATAGAATCAAAGATATTTTTGGAAGAGGGAAAAAAGAACGCACTCAGTTCATTGATGAATTAAAAGAAGTTTACTTTACTCAGCATCAGGAAACGCTTGCGCAAGTTGAAGGTTCTAAGAAAATAGTTGAATATATTTTCAATGACCAGCTTGAAGAGCAGATTACTGCATTGATTTGTGAAGGCGGTAAACGCATTGATAATCGTTCATTTGATCAAGTAAGAAAAATTGTAACTGAAGTGGGCATTCTCCCCTTCACTCATGGGTCTGCATTGTTTACCCGTGGGAATACGCAAAGCTTGGCTACGCTGACATTAGGTAGTGGTCAAGATGAGCAAAGAATTGAAGATATTATGGGTGGAGAAGTTGATGGGTCATTTATGCTCCATTATAATTTTCCTCCATTTTCGGTTGGTGAAGTGCGTCCGTTGCGTGCTCCTAGCCGTCGCGAAGTTGGGCATGGTCATTTGGCGGCATCAGCCTTCAAATATATTTTGCCTGACAAAGAATCCTTTCCTTATACCATTAGAATCGTTTCAGACATTTTAGAATGTGATGGTTCTAGTTCTATGGCAACTGTATGTAGTTCTACTATGGCATTTTTAAACGGTGGCGTTCCGATTAAAGATATGGTGGGCGGTGTTGCAATGGGTCTGTTGAAGAGTAAGAATAGTGACTTCACTGTTCTTACTGATATAACCGGGTTTGAGGATGCTTTTGGTCTTATGGACTTCAAGGTTGCAGGTACTGAAAAAGGTATTACTGCAATTCAGATGGATATTAAGTACAAAGGTGGGTTACTACGCGAAGTGTTTGAAAAAGCTTTGGCGCAAGCGCGTCAAGGGCGTCTCTATATTCTCAGTCAAATGAAAGAAGTCATGTCAAAACCAAATGAAAACCTCTCTGATCTCGTTCCTCAAGTAATTACCTTTAAAATTAATACTGATAAAATCGGTGCTGTTATTGGTAGCGGTGGTAAAGTTATTCGTCAAATTATTGAAGCAACTGGTACTACTATTGATATTGAAAGCGATGGAACAGTTAAAATCTTCGGTCAACCTGGCGCAGGAACTGATCTTGCTGTTATGTGGGTTAAGACTCTTGCTGGTCAAATCAAAAAAGGTAGTTTCTACGACGGTATCGTTCGTCGCACTGCTGAATTCGGTTTGTTCGTTGAAATCGTCCCAGGTAAAGACGGTCTCGTACATATTTCAACTATTCCTCGTGAAAAACAACAAGGGCTCGATAAGAACTTCCCTGTTGGCATGAAGTGCAAAGTTGAAGTTATCGAATACGATGCTGAACTTGACCGCGTTCGTTTAAGAATCGTTTAATAACGAACAATTACCAAGGATAGTGCGCATGAAACGTCTCGATGGTCGTTTATCGAATCAAGTGCGTCCTATTAAAGTAACTTATGGGGTCTACGGTAACGCAGACGGATCCGTTCTCTTTGAACTTGGAAATACTAAGGTGCTCTGTTCTGTCATGGTACAGGACGGAGTTCCTCAGTTTTTGAGGGGCAAAGGTCAGGGATGGTTAACTGCTGAGTATACCATGTTACCTGCAGCAACGCGTGCTCGTACTCCTCGTGAAGTTATTACTATGAAACGTAATGGTCGTTCGGTCGAAATTTCTCGTCTTATAGGGCGGTCACTGCGTGCGGTGATTGATTTTTCAAAATTGGGCGAACGAACCATTTATGTTGATTGCGATGTTCTCCAAGCAGATGGGGGAACGCGAACAGCTTCTATTAGTGGAGCTTATTGCGCTCTTTATCATGCAACTCAGCAATTACAACTTTCTAAAAAATCATTTGCTTCTTTTTTGACTGGTTCGTTAGCTGCTATTTCTGTTGGCTGGATGGATAATAAGGCACTTCTTGATATTAACTTTCAGGAAGATTCTTCTGTGGAAGCAGATTTTAATTTTGTAATGACCGGTAAGGGTGAGATTATTGAAATGCAGGGTGCTACTGAAAAGGCTCCTATTTCTTGGAATGCTGTTGAGCAGATGCAGGCTCTTGCACATCGAGGGATTATAGAGATCTTATCGATAGTGCATAATGATACAGTTGTGGCAACTTGTAATGATGCGCATATTTCTCATTCTTTTGTTTCTTCCACAACTCTACTTAGTTGAGGATGGTGCGTGAAGTTAGAGCAATTTTTTAATGCGGTTGCTAATGAACAACTTTCTCCATTTCCGGTACTATTGTTTTCTGCAAAACAATATCCAGTTATTTTTTTTTCAAAACTTCTTTTTCAGTTACGTTATCAATATGGGTTAGATCCCAAAAGTATTCTTTTTAGTCAGCTTTCTTCCCAAGCTTTGCAAGCTCAACTGGTAACAACTTTTTTGGGTCGTTCAGATGTTTTATGGTTGGGAGATCTTTCTTCTGTAGAACCTGCAGCGCTTAAAAAACAGATGCTTTCATTATTGGTATCGTACCAAGGTCCGCATCGACTGATAGGGTGTATACATCCAGACGATAAGTCATTGCAGATGAAAGAGGTAATTTCTCTTGATGAAGATTTTTCTGAATACGATAGGCGTGCATTTGTAACTTTTTTATTTCCTTATATTCCATCAGTAGCTGATGCAGTTGAAAAATTAATCAAGGGTACTCGCGTAAGTTCTGTTGATCAGTTGAGTATGATTGCTCAATATGCTGGTGTAGTGGGGAAGAATGTAACTCTTTTTTCAGACAGTTGGATGAAAAAAATTAATGCACCAGAGTCATCATTGTTTGATCTTTCAAGTTATTTTTTTGGTCGAAAAACTGAACAGTTTTGGAATGCATGGCATTTGTTAAAAGGTGAGTATGCAGCGCCATTCTGGACTACTTATTGGTCGGAGCAGTTATGGCGTGCTCATTATGTCATCAAGTTTTATAAGGAAAATAAAATTACTGAAGCTAAACAACTTTCTTTCCGGTTACCCTTTTCATTTTTGCAACGGGATTGGAAAAATCTTTCTGCTATTGAATTACAGCATGCGCATCAGTTTTTATATGATGGTGATTACGCTTTTAAAAATGGTGGTTCTGAATTTTTTCTAGAAGTTTTTTACGCTACATTTTTAACTAAGCAATTTTAATTTTTCGAATATATCTTAAGAAGTTTTGTTTTTTTGAAAAATAGTTATATTTAAAGAAATGTATAATAATACTAAATAATCAAGAAAGATTATTCAAATGAATAAAAATTTTCTATTAATAAGCTTAGTAATTGGTGTTGCCGATTCTATTAAGGCAGCTAGTTCGGAGCTCCCTGTTTTTTTGAGTAGAACTCAGGTTGGTGGTTTTTTGTGTGAAGCTGCTAGTGAAGTAAATCGTGCTGTAGCTGAAGCAGAATGTGCACAAAAACAATTAGCATTGTATAAGGAAGAAGCAGAGATAGCATTAGCAAAAGCGGCGCAGTTAGCGAAGGAGGTAGAACAACTTCGTTTAGAAAATCGTGGTTTGCTTGAGCATGCTGATGACCAAGAAGATGCGTTGAATTTTGATGAAAAGAGAATTCATGCATTGCAACAAAATGTAGCTGACTTGAAAAAAATGAATTCTAAAAAAGATAAAGATTTAGAAGAATTAGATCAACAAGAGTATGTGTCGGTCAAGCCTGTATGTAGCGCTGTTGCTTTTGTTGAATTAAAAGAAACTAAAGAAGCCTTAGAAAAATTATTAAAAGAAAAAAAAGTAGTTGTGAGATCGTTGAGAGAGGGGAGTTTGGATTGTACCCATTTTGCTGGTAGATATCGTAAAGATGGTGTTTGGGTTCAGTACGCTTTTTCTTCAGATGAACTCTGTGATGAATGAGATAATTTATTAATTAATCAAAGCTAATTTTTTTGCATCTAAATTTAAAATCTGCTTGTTTTTTACAAAATAAGCAGATTTTTTGTTATTCAATTTTTTAAGAAATGGAGTTAATGAGCTTATAAGGGCTCTTTTTATTTTTTAAAAATTTGTTACAATTAGAAAAACATATATTGAAAAATAAATGATATAAAGGGTTATTTGCGATGAATAAGAAAATTCTATTATTAGTATTAATGATTGGCGTGAGTGATTCTGTTAAGGCTGCTTTTTCAGGTATTGACCCTAAGATGGCTCATATTTTAGCTGGAGCTGCTGATCAGGTAAATCAAGCTACTGAACGAGCAGAATATGCAGAAGAACAGTTAGTGAAGCATAGAGATGACGCTCAGGCAGCGTTAGAAAGAGCGGCACAATTAAAAGTAGATGCAGCACGACTTCGCTCAGATAATGATGCTTTAGTTAGGGATGCAGCAGAACAAGAAGCTGCGTTATGTGCAGCAATAGAAAGAACTGAATTGCAAGCTGCTACTATTGCGCAACTTCATAAAGAAAAAACAGTGGCTAGTAAGCAAGCAAATGATTTTTTTATAAAATTGCAAGCATTAACTCAGGAACATGAAGCGATTGCAAGTGCACATGATAAAGCTCGAAGTGCATTGGAAGGAGTGCTTAAAGGAAAAAAACAGAATGATGATGAGGTTCTACGTTTGCAAGGGGAGCTGGCATCTTTATTGTCGTTTGGTGTTCAAAGAAGTGGAATGCCTTTTGGGGTACGTGTCCAAGTTAATCCTATGGCTGCTTTAAATCCTTTCCATGTTGATAATGAACAAGTGGAAAAAGATGTAGCAAATAAAAAATTAGTAACGGATCTTGAGGCGGCAACCGCTAGTCAAAAGGGAATGCAAGATGCTGTAGACGAAGCTTTTGCTCTTGTTCAGGAAAAAGACAAAAAAATTAAAGAATTGAGTGCGAGAGCTGTTCACCTTGAAAAAGAACGTGTGGCACTAGAAAAAGAAAATCAAGAATTAGAAAATTTTAAGGGTGCTACAAAAGCAGGATTTGATTATCTTGATCAGGATGATATTGATGAAGCGCAAGAAGGTGCTGCTACAGCATCTGCGCAACCAGCAATGCTTTCGCGTAGAAATGAAACGGTATTGGAAGCATTACTGATAAAATTAAGAAGCATTCTTGATGCTGCAAAGAGTACAATAACTGATTAATTGAACTGTAGTTTTTTGTATCTAAATATAAAAGCTGCTTGTTTTATAAAACAAGCAGCTTTTAATTTTTTATTCACTTTCTTTTTTGAGTCTATCAGGCTGAATAATGCCGCCTGACATGACAAGAGCCATGGCTTCCTGTGTAGTAAGAGTAAGTTCAGTAAAATCGTTTTCTGTTATGACGATAAAAAAACCGTTGGTTGGATTTGGGGTCATGGGGATGAACACAGAATAGTAGAGGTCATTTTTAGAAGCAGGAAGTAATTGTGATGAAAATTCTCCTGTTAAAAATCCAATGCTATATATTCCTTTGCGTGGAAATTCAACAAGCACAATTTTTTTAAATGTAGGGTTATCACTTGGGGTAAATGCATCGACCAGTTGTTTAATGCTGTTATAAATGGGACGAACAAGTGGGATTCTTGAAAAAACATTTTCGAAAAAATCGAGCATTGATCGTAAAACAAATGATTTTAGAAAAATTCCAGCAAGTAAAATAAGGGTCAAGACTACCAAAAATTCATGGTGTGGAATGAGGTGTAGATAGGGAATGCCGAGCCCTTGTAAGGGAGAAAGAAGATTCTTTAAGAGGCTGAATGAAAATGAAAATATACCGATGGTAAGGCATAAAGGTAAGAGAGTAAAAAATCCATCGATAAAAATATTCCATAGATTATTGAGGACACGTTTTGCCTGTTTTTTGATTTGTTTGTAATATTTTTTTTGAATCATCTGTATTCCTTAAAATCTATTATGACTTTATCTTGTTACGTCTGGTTCCCCGTACCGTTCACTCAGTCTAGCTAGTGCTTCAACAATCGCTAGCGCGCTCGTTGCCTTTTGCACTACTGCGACTTCATTCTCTGGGGATGACATTGATTTTTTTATTCCTTGGCAAATGCTTCTTGTAACTGTTGTGAGAGATGATTTCCAACACGATATGCTTTTTCTTGGTCCGATGCTTCTACCACAATGCGTAAAAGGGGTTCAGTTCCTGAGTAGCGTACAATAACTCTTCCTTCAGAAAGTTCTGCTTGATGTGCAGCTATAATGGTAGTGTAAGGATTGCATGTTAAATCTTTTTTATAGATGACCGGGACATTCAAGGTAACCTGAGGAAACTTGGTAAAGCTTGTAAAATTCCAATCATTCAAAAGGCATGCTGTTTGCGCAAGTCGTAGAAGAGTAAATAGACCATCGGCAGTGTCGGTAAAATCACGTAAAATAAGATGTCCTGAAGGTTCACCTCCAAGTAGAGCACCGCAGTTTTTCATTTTTTGAACAACGTTTTTGTCTCCTACTGGTGTTCGATGGAGTGTCTTTGCCTGCTGTTCAAGATGAAGAGCAAATCCTTCATTGCTTAAAATAGTGCCAACTACAGCAGACTCATTTTTGTACGTTGGATGATTGAGTAAAAATGAAAGAAGCTCATCGCCATCCTTGCATAGACCTTTGTGTGTGACTGCGATAAGGCGGTCTCCATCTCCATCAAAAGCAAAACCTGCATGAGCGCCGTGAGCAATAACAGCATTTTGTAGTTGTTGTGGATGTAATGAACCGCAGTCCTTATTGATATTTTTTCCATCGGGAGTAATTGCAAGAGGAATAATATGTGCGCCAAGTTGTGTAAGAAAAGCTGGTGCATATGAAGAGTAAGCTCCCTGAGCACAGTCAAGTACCAGCGTTATTCCTTGTAAAAAAGGTTCAGGAAAATAGTCAGCAAGAGCCTTAAAGTACTGTGCGGTGCTGTTAGATGCATTATATTCTGTACCCAATTGTTCGTAATCTGGTTTAGACGGGTTATGTTCGTAGAGTGCTGAAAGTTCTTGTTCATCTAAAGCTGTGAGTTTACCGTTATTTTTGGTGATTATTTTGATTCCATTATCATGGTAAGGATTATGTGATGCAGTGATCATAATGCCATAATCATAAGGACCATGTACTACTTGATGAAAGAGAGCTGGCGTTGGCATGATTTCTGCATCATAGACCGTAACGGGATACTGAAAAAGACCAGCTTTTAAGGATGCTTTTACGAGTGATGCTGAGTGACGTGTATCATGTGCAATAAGTATCGTTGGATGAGGGTGTTTACTACACATCCATGCTCCAACAGCAGTGCCGAAAGTGACAAGTTCTTGTGGGGTGAGCGGTGATTGTCCTACTCGTGCACGAATACCATCAGTTCCAAATAATGTTTGCATCTTAAAAAGTCTCCTAAGGCACGTGAGTGTCTGTGTCTGTTTCGCTTACGACAATAGTAATTTCTATAGGTTTATAGTGTATCAACCTCACTGATTCAGGCAAAAAGATCTGTTCTTTGGGAATGGAAACTATTTGAGTTCCTTCATGCAAGGTTTGTGCGTCATAATGAAGCGCACTGTCAAAAATTGTTTTAAAAAGATCTTTACGTGTTCCGTAGCAGGTGATGGCGATAGTTTCAGGTGCTGAAATTATTTGATGAGCTGATGTATTGTAAAAACAAAGAGGAATAGCACGAGTAATGGATATTTTTTGATGAGTGCTGGTGCAGTGCCATAATCCATAACCAAAAATGAGCGCAAGGCATTTAAGGGCGAGATTGTTCAGATACGTTTTTTTGATTGAAAGGGACATGCCAATCTCCTTGTAAAGAGTGAGTGGTGTAGCCAAGGTAGGTGCGAATGGCGTTAAAGGCATGGTGAGCCAAGGCGTGTTGAACAATTTTTCCATGAGCTATCAGAGTAAATGTGCGTGTAGAAGGAATAAGTTTTATAAAAAGGGCATCCGTTTTTTTGGTAAAAAAAAGAGCCTCACGTAACCATGATTCTTGTTCCTGCACTTCTTGTGAAAGCCATTCGGTGACAGAATTTTTTTGCCATAGTGCGTTAAAAGCGTGAATGCGTGCATAAGTATCTATCCATAGCATTTGTTCTGATTTGTAGAGAGGGCTTGTGGTAATAAGTCTAATAAGTTCAAGTGAAAGTGGAGCATTGAGCGTGTGTTGAGAAGTGACAATTGTTTCAAGAGCATCTTTTTTTTCAATGATAATGGTGAATGTTTTATTATCACTTGCTGCCGTAAGTCCTGCTCTGACGAGTGTTTCAATCCAATCAGCAGATGGTTTTTTTGAAGGGGTGATTGTATGTAAACTGATGAAGTTTTTTTGTAAGGTATTTTGGTGAATGATTAGAAAAGTGACAAACATAATGGGCAGAAATAAAAGCAAGAGAGTACTGATGGTTACAAGATTACTGTATTCGGCAATAATAAGTGCGCTGGAATAGCCATAAAAAAGAGATAGTAGTGGTTTTTGTTTGTCTTGTGAAAGCCATAAAGAAAGATAATAAAAAAGCACGCTGATGAGTAAAATCTCAACACCATCTTGCCAGCGATACACATCAAAGTGCCACCAGAACGGAATGTGATCTATCATTGTGTATTCTCCCAAGGATACGAATTCGTTAATTCGAATAATAAATTCATAGCCTAAAAAAAGGGAATTGATTTTGTCGACCTCTTTAAAAAAGACATTTTTATAGAAAATGATATTATTTCTGTAATTAATCATTTTATAAAGGGTTTATCATGAATAAACATCTATTTGTTATTTTTTTAACAGCGTTTTCATTGAGTCTTTGTGCTAGCAGTCAGCCAATGTATTTTGATTATCCTGGTCAAACTGGTCTTGTTAGATCATTGAGCTTTCAAGAAAATGGTGGGAATTATAGATTTCAGTATCCAGCGCATTGGTTTGAAGTTCCTTCTCAATCGGCATCAAGCTATTCAACTCCGCTTTCATCAAATCAATCAACGCCTGAGATGCAAAGAAGAGTTGATGAAGTGTCGATGGCTCTTGCCTTAGCCTCATCGCAAGATGGAGCGCGAAAAAAATTGGATTCTTTAAAAAAATAAAAAATTCTTTTCAATTTAAAAAACCGGCTGCTTCTGGAAAACAGGGCGCCGGTTTTTTTTGTTGCGTGTCACCGAGGTGTTTTTTGAGTAGAATCAATAAAAATACATTACTGTTTTTATCTACGAAAGTGATCTGATGAATAAGAGAGAAACTATTTTAACAGGCGATCGCCCAACAGGAAAATTACACCTTGGGCACTATCTTGGTTCTTTAAAAAATCGAGTTGAGTTGCAGAAAAGTTGTAATCAATTTGTGATGATTGCTGACGTTCAGGCTCTGACTGATAATTTTGAAGATCCACAAAAAGTACGAAATGCAGTATTTGAGGTGATGTGTGATTATCTTGCAGTTGGTATTGATCCAGCTCAAACGACGATTTTTATTCAATCAATGATTCCCGCAATTCCAGAATTGACTCTTTATTACATGAATTTGGTAACGGTTGCTCGTTTATCTCGGAACCCAACAGTAAAAGCTGAGATTAAACAAAAGGGAATGGAAGAAAGTTTGCCGGTGGGTTTTTTCACGTATCCGATCAATCAAGCTGCTGATATTACTGCATTCAAAGCGACCTTGGTTCCAGTTGGTGAAGATCAACTTCCGATGATTGAGCAAACGAATGAGATTATTCGTTCTTTTAATCGTATTTATAAAAAAGAAGTATTGGTTGAAGCAAAGGGCCTTGTCCCATTAGTGGGTAAACGCCTTGTGGGAATAGATGGGCAAGCGAAGATGTCAAAATCACTTAATAATGCCATTTATTTATCCGATTCGGCTGATGAACTTTCAAAAAAAATTCGGAACATGTACACCGACCCTCATCACTTGCGTGTTGAAGATCCGGGTAACATTGTAGGTAATACTGTCTTTGAATATCTGGATGCTTTTGATTCTGATACGAACAAAGTACAGGAGCTTAAGAATCATTATAGCCGTGGTGGTTTGGGTGACATGGTAGTTAAAAAATACTTGCTTGAAGTAATGGATGCATTTTTGAGTCCTATGCGAGAACGCAGAAAGTTATATGAAAATGATCGTGCGCAAGTTATGGCTGGATTACTTGAAAGTACTAAGCGTGCGGCACTGGTTGCTCAACAAACGCTGGCAGAAGTTAAAGAAGCGATGCATTTGAATTATTAAAGATTGGAGAGCAGTTATGAAACGGTTTAAAAAAGCCCTTTTCATTTTTCATCGTGATTTACGTAGTGTTGATAATACTGGATTGAATAAAGCGCTGGCTGAGTCAGAGCAGGTGGTGCCTATTTTTATTTTTGATTCTCTGCAGGTAGAAGAATCGAATAAATATCGAAGCTTACCAGCGTTGCAGTTTATGGTTGAGTCGTTAGAAGACCTTGTTGGTCAGATTGCTAAAAAAGGAGGGGAGCTCTTCTTTTTTTATGGATCAATGCAAGAAGTTGTTGAGAGGGTTATGAAGGATGAAAATATTGATGCAGTTTTTTCCAATCGTGACTACACTCCTTTTGCTCGAAAGCGTGATGCTGAGCTTGAAAAGGCTGTGGTAAAAAAAGGGGCTGCCTGGTTTTCTGTTGACGATGCGCTGCTTTGTAATCCCGATATGATTTTTACCGGTAAGGGCACCCCCTATACGATTTACACTGCTTTTTTAAAGAAAGCGATACAAACAAAAGTTCAGGAACCGGTTGAACTTACGCACGGTTCTTTTTTTATGGGTAAGATTTCTTACGAAACTACTGTGGCTGCTTTTAAGAAAAAAAGCGCATTGCCTGATTTTTCTCTTTTTGAATCAGGGGGTAGAGTTGCAGGTAAAAAAATTCTGAATCATATGAGTACATTCAAAAATTATACGGAGATACGGGATTGTCCGGCAGAACGAACAACAGAACTTTCTGCCCATCTTAAATTTGGTACCGTATCAGTTCGAGAAGTTTTTTATGCCGTTAAGAAAGAAAAAGCCGACCTACAGCTTTTAAAGCAATTGTATTGGCGTGATTTTTTTACCTATCTTGCCTATCATTTTCCTCGGGTCTTTGGAAAAGCATTTGTCGAAAAGTACCGGGATATTCCTTGGGAAGAGAACAAGGCCTGGTTTACCCGTTGGTGTGAAGGAACAACTGGATTTCCTCTTGTTGATGCGGGTATGCGACAGTTGAATGCTACTGGGTATATGCATAACCGAGTGCGCATGGTGGTTGCTTCATTTTTAACGAAAGATATGCATATCGATTGGCGCAAAGGTGAGCGATATTTTGCTCAGCAGTTGGTTGATTATGATCCTTGTGTAAATAATGGGAATTGGCAATGGGTTGCTTCGACAGGTGCTGATGCGCAACCGTATTTTCGTATTTTTAACCCTTGGTTACAGCAGAAAAAATTTGACGCTGAATGTGAGTACATTAAGCAATGGGTGCCTGAGCTTAAGCATTTGACCGTAAAAGAAATCCATAGTTGGTATAAAGCCACAGAGTCAAAAAATGGTTACCCTTTTCCGGTTCTTGATCATGCAATAGAAAGCAAAAAAGCTTTAGCTATGTTTATGAAAGTACGGTAGTTTTTAAGCAGTGATGGGATAAAACTCTTTTTTTCGGTACTTCTCTTTTGTTAAGATGAAATCTTCTATTGAAAAAAGGTTTAGCAGAAATACAGGAGAAGAAACGCATGTTACGGTTCATCAAAAAGAAGCAGCATTCAAGACGAGAGTTAAGATGTTATTTTCCTATTTTTTCTGCCGTAATTTTGTCTCTTCTTTTTTCCATCTGCATTCTCCATTACGCAAAATGGCCCCTTCTTTTTGCGGGTAATACGTTTTCAGTCATTGGAAGTTATCTAAGGAGTTGATAAAAATGAACTTTCGATTTTTTTAACTCCTACTTTGAATTGTACTTCCGCAAATACTTTGCCTTTTCTTTCTTCCAAGCTTTTAATAACTCCAAGGCCATAGGTTTCATGTTTAATCGTTTGATGTTTTTTAAAGCCACCTAAAGAAAGCACTCCGGAACTAGGTGCAGGTTTTTCTTTTGAGGATTCTTTTTCTTTAGCAAAAAAAGATGGTTTTGATGAAGGCGTTATAGGTTTATTAGTTGAATGAGTTGCTGGTAGTGGCTTTGAAAAAACAAATACTTCAGATGTTGAGCCGTATTGAGGAGCTATACCTACCCATTGAGATAAATAATTATCAGCTTCGTAATATTGCCATTTATCAGCTTGCTCAAATTTGCAAAATTGATGAGGAATTTCTTCTAAAAAGCGAGAAGGGATTTGATCTTCCATTTGCCCATAGGATTGGCGATAACGAGCATAAGTAAATAATAAGCGATTGCGAGCACGTGTTATGCCAACATAAAGCAGACGACGTTCTTCTTCAAGAGTATCAACTGTATCAAGTGAACGAGCAGAAGGAAGAAGACTTTCTTCAAGACCAGTGATGATGACGTTATCAAATTCAAGCCCTTTTGCTGCGTGAAGAGTCATCAAAGTAACACTATTTTTTTCTGATTCAGATTGTTCGTTGATCTGTTCCTGTAATAAAGAAACTTCTTCCAAAAACATTTTAACTGAGCCTTTACCTTGGTTGCCAAAATAGTGAGCAGCGTTTAAAAGTTCCTTAATGTTTTGGTTGCGTTCATCAGCTTCATGGGGTTCGTAAGCTTTTTTGAGATACTCGAGATATTCAACTCGTAACAGTATTTCCGAAATAGCATCAGTTGCTTTGTCGTTTGAAGATACTTTAGCAAAGAGGGAGCAAAACTGATCTAATGCTTCAGCTTTTGAACCAGAAATGATTTTGAGTTCCTTTGCTCGTATTGCCATTTGTTTAAAATTTAAGAGAGGCTGTGTGTCCCAGAAATCGATGAGAGCTTCCTGATTTTTATCACCAAGCCCACGAAGTGGACAGTTGATAACGCGAGCAAAAGCAACACGATCAAAAGGGTTCATGATTAAGCGGAGGTAGGCAAGAATGTCTTTAATTTCTTTCCGTTCATAAAAGCGAATGCCTCCAATAATTGTGTAAGGAATCGAATGGCGGAGTAACGCTTCTTCAATCACACGAGATTGAAAATGAGTGCGATATAAAACGGCAGTTGACGAAAGTTTTTTTTGACTGTGGAGTAGTTTGCAAAAACGACCAATGATTTCAGCTTCTTGGTAGCCAGAAAGGCAGCGAATAGCACGTACGCAATCTGTTCCTGCTTTTGCTGACCATAATTTTTTTTCATTTCGTTTACTATTATTTTTAATTACTGTGTTGGCGACAGAAAGAATGGGCTGCTTTGAACGATAATTTTGTTCAATCTTGATGTAGCGTGCGTCTTTAAAGTCTTTCTTGAAGTTTATGATATTTTCAACCGTTGCTCCCCGCCACGAGTAGATTGATTGATCTTCATCGCCTACTACGCAAATAGAATCGATAGTAAAATGTTTTTTCTTATCAAGTGCCATCTCCAAGAGAAGAGCGTGCTGAATCGTGTTCGTATCTTGATATTCGTCAACTAAGAGATGACGAACTCGTTCTTGGTGAAGCATTTTTACTTCAGGGTGTTTACGGAAAAGATTTAATGCTTCAAGGAGTAAATCATCAAAGTCGAAACATTTACTGACTTGTTTTTCTTTTTCATACGCCTTAAAAATCTCATACAATGCCGGATTTTCGCATGAAAGCTCTCCGAGTGCATTATTTTCTGGTAGTTGATTTTTGATGCGAGAAATATGATGAGAAAGTGTTTGAGGAGTAAGTTTTTTATGAAGAGTGCTTTGTTTTAAAAGCTTGGTAAGTACTGCTTTTTTATCATCTTCATCAATGATAGAAAATATTTCGAAAGGTAAAAATTGTGAGTACATTTTTAAGAGCTGTAAGCAATAAGAGTGAAAAGTACCAATAAAAGGAACTTGATCTTTGCTAGTGGTAAAATGTTTGACACGTTCTCTCATTTCTTGAGCAGCTTTATTAGTAAAAGTGAGTGCTACAATGCTGGTTGGGCCTGCATGGAGTTCGAGGAGTAAATTCAAAATACGAGAGGTGATAAGACGTGTTTTCCCAGATCCAGCTCCTGCGATAACAAGAATACTACCGGTATGATGAAGCACCGCTTCTTTTTGTTCTGCATTTAATTGCGTTTCAATAAATTGAGAAAATGCGGCAGGTGGTTTAGGAAGAGAAAGGTCTAGATTAAGCACACTCGAATCCTTTGTAAAACGTTATGATAAGGCTTTAGAGTGTACTATAACTTTTGTGATCGGGCCAGTCTGAGCAGGTTATAAAAAAAGAGCCGCTTTTGCAGCTCTTTCTACCATAAGTAGGAAAGGTATTTTTATGATTTTGATTGTGCCCCATCAAGTTGTGATGGGGTGAGCTTACTTGTTGCATCTTCAAAGGCTTGGGTAATTGCGGTACATTGTGCGGCAATAGCAAGAAAGCGTGCTTCGTAAGGTTCTTTTCTTTTTTGCAGATCTTTGCATTTTTTGGTGAGTTCTCTTTTTGCTTGTGTATCGGCAGGTTGGAGCATTTTTGTTAATTTTCCGAGGGTTGAATCGCGTCTCTTATCGCTAGGGGAAGCATCACCACTGTTCATTGTATTAAACTCGTCGATGGTTGCTCTTCCTTCTTCTTTTGCTCGTTTTAAAAAAATTTGTGCTGCGGAAATAAGAAGCTCTCTTTCCGTATGAAATATTCCAACAGAATCTTGCAGCTGTCTTGGTACTTGCATTTCTTTTTCATCAGTTTCTGCTTCTAGAGACAAATCTCCTAAGTTAAAGGTATTGGATCGTTGGCGCCTGTGCCCTTGTTTTTCTGTCGACTGTTCAGCGGGTACACTCGCTAATGGTCCTGCCGAAGGAAGAAGATAAGCAACAGGGGTTTGCGGATAGCCTGTATGAGGTTGGTAACCATATCCTGGTGATGGAGGGAATTGGGAGAAACCAGGTGATTGGGTTGGGTCAGAAAAATATCCTGAAGGGGGTGTTTGCCCTTCAGATGTAGATGGGTGTCTGTTGTCTCCATATGATGGAGGGTAGCTTCCGCAGTAAGGGGCTGATTGATGTGCCTGGTGAGGAATAGGAAGCGGACCTGTTGATCGGTAAGCAGGTTGAAAATCGAGACTAGGATACATTCCTTGTTGGTGGTGGTTGTCATTTCTATTTTGTTCTGCTGCGTGAATTTTTTGTACACAGATAAAAGAAACTAATAGAAGAGTGAGTGATAGAGGAGAAATGTTCATGATTTTCATGATTTTCCCTAAGCGGTTAAGTGTTAAAAAAACAATCTGAACGAAAATCTATCATTTCTTAGTAAGTAACAGATAGGGTTTTCGTTTTTTGCAAGAGGTTCTTTTGTGGATCGAGCCGATAAAAGAGTAAAAAAAAGGAGACCGAAAGAGTCCCCTTTTTTTGATTGTAAATTGCTCGTTATTATTGCGCTGTTGCAGAGTCAGCTGGATGTTCGCTAGCTGCGCCACCAAGAACAGCCAATGCGACTGTGGCTGGAATTGCATTATAAGGCTCTTCTAAAGGAGTTGCTAGTGCAGACCAGGTTTTTGTTTTTTGGTTGAAATGCCATTTTTTAGGTTGTGCACGTAGTTGTTCAAGGGTTGGGGTAGTTAGATCTGTTGTGGTTTCATCGGGAGTGAGACCAGCACGATGTTTGTAAATCTCAAGAAGAGGAATAGCTGAGGATAATTGTAGAGGCCTTACTTCTTCTGTTGTAAATGAAAGCATTTCTCGTTCGGTGCCTTGTTTTCCAGAAAGATCTTTTCCATCTTTAATGCATGAAAATTCAGGATAACTTGTCATTTTTACACTTTGTTGGCCTGTCCAGGTGAGGCGTGTTGGGGATGAAGGCCTTTTTTTGAGAAGAAGAGCATCGAGGAAAGCGCTTGCTTGTGCCTTTTTTTCTTCTTTTGATAGATGAGGCAGAACTTTGGAATAAAGTTCATCTATCATGAGGGGTGTTTCAAATACATCTGAAGTATAACTTGCAGTTTTTGCTCCGAATAAGCCTGCAATGGCAGTTGCTTTAAGACTGCCAATCTCTGTGCGTGCTACACAAATAGCATTGTTTTTTCGGATGCGATCTTTTTTTGCGCCTTCAAGTTGTCCAATAATTCCAGCTTTTTCTCGGGTGATGCTCAGGAGAGTGCGTTCCGTTGCGATACGTTCTTTTTCTGATATAGGATTTAATAACTTTGTTTCAAGTTGGCTTGCTTTTGTTTCTAGTTCAGAGAGTCTTGCTTGTGAGCTTGTTTCTAGATCGCGTGCTTTTGTATAGCTTTCTAACTGCTCAAGAAGAACGGTAAACTCTGCGATTCGTTTAGCTTGCAAGATAGCCGTTTTTCTTTCAGGAGACTGAGCAAAATTGGTTGCAGTGTTTTCAATATCAGAAACGCGTGATCCCTCTATGATTGATTGTCCACAATTGGAAATAGTTCTTGAACTTTCTGTGAAGATAGCATAAGGATCGATTTGTTTTTTAGTGATGAAAGCGACTATTTCAGAAAGGGGGCGTGTGCGAATTTTAATGGCAAGTTTTGGATTTTTTGTTGCTTCTGGCTCTGGTATTGTTTTGTAAATTTCGCTTCGAAGTTCTTTGGTAGGTGTTTGAGAGAGGCGAGAAAGAGTGGTTTCGCCTATTTTTAAAGCATCAAATGTTGGGTTAAAGTTTGTTTTGAGTTCATTTGTTTCGTCAATTGGTCGAATATAAGGTATTTCGTTCAAGCGTTGAGCAATATCTTTTACGGGCAGGAGTGCTTTATGGGCTTCAAGATTTTTTACAAATGTTGTACGAGCTTGATTTAAATTTTCCTTTACATAGCTTTCTTCTACAAATCTGTCTTTATAAGAATCGGGCGTTTTAAAAAATGGTCGCTGAAAAGGCAACATATCTACCTGGTTACTTCTTTCATCATCATCTGTTGTTGCTTGATCTATAGATGAGTGTGTTAGAGAAGCAAAGGAGCCTGATTTTAATTGTTGCGAAATGGGAGCAGTTGAAGCTTTTGGTTGGACAGCAATGATAGTAGGAGTTGAGTGAAGTTTTTGAGAAGCAATACTAGGAAATTGTTCATAGGTGAGACTATTGGCAGCTGCAGTTGTTGGCGTACTCTTATCTTTTTTTGGCGCAGCTTCAAGTGGTAATGCAGTGAGAGTTAAAAGTAGAAGCGATAGGTTTTTCATGGAGACTCCTTTTTTACATGCGGGTTAATGAAATTTGGAGTACAGATTTACCTATCGCAACGTAAAACGTCAAGATAATTGAGAGCGAAATATCTTTTTAAAATCAGCTTATTTTTTGTCCCAATGACGTATGAAGTCGATGAGGGGCTCAAGCCCACCTTCAGTTTGTGCAGAAACAAGCACGTGTGGCTGATAACGGCTTCTTAAGTCTTCGGATAAGTGCATTTCTGTAGGGGTATCGGCTTTATTGAAAACGTATAACATTTCCTTTTCAACTCCTAGTTCATGCAATATTTGTGTTACAACTTTGATATGCTCTTCACAGTCTGGATCTGATACATCCACAACTTGCAATAAAAGGTCAGCATAACGTAATTCATCAAGAGTGGATTTGAATGCGTCGATTAATTGGTGGGGTAGTTGCTGTATAAATCCAACAGTGTCAGAAATCACTCCTTTCTTTTTTCCATCAATAAAAAGTTCGCGCGTGGTGGTATCAAGGGTTGCAAAAAGACGATTCTCTGCAAGTACATGTGCTTTGGTCAAGTGATTAAGAATAGTAGATTTTCCGGTATTGGTGTATCCAACTAAACAAATTTGTGGGACATTGCTATCAAGGCGGCGCTTACGCTGTGTATCGCGCACTTTTTGCATAGCCAATAGCTCTTTTTTAAGTTGATTGACTTGTGTTTCTATGTGGCGTGTTTCTTTTTCTTTTGCTGTTTCTCCAGGACCTTTATTTCCCACTTTTCCAGATTGTTGCATCATATGCACACCGGCACCAGCAATGCGGGATTTTTTGTGATGAAACATGGCGATTTCTACTTGAAGCTTACCTTCTGCAGAGTGAGCTGACTTTTCGAAAATTTCTAAAATGAGTTGAGTGCGATCATAAACACGTGAATGAAGTAATTCAGAAAGGTTTCGCTCTTGTAAAGGACTGAGTGGATCAGAAAAAATAACTTCACGTATCTTTTTTTCTTCACACAAAACTCGTACTTCTTCAAGCTTGCCGGTTGTTAAAAAATAGCCGGTATCAATGCTACGTAATTTAATGTAAACGATTTCATCGGGTGCAATACCGTTTGAAGAAACAAGATGCAAAAATTCATCGTAATAAGACTGAATGTTCTTGGTTTTGTTATAAGGAGAATGAATTGCTACAAGGAGGACGCGAGGTCGGTTTTCTGTAGCTTGAAAAGTATTTTTTGCCATAACTAATCTCCTGGTAAGGCGCGAAGGTGCTTATCGAAAAAGTAAGCAGGTGCTTCGTTTTGTTTTCAAAGAATATGCTGCAGTAGTGGCTATTACTATATCTTGTTTTCTTTTTTTCACAATGAAAAGCAGGGGTAAAAAGGGGTGGCTGGAGAAATAAAGGAATAAGCTTGAACGAAAATTCCTTTAAGAGGCAGAGAGAAAGAAGATTATAGCGAGAGTGGTTCGATGGTTGCATAAAACGGGGCTTCTGCTACAATGAACTATCTTTATAGTAGGCTCAGAAACCAGATTTTTAGAAGGACGGTGTGCATGTCAGTAAAAATACGACTTGCTCGAATTGGTAAGAAAAAAGCTCCTTTTTTCAGAATAGTTGCGGTAGATAGTCGCAAAAAACGTGACGGTGAATACCTTGAAAACCTTGGAACATACAATCCGTTAACCGGTGAGTTGGTTCAGTTCCATGTCGAACGCATTCAAGCATGGCTTGATAAAGGTGCGATTCCAAGTGACACGGTTGTTAAGCTTCAAAAGCAATTTGCAAAAGCGGCAAAAGCTCCAGTTGCTCCAAAAGCAACTCCAGTTAAAAAGACTGTGAAAAAAGTAGAAGCTGTTGAAGCTCCTGTTGTAGAACAAGCTCAAACTGCTGCTCAAGAATAAATTTTCTATGAAAATCTCGATCGCTACAGTTTTTCCTGATCTTTATCGAGAATTTTTAAGCACAAGCCTTATAAAGCGTTCTTATGAAAAAGAGATAGCGTCTTACGATGTTGTCTCTTTTTCATCTTTTTGCCAGCCAAAGGAACGACTTGATGGTCCGACTGTTGGGCACGGTAGTGGTATGGCGATTCGTCCAGAAGTTATCCAGCGGATGGTTGAGGCTCAGGAAGAAAAACACGGTAAGGCGTATAGAATTTTTGTAACTCCTCAAGGTAAAAAACTTGATCAATGGCTTGTCGCTCGACTTGCCGATACTTTTTTAAAAGTGGAACATATTCTTTTGGTTGCAGGTCGTTATGAAGGTTGTGATGATCGTGCTCAAAAAGAGTATGCTGATTTAGAAGTTTCTATAGGTGATTATGTTCTTATGGGAGGGGATCTTCCTGTTATGGTTTTGTTAGAAGCTGTGATGCGGTATGTTCCTGGAGTAGTTGCGAAAAATGATTCAGTAGAAAAAGATTCTTTTACCAACTGTTTTGTTGATTTTCCAACTTATACTACTCCTCCTCGTGAGTGGCAT
Organism: uncultured Pseudomonadota bacterium; assembly: GCA_964592275.1. Lineage (GTDB taxonomy): Bacteria > Babelota > Babeliae > Babelales > CAIQNR01 > CANNBR01. The sequence goes on along the minus strand of CAZQDJ010000006.1, from coordinate 2,558 downwards.
GGGCAAATGATACCAGAAGTATTACTTTCGGGTAATCATGCAGCAATGGATACATTTCGTACTGAAGTAGCAGCTCAAAAATCGGTAAAAGAACATTTTCAATGGGTACGTTCTCATTGCTCTGAAAAGAAAAGTAAGGCATTGGCGTTTCGTTACATGCCATCTCATTATGTTGCGCTGATGCACGATCAGGTTATTGTGCAAGAATCTACCGTTGGAACATCTTCTGTTACCTCGCTTGATATTCATGATATTGCACGTTCATGCAAAACATATGGGGTTAAGGGGTATACGCTGGTAACTCCGCTTATCGATCAAAGAAAGATAGCAGAAACGATCTTAGATTTTTGGCATGGTGCGGGTATTAGTTACAATCGTAATCGTTCAGAGGCGGTGGACTTGGTTACTATTACTCATTCGCTTGATCAGGTCATTGCAGATATTGAACTCAAAGAAGGCAAGAAACCTTTATTGATAGCAACATCAGCAAAAAATCAGGGGAATCTTTCTCGTTCCATTACTTATTATGATCAAACAGAAGTATGGGCGCATGATCGACCAGTTCTTTTTGTTTTGGGAACAGCAAAAGGGTTAAGCGATGAGCTCATTGCTCGTTGTGATTATTTGTTGTTGCCAATTGAAGGGTTTACTGATTTTAAGCATCTTTCGGTACGTTCTGCAGCGGCGGTTATCCTTGATAGGTGGATGGGAATTAATCTTCTTCAAGTTGACTAGCTATCGGACTAGGCAGGGGATGGGAATTGCAGTATACTTAAGGTTTTATGAAAGTTTATGAATAAAAAACAGCTGTCGCAAAATGCATAGAAATGCGTTTGTTGCGAAGAGCTATGACAAAAAGTCAGATAAAATAAAGGCTATATCATGAAGGCAAAAGGGCTTACCAGAGAAACGATCCTTGATCTTGCAACAAGCGAACGCAATTTCCCTGAATTTGAAGTTGGTGATGCGATTGCTGTTTCACAATGGATTAAAGAAGGTGCTAAAAGTCGCGTTCAAATTTTTGAAGGGGACGTTATTGCAATGCATAAAAATGGCATCTCATCAACCTTTACTGTTCGTAAAATAGGTTCCGATAGTTGTCCTATCGAACGTATTTATCCGTTCTATTCTCCTATTATTGACAGTATTAAGCTTGTTCATAAAGGTGATGTACGTCGTGCAAAACTTTACTATATGCGTGACAGAATAGGTAAAAAAGCTCGCGTTAAAGAACGCATCTTGACCAAACAAGAAAAAGAATTGGCAAGCATCAAAGCTACTGCTCAAAAGCAAGCAGCTGAAGATAAAAAAGCAGCTGATCAAGCATAAAGTATCTAAAGCTTGAATCAAAAAAATCCTAAAGGCGACAAAGGAATAAATATGAAACATCGTTTTCTTATTCTTTTAGTCGCCTTTCTTTTTTGCTGTACAGGATGTAGTGCGCATAAAAAGGTTTTGAGAATAAAAAATCAGTACATTCAATCACATGCAAAGGTTGCAAGTGCAGCTCATCCATTAATTAAGCGATCTTCTCAGAGCATTGTGCAGGCTTCGTGCATTAAAAATAAAAATGAAGAAGATTCTTGTATTTCTGATGTGCAAGTGAATCGTGTTCCAAAAAAATATGTGGTTAAAGATCGTATTGCAGAAATAGAAGCTCGCTTAGGAGATTTGCCAGTACCACTTATGGTGCAAGGTGTCAGTGTATCAGATGAAGGCCAAGGGCGTTATTTTATTGTGTATAAAACGGCACTTTCATTAGATGAGCTTACGCAATTTTATGGGCAAGAAATGGAACGTCTAGGGTGGCAAAAAGTAACTTCTTTTGAGCACGCAGAGCTGTTGTTTTCTTTTAAAAAGCAAAAACGATCGTGTGTTATTTCCGTACGCCCATCGAAACGATCATGGTGGAATAAAAAGCCAACGTTGTTGTACGTCTATCTTCAGATATAAAAAAAATGAAAATGCGGCAGTTGTTATCCACCACATTTTCATAATTCAAGTTTGTTGTATCATTTACTGAGCGTCTACGTTTGCTACTTTAAGATCTGCTAGTTCTCTTTCCATTTTGTTTATTTTCCGAGAGACATCTGTTCTTTCAGAGTTAGCTTCTTTACTAGGAAAACCTGCCTCTTTGTATGCTTTAAGTTGTTGTAATTGTGTTTTTGTTTTTTCTAGATCTTCTTGAAGCGCATCGATTTTATCATTTTGTCGTTGTGTTCGCGCATCTGCAAGTTGATTTTGAAGATCGGTTACTTGTTGTTGTAATGAGGCGTTGTAGTTATTGTAGTTTGAACTGTTAATACTACTCCAGCCTATGAGTGATCCGCCAATCAATAATCCGGTTGCAAATCCGCCAAATCCCCATCCATACCCGTAGCCACCGTGACCATAGCCACCATGATTATAACCATGGGCTCCGCTACCATATCCACCACGACCACCTCTACTGAAAAGGTCAAGTGAGGTACTCGTTAGCATGAGCGTTGCAAGAAGGGTTATGCTTTTTATTTATATGACCAGAAAACCCGGGTTCTTTTAAAGCCCGGGATGAATGG
>CAZQDJ010000005.1:16338-49376 GCA_964592275.1 uncultured Pseudomonadota bacterium | reverse complement strand
GCCTCTAGCCCTTCTTTTCAACTTAGATGGAAACTTTCACGTGTAAATGTAGGTTAACATAATAGCCCCCTCTGTTATTTGCTCTCTTGGCGCTCACGCAACAAATTTTCTTTTGTGCAACAACATCCTTGGCATAACAAAAATACGTGGAATCGTTCAAAAATATGGGCTTATTACACTTATTCCTACCTATCACCCTGCTTACATCTTAAGAAATAAAAACGAGCTCAAAACTCTTACCACTGACATTGCTCTTGCATTTAATATTGCAATTTCAAATGAAAATTAATCATTTTTTAAAAACAATTGTAAAAATAAGGCTTTCCATCTTATTTGGAATGTTGATAACTTGTCGATAACTTGTCGATAACTTGTCGATAACTCAAAAATCGGTCTTTTTTGTTAGCCTCGAAAGAAAGCTCTCATTAAGCTTATTTATAAAAAAAACAAAAAATGTGTCGTCCTAATCAGCACATTCAGAGTTATCAACATTTTCATAAAAGTTATCGACAGTTTTATACTAGTTATCGACAAGTTATCGACAGTTTTTTTGGGAAGCAATAGCAGCTTTAGAATAACATATTGATAGCAATAAAGAGCAAGTTATCAACAATTTTATCGCCCATCTACCATTATTAATTTAATATAATATTTATATATAATAATAAGCGACCCTAAAATGCAGATTCTTACCTTCCATAACTCTTAGATTTCTACTTGTCAGCAAAAAAGATAGTTTTCATTTTCTTTCCTTGTGGTAGACTGCTAACAATCTAAGTCTAAAAATTAAAATCAGTCATTTCTGTTTAACTCTAAGTAGGATAATAGGTGAAACTTTTCGAAGTTATAGAGGCACTTGTAGAAGAAAGAGGCCTTGATAAAGAAATTTTAACTGCCATAGTGTGCGAGGGAATGCTAGCAGCATTTCAAAAGCGCTATCCCGATGTAATTTTGTATGTTCGTTTCGATAAAAAATCAGGCGAGCTCATTACGGAAGTGGAAAAAGAAGTGGTTGCGCAAGTTGTCGATGAAGAAGCTCAAATTTCTTTACGAAAAGCTAAGCTCGTTCACAGGGATGCTGAAATTGGCGAAAAAGCCCTATTTCCATTTGATGGAACAATAGGTCGTATTGAGATTATGCGAGCAAAACAAGTAATCGCTCAAAAAATTAAAGAGATAGAGGCTTCTGAGGTTTACAACGAGTTCAAGAAAAAAGAGGGTTCTATCTTACAAGGCGTTGTTCACAAGGTTGAGCAAAATGGCATCTTGGTAAAGATTCAAGAATATCTTGCTTTTTTGCCACGTTCTCTAAGTGTTCCTGGCGAAAAATACTCTGCGGGTTTCCCAATACGGGCGCTTTTGAAAGAGGTTTTAGAGCAGCCACGCAGTGAAAATCAACTTATTTTAGATAGAGCCTCAGCAAGCTTTGTTGAAAAGCTTTTTTCTCTTGAGATTCCCGAAGTGTTTGAAAAGCTGGTTGAAATAAAAAAGATCGTTCGTATAGCTGGTTATAAAACCAAAGTTGCTGTTACATCAAACGATTCAAATATTGATCCTGTTGGGACATGTGTGGGAGTTGGTGGAGTTCGCATAAAGCCTATCTTGAAAGAATTGGGAATTGAAAAAATAGATATTATTGCTTGGACCGATAACCAAGAGTCTCTTGTAAAAAATGCATTAAAGCCTGCCCAAATAAACAGGGTTGAGCTTTCTGCTAATGACAGAGCGGCAAGGGTATGGCTTGATGATGATCAGCGTTCTTTGGCTATTGGTAAGATGGGTCAGAACATTACATTGGCTTCTCAGTTGTCTAATGTTCAAATAGAGTTGGTTCAGGTTCAAGTGGAAGATTTAGATAAAAAATTAAGTGCAGAGTTTTGATGTATTTGTAGAGCGATGATGGGTGAGTATGCGTATTTATGAGTTTTCCAAGTTGCATAATTTGGCAACAAAAGATGTGCTGATTTTTTTGCAGGAACAAGGCGTTGACTGTAAAAGCCACATGGCTGTTGTAACTCAAGAACTTCTCGCTCTTTTAGAAAAAAAATATCTTCAAAAAAATGACCTTTCTTCTTCTAGCAAAAAAGAAAATAAAGTAGCCTCTGTTGTTTCTGCTTCGTTGCCATCACCGTCGCAAGAATCTTCTGTTTCCTCATCTCGTAAAGAAAGGCCTCTTATGCATGTGCCTCAAGTAAAAAAAACATTTAGTAAAAAAACTTTTGAAAAAAGCTCCATAGAGAGTTCTTTGGTAGCTCCTTCACAACAAGAACAAAAGAATATATTGGCAGGACCAATTGTTTTACAACCAACAACGGTTGGTGATTTTGCTATTTTGGCAAGTAAGCCGGTAAGTGAGGTTATTGTTTCATTGTTGAAGCTAGGAGCCATGTGTACAAAGAACCATTTGCTTTCGGTGGAACAGGTTGCTGCGCTTGCTCAGGTGTATGGATATGAGACAACAAAAAGTATTGCACAGAAGTTGCCAGATACAACTTCTAATTCGCTTCGTATAGCAACGGCAGGAAAAGAACGTTTACCTATTGTGGTAGTTATGGGTCACGTTGATCATGGTAAAACAACGTTGCTTGATTATATACGTAAAACGCGTGTTGCTTCTCGCGAAAAGGGTGGCATAACTCAACATGTTGGTGCTTATGAAGCGCAAACTCCTCAAGGAAACATTGTTTTTCTTGATACTCCTGGTCACGAAGCTTTTTCAAAAGTAAGACGTCGAGGTGCGTTTATAGCTGATATAGCTGTGTTGGTGGTAGCTGCGGATGATGGCATTATGCCGCAAACTATTGAATGCATTAAGGCTCTCAAGGATCTTGAAATACCTATTATTGTTGCAATAAACAAGGTGGATAAGGTTGAAAAAACTCGTCTTGAAGTTATTAGAAGACAACTTTCACAATACGATCTTGTTCCTGAAGAGTGGGGCGGAAATGTTATCTGTGCGCCTGTTTCAGCAAAAGAAGGTACGGGGGTTGACGAACTTTTAGAAATGATCGTTTTACAGTCGCAGATGATGGAGCTGCAAGGAAATCTTGATCAAAAAGCTGAAGGGTACGTTTTAGAGGCCAAGCTTGAAAAGGGTCGAGGTTCTGTAGCAACTGTTATTTGTCGTCATGGCACTTTGTGTGTTGGGGATTTCTTTTCGGTAGGGGATACTTATGGAAAAGTAATTTCTCTGAAAGATTCAGCGGGAGTTTTGCGTGAAAGCGTTGGACCTTCTGTTCCTGTTATTGTGACAGGGTTTGATTCTCTTCCGAATGTTGGAACTTTTTTTAAAGTTATGGATGAAAAAGATTATAGAAAATTAAAGTCTTCACGCGAAGATAGTCCATTGTTGGCTTCTCGCAGGTCTGTTCACACTACACGTGGCGCTGCTTCTGGAGTACTTAACTTAGTTATAAAAGCTGAAGGTAATGCTTCGTTAGAAGCGGTTCTTGATGGAATAGAAAAACTTTCTAAAAAAACAGAAAAGCCATTTTTTATTATTCATAGCGGTGTTGGTAATATTACTGAAAACGATGTGATGATTGCTGAAAACGCTGGAGCTTATATTGTTGGTTTTGGTGTTAAAGCCGATCTTAATGCTGTTTTATATGGCAGAAAAACAAAAATAGACATTCAGCTTTTTGATATTATTTATCGCTTATTTGAAGATCTTGAAAGCTATGCAAAAAAACATGAAGAAGTTAAAAAAATTCTTACAAAAATTGGTGAAGCGAATGTGCTTAAGGTTTTTGTAGTGAAAAAATTTGGCGTTGTTGCAGGTGCTTACATACGAGAAGGACGCTTTTCTGATAAAGGTATAGTAACTATTTATCGTGGTAAAAAAGTTGTTGGTCAAGGTAAAATTAAAAGCCTTCAACGAGACAAAAAGAACGTTAAAGAAGTACATACTGGATTTGAATGTGCATTTTTGATTGATGGGTTTGAAGATTGGCAAGTTGACGATAGAGTAGAGTGCTTCTTGGAAGTCTTAGCATAAAATTTTTCTAACTCTTATTTGTTGATTGCTAACAGTTCTCTAAAAAAGGAGAAGGAATGAGATTGTCGAGTGGTGGATGGCGACCATTATGGTAGGAATGGCATTTTTTGTAGTTGCTTTTATAGTGCCATTTGTTTTCTCCTGTCTTTCGACTTTATTTTTTCGATTTTTAGCTCATAAGATCGGAATTCTCGATAAACCTAATGGCGGACTTAAGACTCACAAAAAACCAGTTGCGTACCTTGGAGGTGTTGCGATTTTTTTCGCGACAACAGTTTCTTATTTATTACTTAGACCTTTTTTCCCACAGACATCTTTTATGATTATTTCGCCATATTATTTTTTAGGCTTAGTAGCTTTATTGGTGATTGGCCTTATTGATGATATTTTCACTATTTCTCCTTTTCAAAAATTGGTAGGACAATGCATTGCTTGTATTTTTTTTTTACAGGCAGGACTCTATTTTAAAGAGCCGTTTTTAGTACTTTTTTTACCAAAAATTTTTTGTTTCCCAGAAAGCTTATTTTTTATGGGGGTTGGTCTTTCTTTATGGTGGATGCTTTCTATTATTAATGCGATCAATTTGATCGATATTATGGATGGTCTTGCAACAGTAGTTTCCTTTGTTGCATTGGTGGGAATGGCTTTATGTAGTGGAGCGATTGACCAGGGAATATTACTAGTGCCTTTTCTTGGAGTACTAGTAGGTTTTTTTCTATATAACAAACCTCAAGCTTCTATCTATCTTGGGGATGCTGGATCATTGGTCCTTGGAGGAATATTGGCTACAACCCCATTTATTCTTGGATGGGGCACAACAGTGCATTTGGGTAAAATCATTGCTCCATTTATTATCCTTATGATCCCTATAGGAGAAATGTGTTGGTTGATAGGGATAAGGACTCGTTTGAACATTCCTTTTTATTATGGGAGTCCGCATCATTTTGCTCTTTATTTTAAAAGATGGGGTTGGTCCATTGAAAATATTTTACGAATCACAGGGCTTGGCGGAATATTTTTTATCGCTTTAGCAAGATTTGTTGCTTTTTGACAGGCACATTTTTTTAATAGTATTATCGCCCTTATGTTTTGTAGTTTTTTTAATTTTTTATTTGTTTCTGTCTTTAAAAAAATAAAATAAAACAAATAATGTTGTCTAATAGGTTCTTGTTGTTGCTATTCTTTTTTGATGATGAAAAAAGGCGGTCGAATTTGTTTTTTTGTTGTTGCAACACTGTTGCATTTAACTGTGTTGCTTTTTGTGTTCTTTGCAACAAAACTAGGATTACTTTTACAAAATACTCTTTCTTGCTAGGTAAGGGTGGTTGGGTAAAAACACTGCGAGTAAAAATGAGAATGAGGGGCTGAAGAGTGTGTAACTTTTTTCAAAATTTGTTCCTCTTTCTCATTTTGCTTTTTCTTAAACCATAAAAATTTTTTGTAGCGTTTCTTTTGAACAAAGCTCTTTTAAAATTTTCATGTTTTGTACATCATCACTCAAGTCGATTTTTGGGGTTTCAAGTATTTTTGGAATAGAAAAAAATCGTTCATCATTCATAAGAAGGCGAAATCCTTCTAGTCCTATTTTTCCCTTTCCAATGTCTTCGTGACGATCAACATGGCTTCCACATTCTTTTTTTGAATCATTAAGATGAATGACTTTAAGGTTTGAAAGACCTATTGTTGTATCAAATTCTTCCCAGACTGATAGGTATCCATCTTGTGTTGTCAAATCATAGCCAGCTGCAAAAATATGACAGGTGTCAACACAAATACCAACTCTGTGTTTGGCAGAAATAAGCTCACGCACCTGCGCAAGTGCTTTAAAGCTACTTCCAATAGTTGTTCCTTGTCCTGCCATGGTTTCAAGTAAAATCATTGAAACTCCTGGAACATGATGCAGTATTTTTTCAATCCCTTGAGCAAGAGCGCTTAGAGCCCTTTCGGGACTTGAAGTAGTATATGATCCTGGGTGAATAACTAAAAAAGGGATACCAAGAGCTTCGCATACTTGAAGTTCTTTTGTTGCTGCAACCACTGATTTTCTGTGGATATCAGGGTCTGGCGAGCCCATGTTAATAAGGTAGCTTGCATGGGCAACAACATGTGTAATACCAGTTTTTTTTTGAGTTGCCACAAAGTTATTAATTTCTTCTGGTGTAGGTTCTTTAGGGGCCCATTGGCGATTGCTTTTAGTAAAAATTTGTAGTGCAGTGCAGCCGATTGAAGTTCCTCGAATAAGTGCTTCTGATAGTCCTCCAGCGATTGACATGTGGGCTCCTAAAAGAAGTTTTTCCTTGCGCATATTTTTCTCCTTGGTTTGTAGTGTTGACTTTGTTTTAAGGTAATTAGAAAGGGAGTAGTAATAAAAAACACAGAAGCTTTTTCTAAAGCCATGCTTTTTGTAGTCTAGTCTAAAGAGTCATGTTTTAATAAAAGGGGAACTGAGATGAAAAAATTATACGGGATGTTTTTTTTGGTTACATTATTTTGTAATGCTACGGTAGAAGTTTCTTTGTCTAAAAAAGATAGAAAAATAACAGCACAAAAAAATATACAGAAAAAGAAGATAAAAAAGTCGCAATCAATAAAAAAGAAACAGGAAGCAACTCCTTATCGCTTAGCGCAAAATATTAGTATTATTATTAATTTTTTAATAAAGAATAAAGATTATATAACTGATCTTGAGCCATTATTAAGACAAAGAAGAGAAGCTGCGCTTGATGTTTACAGAGCAGAAGGGTATTGCATTTTGACTATGGCAGACGCGTGCTTTCCTGCTCGCAAAGGAGAAGATATTCTTACGCTTATAAATTGGTCAAATATACATCCTTTGTTGGGTAAAGATGTGTACGCTGATGGAATTAAAAAACTTGCTGAGTTGAACGCTAGGTATAGTAGCAATTCTTATTACAAGGCTTCGCAAAGCGAAATTGCTCGCGATAAAATAAGGGAAATTGTTCATGAAAACCTTTTTTCTATTATTGATTTTATAAATAAAATCTCTAATTATTTACCTAATGAATTTTATTATTCAGGACATCCTTATGAGGGAATTTCTCCCTTAGATCACGTAGCTCTTTACAGTGTTCTTTCTGATACAAGAAAAACCTCTTTATCTTCTCTTGATGCTTGTTATCATAGGTGGCAAGTGGCTTTATATAGAAATTTTTTTCTGTTATTAAAATTAATAGCCGAGCAATTAGCAGATGCAGGTAGTGGTTTAGAAAAAAGCATTAATGATGATAATAAAAAAATTCTACGTGAAATTGCTAAACGTGAGCTTGGTGATGATGTTATTGCGCTTCCTCAAGAATGTTGATGTTTTTTTTATTTATTTAAAACTATTTCAGGACGGGACTTCCCGTCCTTTTTCTTTTTCTGTCTTCTTTTTTTATCTTTCGAAAACTCCTTTGTAGTCTCTTTATCAGAACTATACAACAGAAAGCTTCTTGACAATTTAAAGGCAAAACGTACACTCTAAGCCACTTTACACATGTGCTTAGGTCTACTTACCCCTTTATTTTTGATAGGAGCATGCTATGAATTTTGTGCCAAAGTTGCCATTGGCAGCTTTAGTTCTTTTTTTTGTTTCGGGAAATGTTATTAGTTCACAATCAAAAAAACCAAATTTATTTTACAAGAATGGTGATTTTGAGGCTTCTATCATAGGTAACATACAAACAGAAACTGCATTCGATAAAAATGGCATTCTGTTTAATAATCGTATTCCAGATGAGTTATTCGCTAATAAAACAAAAATTGATATTTCGTTTTTAACGAAGACTCCAACCTGTCAATCAAAAGTTACCATGCGTAACAAAGTGGTATGGGGCAATCCTAAAGTAATTTATACCAATGATGCATGGCTAAAGACTCTTGATGGTCCAGCAACAAGTCACTTTCATACTGTCGGACCAAACATGCTCTGGATTCGTGAAGCATGGGTTGAAGCCGATATGGCAAAAATTTGTAAAATGGAAGGAGCATTAAAACAGACCGTAACTCTTGGATCTTTTTCATTTAGTTTAGGACGTGGAATCTCTCTTGGTGATGCTTATTCTGTAAATCCGTCACTTCTTGGATTTTTTCAGGATAACTCAGTTGATCAATACGCTTGGGGGGTTAAAGTATCGGGCGGATTAATAAAAGATTTTATGTCGTATGATTTTTATCTTTCTGTTTTGAGCAACAAGAGCACTTCTCTTAGTGAAACGATATTACCAACACAGCTAAAAGCGTTCGGTACAGGTAATACATCACCGTGGCGAGGCTCAGGGCAAATAAATTTTGTAACAGCGGCTCGTTTTATGATTACTCCCATGATTGAAGAAAGAAAAAAACTTAGCTTTGAGCCATATGTTATGCATCACCATGATCCAGAGCAAAAAGTAGAATTTTTTTCTGATGCAAAATCTAATTTAAATACTGGCGGTTTTGCTTGTGAATTGATCGCAGGAGATCTTGAGTTTGGTTTTGATTGCGCAAGTAACTTTGGAAGTCAGTACGTTAAAGGGTGGGATAGAAACTATGTCAACAATGTGAACACTGGTGGGTATTCATCTTTTGTTTACAGTGATGTTTATGATGTTAATCCAAATGTAACAATACCAACGGCCACAAATTATGTTTTATATGATCCAGCTAATAGTGCTCAAAAAACGGCAATTGCTAGCGTACCTTCAGGTGCTATTTCAAATGGTGCGCCTATAACAGGTACTAATTTGTATAACAGCCTTACCCGGTACAGAAGTCCTTATATAACAAAATTTAGAGGTTTTATGTGGGTTGGTGATGCGAGTTATTGGCTTGTTCCTAAAGACCTTGTTTTGAGTGCTACATGGGGTTTTTCAAGTGGGGATCAAAATCCGAATGCAAACCTAAAAGATCCTAATGATGCATCAGTTGATGGTAATTATAATGGGTTTATTCCTTTCCAAGAACTTTATAGTGGGAAACGAGTACAAAGTTTTTTTGGTATGACTAGTTTGGTTATTCGTCCGCTTAATATTACTAATACTGGGGACGATTTTGCTGTTACGGTTGATAATTTTAGCAACTTAAAGTTTTGGGGAATGGGCATAAAATATACTCCGCAAAAAGCAAAATCTAAATGGAATGTAAATCCTAATTTTCTCATGTATTGGCAAGATACAGCAAGTAATAGATTTGATATTACAACAGGTAAAACCACTAACGCTCTTGCAAGTAAATATATAGGAGCAGAAAGCAATATCTTTTTTGGAGTTAATTTGTCAGAGAATCTTTCTTTAACTGGTGGTATTGGTCTTCTTGTTCCAGGACAACATTATACTGATATCAAAGGTAAGCCAGTTTCTAAAAGTCAGCGAGAAGCTCTTAATGCAGCACTTAAGGCAGCAGCAGCTGCAAATCCGCCATCAGTAGGGCCGGTAACAAATTTAAAAGGGTTACCACTTGTTGGGAACAATACTGCTTACAGTGCTAGTATTGCAATGGGATATTCTTTCTAAACATATAAAAAAATAAGATTAATGGAGAGGGTTTCGTCACAGAAGCTCTCCTTTTTTTGTTGTGTGATTATGATAAACTAAAATTTTCTTTAGAATTGGGTAGCCGAGGTATTGGTATGAGTGCATGGAAACGTACAAGTGAGTGTGGTGGTGTCACCGAAAAATTATTGGGAAAAGAAGTTGTTTTAAACGGATGGGTTGCTCACAGACGTGATCATGGGGGGCTCATTTTTATAGACTTGCGCGATAGAAGCGGCATTGTACAACTTGTTTTTAATGCTGATATTTCTAAAGAAGCGCATATTTTAGCAGAAACACTTCGTTCAGAATTTGTTATCACTGCAACAGGCAAAGTAGTTGCTCGTGCAAAAGAGCAAGTAAACGACAAGATGCCTACGGGAAAAATTGAGATACAAATTCAAAAAATGACTATTTTGAATCCTTCAAAAGCTCTTCCATTTTCTCTTGATGAAGATGATATCGATGAAGAGTTGCGTTTAAAGTATCGCTATCTCGATTTACGTCGCCCTGTGATGCAACATCGTTTAGCATTTAGAAGTATGTTGCTTTTTACGATGCGTGAATTTTTTGTGCAAAATGGGTTCTTTGAAATAGAAACTCCTCTTTTGACAAAAAACACTCCTGGCGGAGCACGTGAATTTTTAATTCCAAGTCGTACCTATCCAGGTTCTTTCTACGCTCTTCCTCAATCGCCTCAAATTTACAAACAGCTTTTAATGACTTCGGGTATTGAACGTTACTTTCAAATAGCACGTTGCTTTAGGGATGAAGATTTGCGAGCTGATAGGCAGCCTGAGTTTACACAACTTGATATAGAAATGTCATTTGTGGAAGAGGCTGACGTCAGAAGTTTAATGGAAGCTATGCTTTCTCATATCTTCAAAAAACTCTTTAATATAGATCTCAAGTTACCACTTCCAACATTTACCTATGACTATGTGTTTGCACTTTTTGGTTCTGATAAACCAGATTTACGTTATGAACTTCCAATCACTGATCTGACGGATGCGTTTAAAGAGGTAAAGCTAAACTTTTTAGAAACGGTAGTTCAACAAGGTGGAAGAATTGGGGCGCTTCATATTCAAAATAAAAAATTTACTCGTTCTGAACTTGAAGGGTGGGTTGAAAAATCAAAACAACTAGGGGCAAAAGGGTTATTGTATATCCACTTTGCAGCAGATGGATTGATAGAATCCCCTGTTTCTAAGTTTTTACCAGCACACTTTTTTGAGACAGTGCAATCAGTTATCAAAGATCTTAAAGTTGGAGATACTTTGTTCATTGTGGCAGGTGCTTATAAAGAAGCATGGTCAACGCTTGGGAAGCTTCGTGTAGCGTTTGCACAAGAATTACAATTGATTAAACCAAACACCTTACATTTCTGTTGGATTGTGAACTTTCCTCTTCTTGAATGGGATGAAACAAGAAAAGCGTGGAGTTCTGCACACCATCCATTTACTCAGCCTGCTCAAGGATGGGATACAACAACCCCTGATCAGATGAAAGCCCAAGCATATGATTTAGTATGCAATGGTTCTGAAGTTGGTGGTGGATCAATTCGTATTCATGATAAAAAAATGCAGCATAAAGTTTTTGAACTTTTAGGTCTTTCTGAAAAAGAAATTCAAGAAAAATTTGGATTCTTTTTAGAAGCGCAAGAATACGGATTCCCTCCTTCTGGAGGTATTGCTCTTGGTCTTGATCGCTTGATTATGATTCTTTCTAATACCTCTTCTATTCGAGAAGTAATAGCATTCCCTAAAACTCAGCGTGGGTATGATGCTATGATGCAATCACCAACCCCTGTAGCGCCGCAAGCGCTTAAGGAATGCGGAGTTGTGTGTATTCCTTCGGTAAAAGAGGGAGCTTCTGAAAAAAAATAGAAAAAGAGAGAAGGAGAGTCATGAAGATTAGTAAAGTGTTTGGTAGAGAAATAGTTAACTCCTGTGGAGTCCCTGCTCTTTCGTGTGAAATTGTTTTGGAGGATGGTACGTTTGTATCAGCCTCCGTTCCTTCTGATCATTTGAGTGAGCAGGAAGGTCTTTTTGTTTTAAAAGATGGAGGGGGGCGTTGCGCAGGTCAGGGGTTACAAAAGGCTGTGTATAATCTCGAATCAATAGTTGGTCCAGCCTTCATGGGCAAGGTTCCAGAAGTACATGTCTTTGATGCTATTTTATCTGAGATTGATAGTACTCCAGAAAGAAAAAATCTAGGCGCAAATGTCACTCTCGCTGCCAGTTTGGCAGTATGTAAAGCGCAAGCAGCGGTTGAACAACTTGAAGTTTTTGAGACGATAGCTCAATTGCAAGGGGATGCTTCTGTTTCTTTGCCTTTTCCTTTAATTAATGTTGTAAGCGGTGGCAAGGGATTATCGAATGGATTTCCTTTTCAAAATATGATGCTTGTTCCTGTCGGGGCACAGAATTTTAGAATGGCGCTTGAACATGCTCTTACTGTTTTTCATGAATATCGAGCTCTTTTAAGAAGACAAAATCGTATGACTTCAATAACAGAAAGTGGGGGAATTTTTTCTTTTTATACGGATCATTACGAGCCTTTTGAACTTTTAATGCAAGCGCTTGGCACTACAGGAATGGAAAGTATTTTTGTAATAGGTCTTGATGTTGCCGCTGATCAACTATTTGATGTAAAAACAAAAACATACACATGGAATTCTGAACAAAAAACAGCACAGCAACTTATCACCATTTATAAAAAATTGTGTGATTCCTACCCTCTTTATTCTTTTGAGAATGCTATTTCGTGGGAGGATGTTGAAGGTGGAAGCGCCTTATTTGATGCTCTTGGAGGGACTATTCAATTAGCAGCAAATCAAGGGTTTAGCCATAGTTCGACCCTGTTACAAGGGCTTGATGCTCGTCATATGGCTAATGCTTCTGTTATTCGTCTTGCTGAAGTATCAACGCTAACAGAATTTTTAGAATCAGTGAGCTCTTGTCAAAGTCAAGGGCTGAATACCATTGTTGCCTGCAGCAATGGAGAAACAGATGAAAATATTCTGGCTGATCTTGCTGTTGGTACAAGTTCAGGGCAAATACAGGCGGGTGGTGCTTCACGAGGTGAATATCTTGCAAAATACAACAGACTTCTTTTTATAGAAGATTTGCTTTCGTCTGAGTTGCTAAGTCATGCATAGAATTAGTTTGACTGAAGGTAGAAAAAAGACGTTTTAACTCTGCCTGCTCGGTGGTGTTTTTTTTCGTTAAGATAATAGTTTCTTTACTGTTCTTTGGTAAAGCTTGCGCCATTTTTAAGGTAGTTTTCTTGCTAGGAGAAACCTTTCTAATGGGTGTTTGTGGCATGGGAAGAAGTGGTGTTGTGTGTTCAGGTGTTTGAGCTAAAAGTTTCGATTTTTTGTAATTTTGTTCAGCAACAAACTGTTTTCTATTAACAAAGTCAGAAACTTTTTGCTCATTGGTAATTTCATGTGCAGAACCAAAGAACCAACGAGTAATAGGATCGCGTAGTGCAGTGAAATTTTTATCCACGTTGACTGCATCAGTTGCAACAGAAAACTTTTCTGCGGTGAATGGATCACAATATCCGTTAGTGCTTTCTAGAATACGCGGGCAGATAAATACTGCCAAGTTTGATTTAATAACCCCCTTTGATTTCTTTTTGAAAAGCCAGCCAATGATTGGAATACTTTCAAGTCCCGGAGTTCCTAGATTGCTGGTAGCTGTTGTTGTCTTGGTAAGTCCACCAAGAATTAAAACTTGGCCATCTTTAACATTTGCATTGGTTTGAATGTTACGATTGATTTGTGAGTTGCCTGTTGAAAATTCGCTGATCTGAACATTAAGTCCTAGGTTGATGTAATTTTCTCCATTAATCATAGGAGTGATATTAAGTTGCAGAGCTGCAGTAACAGGTGCAATAGGAACGTAGGTTGCTCCTTTTTTAACGGTTGCGCTTCCTGGTAAAAGAAGTGTTTGATCATCGGTAAAAGAGGTTGGTTGGTTATTTAATGTCACGGTAAAAGGATGAGAAAGAATCGTCACGTTTGTGTAGCTCAAGAGGGCTTCCATAACCCAAGCAATACCAGTATTTACATTGTCTTGAAGAGAAAGAACAAAGGTTCCTTGTGGTGCATTGCCACCTACAAGGTTATTACCATTAGCATCAGGTGTTTGTAGTAAGCTAGACATGAGCCCATCCCAAGCAGGATTGCTAGGATTATTAAATTGTATTGGTCCTAAGGTTGAGTTTTGGGCATCGACACCTTTTGGGAACATGCCTTGTTTATTACGAACTTGGCTTCCTAAGGCTTGGGCACCAGTAAGAGTAAAGTCTACGATGAGCATCTCGATAGCAACTTGTGGTTGCGGTCTATCAAGATCAGAGATGAGTTTTTTAAGACGGGCCCAATCTTCTCTGAGTGCTGCAATAATCAAACGGTTACCGCCTTGTTGTGCCGCCTGAGGAGCAGTACCAGTAGTTGCACCTGTTGGAGTATTTGTTGTTGGTGCAGCAGGTGCCATAATTTCTGCTTGGATAATAACTCCTTTAAAATATTGTTTTCCAGCAGAAGGGTTGACAGTACCGCTTGATTGTCCAGTGCTTCCTCCAAAGCCACCACCTATGCTTGATCCGCCTGATTGTGAGTTAACGATTTGTGTCAAAATAGGCGCGAATGTTTGGGCGTTAAGGTATTGCAAAGGATAGATGTGAAGAATGGAATCTCCACTATCAAGAGGAACGTCGAGATACTTTTTTACAAACTCTTTTACTCGAGCAATGGCAGCTTTTTTACCCATGATGATAAGGGAATTAGAACGCGTTTCTGCAACAACTTTTGTTGAAGGGGTAAAATAAGAAGATGCAGAAGGGCTTGCTTGTGATGCTACCGGTTGTCCAAATCCGACTCCGCCAAATCCACCTTGTCCACCAGAACTAGCGGCAGAATTAATAAGTTGTGTCATTAAAAGAGTGGTGATAGTTGTTGCATCAGTCTCTGTGAGAGGCATAATTTCGATCGAATCAGTAAATCCGTGCGAATCGATCTCGGCAACTATTTCCATGATTGAGCGAATATTGCGTGCGTAATCGGTCATAATAATGCCATTGATATTTGGGTCAACCATGTAAGTAAATGTTTTTGAAAGAGTGTCGGTAAGAAAGGTTTGTAATGCATTTCCACTTGCAGTGCCGCCAAAATTACCACCATTGTTTGCAGATTGAGGTACTTGTATATTTGCAAAATAGTAGACGTAGCGAATCATTTGATCGTTGTCAGGCAAGTCAGAGGGAGGAGTATTTATATAGAGAGGAAGTGTTTGTTTATTGAGATCTTTATCATTCTTGATGATGTAATAAAATTCTCCCTGAGGAATAAACAAATATCCAGCTATTTTTAAGAGAGAAAGTACTTTTTCATATGCTTGATCCACAGAAATTTTATCAGGAAATTGATAGGTGATTTTTGTGGTAAGAACATCTTGCCCTTGTGGTAAAACAATATTGATATTCATGGCACTTGCAACATACTGTACCACATCAATGAGTGGTTCATCTTTGAATTTAAACCACATCTTTTGACCTTTAGTAGGCGCAAGAGGTGTTGGCACTTTTTTGTAAGGAGTTTCTTTGTCTAAGGATGATTGTTTTGCTTCTTTGGGAGTCGTAAGAGTACCAGCTTCTGGAGTAATGGTTGAGCTAGAAGCGAAAAAGATACAAAAAAGAGTGGGGCAGAAAAATGTGGTAGGGCGCTTATTCATAGTACAAGTCCTTTTTGTTATCCCTTTTTACCGGTGTTGATAGCAGATTTGAGTGTAGCAATGGTGAGCATAACATCTAGGGAGTCATTTTTTTTAGTGATAGTAAGTTCTTTTGTGTAGACGCGTGCTTTTTGTTCAATGGCTTGGAGAAGTTCGCAGAGTTGTTTTGTTGAGATTCCTTTGAATTGCACGTTTATTTTTATTTCAGTGTATAGTTTTTGCAAAATATCATCAGAAACTTCAGCTTCTTTACTTTGATAAGATGAAAGCCCTAATCGTCCTACTACTTCATCAAAGAAACTTTTTAGTTTAAAATTTTTGTCTTCTTCTAGAACGGTATTAACCTCTTCCCGTTGCTTAGTGACAATTTTCTGTTTTTCAAGAATTATTTTTGCTTCTTGTTGAGACTTATGTATTTTTTGCAATGACATTCTAAGAGCTGCTGTTTCTGCATGGTGATAGTACATAATGCCACCGGTTAGCAGCACTAAACATCCTAAAAAAATACCTATATTGCGGTAAAATTCAGAGGTCTCTAAAGGAAGAGCAAATTCTTGAATGGTTTTTAAAAAATTCACGCAGCATCTCCTTGTTTGCTAAGGGTAAGAGGAATAGAAAACTCAGTCTTTTCTAAATAAGGAACATGGACAAAGAGATGAGAATCTTTGAGCTCTTGCTCAAGATGTGCAACCGCTTCAAAATTTCTGACATTACCTTCAATAAGAATAGTATCTTTATTAATAATCATTTTTTTCAATTGAAGCCCCAAAATTTCAGGTTCTATCT
This sequence comes from uncultured Pseudomonadota bacterium, assembly GCA_964592275.1. Taxonomy (GTDB): domain Bacteria; phylum Babelota; class Babeliae; order Babelales; family CAIQNR01; genus CANNBR01. The sequence goes on along the minus strand of CAZQDJ010000005.1, from coordinate 33,342 downwards.
TGGTGCTGAGAGTATACAAATGTTTAAGAAATGAATGACGTGTTTGATTTGAGAAAGAAAACCAAATCTCTTCTTCTTTAGAAACTGCTTGTTTTGCTGTTTTCATAGCCTGTGTAAGATTGCTTGATTTTATGGCAGGGAAATTTTTCTTAAGTTCTTTTACGATAGATTCACGTGTTGAATGTACTGCGCTTGAAAGCTTATGTACTTGTAAAAAAGTATGAATTGATAATGCACACAAAAGAATTGTTGTAAGCCCAGCACAGGTAACAATTTGTTGTTTAAAAAGAGAATCCTGTTTTTCTTGTTGTTGTTCAGTGGCGATAGAAAAATCTGCAGTAAAAGACGATGGGTAAACTGTGGCTATACTAAAAAGATTGAGTTCTTTGTGAGTAGTAGCTTTTTTTTCCGTGATACCAAGAGCAGGTATGGCTTTTTGTAAATCAAAAAGCTCGCAAGGAATGCTTAGTTGTTCTTGCGCTTGAGCAACTGTTGTGTGGTCTGTGTTCATAAAAAGAACTTTTTGAATCTTTCCATATTCTTGAGAAAATGACTGCAGGGTAAAAAAGAGTGACTGCCATGTTTTGCGATCATCTTTATCTTTAATGAGTGAACGAACTGTTTTGATAATTCCATTATGAAGATAGGCAATGTGAATTGTCGCATCGTCCCATGCTGCGATGGCTCCATTTTCTTCAAGAGGGTAAAGATGAGCTATTTTTGAGTACAGCCCGTACACATTAAGCATGTCGACAGTGACTATTTCATGATGAATATTTGCTTTTGAAAAGAGCTGGAGATGGTCATAAAGATGTTTTTTTTGTACAGCAGCAACAATTACTTCAGAGTAATTTTTTTCTACGTTGATTTTTATAAGTGAGAAATCAAAAAAAGCATCGGATAAAGGAAAAGGTAAAAATGGCTCAATTTCATAAGGAAGCGCCAAAGCAATTTTTTCTTTGACGATAAAAGGAAAGCGCAATTCTTTAAACATGACATACGAGCTTGTTAGGGTAGAAACAAGTGAATCGTAAGATCCCACCTTTTTCATGAGCTCGATGAGCGCTTCAGATATTTTCTGCTGCTGATTTCCTTTTTCTTGAACAATTTCTTGAGAATGAGTTTCTGTAAGAGTGAGCGATTTTCCTTCAGCAATAAGCGTTGTTGCATAGATAAGGTGCGGAGTCATATGAATGCCGACAATTTTTTTACGAAACAGATAGTAGGTTCCTATGCGGTCAGGAAGAAATATATTTTGTATCATGAAAGATCCTTACTGTTTTTGAATCGACCAGGGCGTTGAGATTTTACAGGCTTTGCTTTTTCTTCTGAAACAGATAGTTCTTGAGAGTTTTCAACTTCTTTTAAACGATTTTTTCTTTTTCGTAGAGCGCGTTTTTGAGCTTTCGTCATACCTTTTTCTGTTTCTTTAAGATGAGGATCATTGTTTAAGAAGTCCCCAATTTCTTTATCGTGTATATTGCCACCAAAGAATAGGCGATTTAGTGGGTCTCTCTTACTTGCAGGTGAAGCCATTTCGCCTACGAGATCTTTAGCCTCTTGTGCCTTATTAAGAGTATAATAGTCAACGTCTTCTTCAGCTTTAAGAGTAAGAATACGTGGTGAAATAAAAATAAGGATATTTGTTTTGACCGTTGTCTTTTGTTTATTTTTAAAGAGCCATCCGATAAGAGGAATATCTCCAAGGATAGGAACTTTTGTTTCTACATCAGTGACTTGATTTTTAACAAGACCACCAAGTACTACAATTTCACGATTTTTTACTGAAACGGAAGTTGTCACTGCTTTGGTAAAAGTGTTACCACTGGCAGTATTTGTTGAGTCAGAGAAGTCGGTTAAGTTCACTGTGATCGACATTTGCACACTACTATCAAGGCTGATTTGAGGAGATATATTCACAGTTAAGTTTGCAGGAAGAGTATCATAACTTGCTGTTGGACCTTGAGAGCTGACAACGCTTCCTGTTTGTACTTGACGAGAAGTACCAACCGAAACAGAAGCAGCATAGTTGTTTGTAGAAAGTAAGAATGGGTTAGCGATGATACTGGTATCGGTGAAAGATTTGAGTGCTTTAAAGATTCCCCAGACTCCATTTACTGCATCACCAATGGTCATGTATGTTGAACCATCACCCGCTGTTCCTCCTGTTGCTAGCGAAATCAAATTTCCTAATAACGAACCAGTTGTTGCATTAATAACAGGACCAGAGGGGCCTCCAGGAGTGACAAAGCCTGATGTTTGCATATTAATATTTTTAAAAGGAGAGTTAGGAATTTTATTATGAATCTGTGAACCAATAACTTTGGTGTCAGTTGATGAAACGTTAACGATAAGTACTTCAATGGCAACTTCAGGTTGGAGCACGTCCATTTCTTGAATGATAGGCAGTAATTTTTTGTAATCACGTTCTTCTGCTTTAATGATGAGGCGGTTACCAGTTGGTTCTGCAGTAATATTTATTGGGCCAAAGTATTCATTGCCATTGCGTACCCCTCCAAAAGTTCCTGCTGCACTTCCTTGTCCAAATGAAACAACGCTTGTAAGAATAGTTGCAAGGTTTGCTGCATTTAAATATTGCACTTCATAAATGTAAAGCGGTGAGTAAGGCATATCAAGTTCAACGTCGATATTTTTTGTTATAAACTCTTCAATTTTTGCAAGTGATTTTGCAGGGCCAAGAAGAATAAGAGAGTTTGTTCTTGGTTCTACAATCAAACGGGCGTTTGCAGGAAAATAAAGTGAATCCGGCTGTGCGCGTTGTCCAAAAAAGCGAGCCATTCCTTGAGGATTTTCTGTTTTAGTAAGGTCAGTGTAAAGATTATACACATCGGTAGCATCAGCTTTTTTCAATCGCAAAATCGACATTGCTTCTGGCATTTCTTTATCAAGCTCTTGTACAATTTTCATTAAAGAGCGGATATTTACTGCTTTGTCAGTGACAATAATTGCATTCAAATCAGGGAAGGTATCAATAAGTGCTGTTGTGCTTGCAAGTTGTCCTACGATGGTTTGAATTGTTGTAAGTGATGAGTTTTTAACAAAGAACACATAACGAACCTTGAGGCTGTTATCAGGAAGAACGTTAGCGCTGGTGTTAAAGAAGGTTGGAAGCACTTCTTTGTTTGCATTGGTTACTGTGGTGATGCGATAAAATCCAGTGATCTGGCTTTCAACAACAGAGAGCCCTGCCATATCTAAAAACTTGAGAAATAATGTCCATGCAGCATCACGAGTCATCGGTTTATTTGTTTTAAAGGTAATCTTGTTTCCCTTAAGAAGAGCACCCCCTACAGGAGGAGGCGTGAGGTCGTCATCTACAAAGAATTTTATTGCAAACAACTCTTCAATGTAACGTACAAGATTTTCAAGTGATGCATCTTCAAAATAAAATCGAACAAGTTGATCTTTCTCTTGTTCTTCTTTTGCAAGCTTTAACTTTTTTGCTTTCTCACCAATCGTTTCAGCTGCGCTTATGGTTGTTTTTGCAGGATCATTTTTTGGCGTTGGAATAGAATGTTGAAAAGGATTTTTTTCAGAAGCAAAAGGATCTTCATGCTTTTCTTCTTCAGTGAGTTCAGGTTTAAAGGTGAGAGCTTTGGTGTCAATAGGAGGGGGTTTTGGAATAGATTCAGTAAGGGGGGATTTTGGTGTATCAAATGAATCTAATAATGAACGAGCTTGAGGACGATCTTCAGCTTTTATGGCAACGACCGAAAGACCGTTTATTAAAATACTGAGAGAGAGAAGAAGTTTTTTATTCATAGATTTTACGATTCATTTGAAAGTGAATGATTTTTTACTTTATCTTTTTTGCTTTCAGTGATCATTTGTTCTTTTTGTTCGATGAGAATGTCTTGTGCTGTTTGCGCAAATGTATAGCGATCTTTAAGAATTTTGATACGTTCTTCCTCAAGTTCTTCTGGACTTGGTCCTGTCAGAATTCCAACAGTTTTTTCTTCTTCAAAAAGTTGCTTAGGAGAAAGAGTAAGCGGATCTTTAAGATCAGTAAACGTTACAGAGAAAGCAAATGGCTGTCCTTCGCGCTCGCAATTTACGGTAAAGGAATCAGAGAGGCGCAATCCAAGAAGATGTTGATAAATTTCAAGACGACTTTCTGTTGTAGTAGTAGGGATTCCGGCTACTGAAAGAATAATGTCACTTGGTTCAAATCCGAAAGCTTCTACTAGAGTTCCTTGTATTATTTTTCCTATGCGACATCCAATACTTTTACCTCGTTTATACACGGTGGTGATATCAAAAGAATCTATAAATTGAGCAAGTGTTGGAACTACTTCTATAAATGAAGTTGGATCAATCTCAAGAGCAAAAGGAGAAATTTTTCGTATCGTTTGCGCCCATCCATCTTTTTGATCATTTTCAAGAACTTGATCAACGACATCTTTTTCACTGAGATAGAGTGTTTCGAATTGTCCGTTTGAGCGAATAAGAATAATGCGGTTGTGAAGAATTCGAATGAGTTGTGCATCTTCTAACGCATCACCAACTTTGTAATTCTCTTCTTTTTTTGTTGCATTCTCTTCAATAATAACAACATTTTGACTTTCATCATTAAGAATCATAATACCTTTGAGTGTTACTTGTAGTGGCGGTAAAAAAGGAGTAATCGCTTCTTCTGGGATAACGACCTGTGTAGAAGTTGGAGGAGTTGGAATTGGACTTGTGTAATCAGGTTCTACAGGAGGCATAATTTTTTCATGATAGGTGTCAAAAAGATCATTTTCATAAATCTTTGTAATATCAACTACTTCAACATCGATAGGAAATGCAGATACATGTTTTGCCAGTGAAGATTTTTCTCCACTCAATTTCTTGGGGAGTGTTTGTTGAGTAAAAAAAATGAATCCTGCACATACGAGCAGGAGAACTAAGAGTGATGTGTTTAAGATCCAAAACGGATGTCTCATACAAACGTCCTTTTAAAAGGGCCAATGAATGAACAATACCTGCGTACTGTTTCCCTTGTCAAGTTTGCTCCAGGGTAGTAAAAATTTTTACGGAGCAGGTACTGTAGAGAGGATTTTTCGTATTACGGTATCTGGTAAAATTTCTTCTGCTTCTGCTTGATAAGAAAGAAGTAATCGATGGCGTAAAATGGCAGGAGCAACTGCTTTAATATCATCAGGAATAACAAAATGACGTCCACGTAAGAATGCGTATGCCTGTGCTGCGTACTGAAGAGCGAGAGTAGCACGTGGTGAAACACCATACTGAATCAATGGAATAAGATCTTTTAAGTTGTATGATTTTGGATCACGCGTGGCAAAGACAAGATCAACGATGTAACTTTTAATACGATCATCAACATATATTTGTTTAACGAGTGCTTGCGCTGTAAAGATATCTTTTTTTGAAAGAATTGGGCGAATGTCAGCAAGGTCTATTTTTTTATGAAGAATTTCTCGTTCTTGTTCTTTGGTTGGATAGTGCACCAATAATTTAAACATAAATCGATCAACTTGCGCTTCAGGTAGACGATAGGTACCTTCCTGTTCAATTGGATTTTGTGTCGCAAATACCAAGAATGGCATTTCAAGAGGAAAGGTTTCTGAACCAATAGTAACTTGATGTTCTTGCATAGCTTCAAGAAGAGCAGCTTGTACTTTAGCAGGAGCGCGATTGATTTCGTCTGCGAGTACAAGGTTTGCAAAAATAGGACCTTTTTTTGTGATGAATTCTTGTGTTTTCGGACTATAAACTAATGTACCGATAAGATCAGCAGGGAGCAGATCAGGAGTAAATTGAATGCGTGCAAAATGGAGGTCAAGCGCTTTATTGACGGCTTTAATCATCGTTGTTTTTGCAACGCCGGGAACGCCTTCGAGTAAGATGTGTCCATTGCAAAGAATGGCGAGTTCTATAAAGGCAATAATATCCTCTTGTCCAACAATCATCTTTGAGATTTCTGTTGAAAGAAGGTTAAAAAGCGCACTCTTTTCTTTTATTGATTCAATAACGTGAGTGTCAAGGGCATTTGTGTTCATAGCTACTCCTTGGGTATCTTCATTAAAAGTCTCTTTAAAAGGTAGTCTAACAAGGATTTTTATTCACGCAACAATCAATTCCATTGAGTAAAATTCCTGCAACAGAGCAATACATTTCATAGTCAAGAGTAGGCAGTAGAATCATATTGTATCTTGTTTTTAAAGAATGTTATTCTCAAAAAAATGTCTTGGAGAAATGCACAAAACAAAGAGAGGAAATATGATTCTTTCTGGTAGAGAAATAAAGAAGCAATTGGGTAAAAAAATACTTATCGAACCATTTCAAGAATCTCAGGTTGGACCAAATAGTTATAATTTGCGCTTGCACGAAGATCTTCTCATGTATGAAAATTCAGTGCTTGATATGAAAACTCCTAATCCAGTTAAGCGACTTACAATTCCCGAAGAAGGGTTGGTTCTTGAAAAAGATACTTTATATTTAGGTAGAACTATTGAGTATACCAAAACCGATTATTATGTCCCGATGCTTGAAGGGCGTTCTTCTATTGGAAGACTTGGTCTTTTTATTCATGTGACAGCAGGATTTGGAGATGTGGGGTTTGCTGGGTTTTGGACTCTCGAAATGTTTTGTATTCAACCGATTCGTATTTACCGTGGTGTGGAAATTTGTCAGATTTTTTATCACACCATTGAAGGTGACTATGATCGGTACATAAGTTCAAAGTATCAAAACAATACTGATGTGCAGCCGAGCATGCTGTATAAAGATTTTGAAAAAAAATAGGACTGAAATATTAAACTCAATTCGAACTCAATATCATAAGTTGAATAGCCATATCTGTTTTAAATGAACCTATGCTTTTGAGTAAGTATCGAGAAAATTTGAGTATGGAGTGGTAAAAACATTTTTGGCCAAATCTAACACTAAAAGTTTGATTTGGCTTTTCTTGCAATAATAAGCTTATTATTAGAGTTAAAATTTAGTATAGGAGCATGTTTTTTTACAATAATCTTTCAAAATTAAGATTATTGTGCCATATTTAACATTCAATATTAGATTTGGCTATATGTAAGGAGCTATGCATGTATAAGCGTTTTCTGGTTTCTGTTTTGGAGCGCTTTTCAAAAATATATCCGGTTATTAGTATTACTGGTCCCCGGCAATCAGGAAAAACGATGTTAGCTCGCTCGTATTTTTCTCATTTGCCGTATGTTTCGTTTGAAGATTTTGATGTGCAAAGCTCATTTAAACAAGATCCACGATCATTTTTGGATAAGTATAAGTCGGGGGCAATTTTTGATGAAGCGCAGCATGTTCCTGAACTTTTTTCTTATTTACAAAGAATTGTTGATGAATCTCCAGAAACGGGGCGTTACGTGATAACTGGTTCACAGAATTTTTTATTGAATGCAAAAATTACTCAATCCTTAGCGGGTCGTATTGGAGTAACAACATTATTGCCATTAAGTTTAGCAGAACTTGGTATGCCTTCTGATAGTAATAAAAATATTTTTAAAGGAGGTTACCCAAGGCTTTATGATAAACAGATGTCTTCTGGAGAATTTTTTCCAAGTTATCTTCATACCTATGTAGAACGTGATGTTCGTCAAATAATAAACATAGAAAATCTCAGCACCTTTCAAACATTTATGAAATTGTGTGCTGGACGCACTGGGCAATTACTTAATATGACTTCTTTAGCAAGCGATTGCGGTATTTCAAATATGACTGCACGTAGGTGGCTTTCGGTACTTGAGGCGAGTTATATAATTTTTTTTCTTCAGCCATTTTACAAAAACTTTAGTAAGCGACTTATTAAGATGCCAAAGTTATATTTTAATGATACAGGGCTTGCATGCCATTTATTGGGTATGGACAATGAATTGCAAGTAGGGTCTCATTATCTTAAAGGAGCGCTTTACGAGAATATGGTTATTTTAGAAATCCTAAAAGGACGATTTAATCGAGCGCAGGTTCCAAATCTTTATTTTTGGCGTGATAAAACGGGGCATGAAGTTGATCTCATCGGTGAATGGGGCGGTAAGATAAAAGCTATCGAAATAAAATCGGGTACAACATTCCAACCTGAGTTTATAAAAAATGTTCGTTATTTTTATGATCTTTCACAAAAAAATGCAGCAGAAGCAGTTCCTGTGCAATCGTATTTGATTTATGGGGGTGATTATAATGGAGAACTGATGGGAACAAAATTGTTACCTTTTTGGAAAATGGATACTGTATTGCAAGATTAGATTTTGTTGAATTTTATGCAGTAGTTTCATCAGTAGAGTTATTTTCTTGAAGATTTTTTAAAATAGTATGTGTTGTTGATGATTCTTCTTTTTTAAGGGTTGAATCAGGAGCGTTATTTTCTTGTTCTTGCTTACTTTGTTTTTCAAGTTCCATTTTGCGTTTTTCAGCAGCATTCAACCATAAGGTGCATATAAACGCAGCTGAAGGTTGAGCAAAAGGGCTATAAGACAAGAAAGTAATGGTAAAAATGAAAGCAAGTTTTTTCATGGATATTCACTATGGTTACTGATTATAAAAGAAAACGATGTTGATTATAATGATAGAGCTACTATTATCACAATACATAGATTGCGATGAGCTTATTTACAGGGTCTATTGAGATAAGGTGTTTAAAATAAATAAGCATAATGGCAGTGTAATAGTGAGTTAGAAAAATGCAACTATTTTTGAGTTTATTTGCACATAAGAAAGAACTTATCCTGCGCGCACTATAAGTTTATCAGTAATAATGCCTTGCAAATGGGCTTGAATTTTTGCTTCTGTTTCTAGGACTGTCAGGGTAAGACGGTCCATTTTTGTTTCAAGCACTGACTCTTGTTCTTTTTGTAACAACCAAGGAATAGATTTTTCAGCAAGATCTTGTTTGATGGTCTTGCATGTATCAAGTGAGAGTCTGGTACCGGTAAGTTTTAAAAAGTGGCAGTAGCGCTCAATCAAGCTCCAATATAATTCATTCGCATCAAATTCATCAGGGATTACTTTTTTCAGGTGTAAGGTATGAAAATGGTTTCCAATTTTTTTAAAAGAGCGCCAGGTTTCTGCTTGGTCTGAAGGAGCCCAGATAATTTTGTCGGTAGTACAACTTAAGAAGCGCATGCAGGTTGCGCGTACTCGTTCAGGAGTGATCATGTTTATTTGGACTTCGTGTGCTAGATTTTTTGAGACATATTCAAAAAAACCAAGAGGGTCTTGTTGCGCAAACGAAAATTTTTCTCGAAATGCTTGAGATAATAGATGTTTTGATTCTTGCCAAAGACTAAAAGGAGTTACAGCAAGGTGTGCTTCAAAGTGAGGATGTACTTTGTCGAGAAATCGTTCAAGCGAGGCGGCAGTAAGAAACGGGGCATTTTTTATTTTTTGATTAAAAAGGCGCAATGCTCCTTCGATAAATTCAGGAGACTGTTTGTTGGCGTGAGCAAAATCTAAAAACTGAGTCAAGTGACTGAGGCTGTAGGGTAAAAATTCAGATCCGTAATCACGGTTATTGAATGTTTGATTCAAAAAAAGAGAAACACCGTCACGGGTAAAATCTATTTTGGTGATAAAAAGATTAATTTTATTTTTTTGTTTATTAAAGCGGTTGGCAAAAACTGGTTCAGTGAATGGTTGTGATGTGATGGTGGGCGCTTTAGGATCAAGAAGAACAAATTTTGTAGTAGACTCTTGCGCATGTGTCGTTTGTTTTTTCCCCGTTTTATGTTCTTTGCGAATTATTATTGATTCTGCAGGCTGGTTTGAATCTGGACGTTGCGTAGTTACAGGTTTTGCACTATGACTAAAAAAGATGCATGCTAAAATTGCTAAAGAAAGCTCTTTATTCATCAATACTCCTTTGTAGAAACCGTAAAATAGAGACACTTAAAGAGTAGTGTAGCATGAAACAAAAAAAGAAAAGTTTGGACAAAAAGAGCGTAGAATAAGGGGTTAACGATGGCACTTTTTTCTTACCAGGCCTTTTCAAAAGTAGGCAAAAAAGTAGAGGGTAGGCTTGATGCTCCTTCTTTGGGTAGTGCGCGTGAGCTTTTACAACAGCAAGGTTTTTTCCCTATCAGTATTGTTCCTGCATACAAAGCTGCAAATACTGAAAATTTTATACAGCGTTTTTTTCAAGCATCAGTTCCTCTTAAAGAAAAACTTCTTTTTACCAAACAGTTAGCAGTTCTTTTACGATCTGGTATTCAGTTGGTTCACGCCCTTGAATTGTTGGCAGAGCAATTTGAAGGGAAAATGAACCGCATTATAGTGACGGTGAAAGATGGCATTAAAGAAGGTCAGTCGCTTGCTGATGGATTGAAACAGTATCCCTATGTGTTTGAAAATATTTATGTGCAATTAGTTCGTTCTGGTGAAGCAAGTGGCAAGCTAGAAGTTATTCTTGAGCGATTAGTTCATTATTTAGAACGTCAAGGGGAGCTCCAATCAAAAGTAAGTAGTGCGTTACGAGGACCTCTTATTCAACTCGCTCTAATTTTTGCCGTTTCGTGTGCCTTAATGGTATTGGTAGTTCCGCAATTAGCAGGTACTTTTGAAGGTTTGGGCATGGAGCTTCCTTTACCAACCAGAATGGTGATTGGATTTTCAAATTTTATTATTCATCACTATTTTCTTCTTATTGGAATTATAGCCTTCATTGTTCTTAGCTGTTTGTATTGGGCTTCGACAGCAAGTGGGGCGCTGACGATTGATAAAATAAAATTGCGTCTTCCTGTTATTTCCTTATTTACTCGCACGGGAGCGATTGTTCAATTTTGTGGAACTCTAGGGATGTTGTTAGAAGGAGGGGTAAATCTTCCTGAAGCGCTTGATATTGTGGTGAGCATTGTTGATAATCGTGTTCTTAAAAAATCACTCAAAGAAGCTCGTGAAAAAATTATTAAACAAGGTCAGATGGCTCAATATCTAAAACAAACTGGCATCTTTCCACCCATGGCTACCTATCTTATAAACACTGGCGAACAAAGTGGTAAACTTGACTCGATGTTGTTGTTGGTAGGGAGTACAAACGAAAAAGAATTAGAAGAATTTGCAGATAATCTTACGGTGCTTATTAGTCCTATTATGACAGTGATAACCTCAGTAATTGTGGGGTTCATTGTACTTTCGATTATGCTGCCTATGTCACAAATGAATCAAATGGCTGGATGAACCAGTTTTTTAATAAAGAAGGAATATAAAATGATGTCTTTTAGGCAACAGTCACTTAAACCTGGATTTAGTATTATGGAATTGGTGTTCTATATGCTGATTGTTGGGTTGCTTATGGCCACTGCAGGGGCAGGTATTACCGCTGCAGTGCGAAAAGCAAAAGTATCGACGACAAAATCAAGTTTGCGCGTGATTAGTCAAGCTATTGATGTGTATTACTCAGAAGTACAGCCAAACAGATACCCAGAGACATTAGATGATTTGGTTAATGCGCCAGAAGGAACACGAGGATGGGATGGCCCGTATGTTAAACCAGTAGAAATAGACGGTGAGAAACATATTCCTCAAGATGGTTGGAAGCAAGACTTCGCCTATGAACGTACTCCCGGTGGAGCGCATCCGTATGAGCTGTATTCTTGGGGAGCGCATGGAGAAGATAGTCCGCAAGAAGAGTGGATAAGTGTTTGGTCATTATAACAAAAACTACCCAGGTTTTTCGCTTATAGAATTAGTGTTTGTGATGGCAATTTTTGGTCTTGTGGCTGCAGTTGCCATCCCAAACCTTTTTAAACGAAGGCCTTTTTACGAACAAAAAGCATTTGTTACCTCACTGAATACCTTTATGGCAGAAGCGTGGCAGCGAGGGCTTACTACTCAGAAAGTTCAGAAAATTGTGTTTGATCTTTCTCAGCGCAAAGTTTTGTTGGAACAAGAAGCAAGTCAAACTGATCCTCAAGGAGGCTTGGTATTTGCTCCAGTAGTTGTGCAGTACGCACCTACGGCTCCTTTATGGCCTGAGACATTTGAGATACAACAATTTTTTGTGCAAGGGGCTGATGAGCTTTCTTCTCGAACACAAACAAAAAATGCGGTTTGGTTTTTTGTACTTCCTGGCGGACTAGCGCAAGAAGTAATCATTAATATGGTTGATACAAAAAATCAGACAGATCTCAATGAAGGTAAAAAAATTGGTCTCGTTCTTAACCCTTTTACCATGCAGTTTAAAACATATGATGAGTTCCAAACCCCTGCGTAACGGATTTGCTTTTATTGAAGTGGTGATGGCGTTGGTCGTCATTGGGGTTATGTTGACCGGATTGCTGGCGCTTCAAAGTAATTCATTTCGTCGTGTGGTCATTAATACTCTTCGTATTGACCGTTTTTATCCGATAAAATTAGTAATGATTTCTACCTTAAAACAACCTTTAAAAAAAGGGAAGACAAGATTAGAAAGTCGTAATGAAGACTTTGATCTTGCTCTTGTCTATGAGCAAAAAGAACTATCAGGGGCTTCGGATCTTGCTCGATTTAAAGGATTGTATCAGAGGAAAGCTAGTGGGTCGTGGTCTCAACAAGGGAATGAGCGTCTGCAAGAAATTATTAGTTATGGCTTTACTCCTCCTCCAGATAGAGAGAAAAAATCATGATGCAAAAAGGATTTTCTCTTATAGAAGTTACCTTTGGTCTTTTAATTAGTTCCATGATAGCGCTCATTCTTTTTGAAAGTCTTTCACAAACAAATGGCATTTTATCGCGCGTGGTAAGCGTAAGTAGCATGGAACGCCGTGTTGCATTGATGCAGCAGCAGTTTGAAACAGATTTTTCTGGTATGTTTGCTCCTCGTATTACAGAAAAAGATGAAGAGGAAGAATCTTCAGCGTCGGAAGATAAGGGAGCTGCAGTAAAGAAGAAAGAAGATCATTCATCGGAGAAGCACGAGCAGGATAATGCTTTCAAAACATTTTCCTTTGAGAGTGATGATCGTGGATTTGTTAAAATTTTGAGTTTTGTAAGCACGAACCCTTTATCGGTATACCAACAACCATCGCCGCGCGCAGTGCGTGTTGCCTATCGAGTAGTTGCAGATCCAGAAAATCAGGGAAAGCTGCTGTTGCTCCGGCAAGAATCTGAAGAGCTTTTTTTAAAAAAATTTGAAGCGGCAACAAAAAAAGAGACGATTAAATCTGGTCAAAAACCAATACGCAGTTATGAAATTGCACGAGATATTGAAAACATTAAGTTTGAATTTTTTGTAGAAAAGATCGAAAAAAAAGAACCTGAAAAGGCTCAATCAGCAGGGCAACAGCAACCAAAAGACATTTCAAAAGACACAAAGAAAGATGATGAAGAGAAGTCTCGCATCTACATGCTCGTTGATGAATGGAAAAAGCTTTCTGATGACGAAAAGAAAAAATATGAAACACCAGAAATTCCAGCTTTTTGTTCGGTCAAGATTTTTATGAATGATGAAAGAAAGCGCATTCATTCTTTTGAGTTTTTGTTTTGTACGTGCGCTGGATATCAACCGATAATTGTTAAAGGAGCGACTAGTTTACCTTCAAAAAACGAGCTTCAACAAAGAAAAGCAGGACAGGCTGAGACTGATCGTATGTTTTTGCATGGGGGGATTCCGCAACCGCAGGGGGCTGCACGATGATGATATATACAAGTAAGCAACCAGGATATATTCTTCTTTTGACGATTATGATTCTTTCAATAAGTACGATTGTGGTGACGCAGATTTTCTTTCAAGCGCGTCTTTATAATGCTTTTATACCGATAAACATTGAGAAAGAAAAAGCTCGCCAATTAGCGCTGTCTGGTGTTTCTATTGCGATTGCCCAACTTTCTTTGCATGATATTCATTTTGAAAAACAGAAAGATCAAAAAATAATTAAACTTGAAGAAAAAAAAGATACAGTAAAAGAAGCTGCTGAGCATGCAAAAAGTTTGTTACGAACAATTCTTTCAGTGCAAGGGCGTTGGCAAAAATTTGTATTAAAATATGACATTGATGGCATTGATGCAGAATTAAGCCTGTGTATTACCTGTGAAGATGGAAAATTGAATGTTAATAATCTCTATGATTTTGAGAAACATGAATTTAAAAAAATAGCTCAGGCTTCGCCAGAAGAGCTTTTTAAACAATTAGGAGAAGCTTCAAAGCCATTCACTGGTAACAAAAATATGTTTGAACCACTACAAGAATTTTTAAAAAAACGACAAGACCCATTAATTGAGGTTACGCAACTTTTGCAGGGTAAATCGCTTGAAGATTTTAAAAATTATCTTTTTTATTTACCAAATGGTTCTGCCTTTGGCGAGCAAGATACTCAAGAAGAATCGAAAGACAAAGAAGAAAAAAAACCTAAAATATTTCTTGCGGACTTGTTTACTGTTTCAACTGATTCGTATCGCATAACCCCTTGGGTTCTTTCTTCTTCGTTACAACTTCTTTTAAAAAGTAAGTCACGTGATGTGACGAATCAAAAAGATTTTGAGAAAGAAATTGATGAGTTACTTGAAAAAGTTCAGCTTGATAAAATCTCATGGCAAAAGGATTGGGACACATACTTAAAGCCATTCTATAAAATTGATTTTGAGTCTTTACCTAAGGAGCTTATTCCCTTCTTAAGTACAAAATTTGAGCCACGTCAGTTTTCTGTGCTATGTTATGGAAAAGTTGGACGGATAACGCAAAAACTTTTTGTTATCCTTGAAAGAGCAGCAATTGGTGATGGAGAATCCTTTTCAATGAAAAAAATATATTGGTTATGAGGTAGTAAACGATGCGCATAAATCCAGAGACCGGTGTCGGTATATTTGTAATAGCAGCGCTTGGAATCTTCTTTTATATGACATTTCAGATTGGTGTGTTTCGGCTAGATACTGCAAGTTTTCGTCCTCAAGTTGTGTACTTTAAAGATGTTTCTGGGTTGGCTCGCAAAGCTGATGTTAAGATCGCAGGTGTAAAAGTTGGTTGGGTTGAATCTATCAATTTAGCCCAAGGACAAGATGCTTACCAAGCTGTTGCAGAAATTATGGTTAATAAAAATTATCAGTTGCGTTCTGATGCGTATGCAATTGTCAGACAAGATGGTTTACTTGGGGTAAAATATCTTGAAATTACACCAGGCGATCCTTTATTGCCTTCATTGGGCAGTGGTCAGCCATTAGGCACTCCTGGTAAAGCGCCTGTTTCTATTGACGAGTTGTTGCAACAGTTTAAAAAAATCGCAACAAATGTGGATGATATTACTGCAACAGTAAAAGATTCATTAGGTGGTGCTGAGTCAAAGGCTCAGTTGCGTATGATGTTTGAAAATCTTGGAAAAGCAGCTGAAAAAATCGCTTCATTTTCAGAAGGCGTTGATCGCATTGTAGGAAACAATGAAACTGATGTAAACGCTATTATTCAAGATATTCGTGCACTTGCACACGACCTTCGTGAAGGGGTTCCTGGAATACAAGATGACATTCGTCGTGTTGCGCAAAAACTTGAAGTTGATGTACTTCCTTCATTCCAAGCAAGTGTAGAAAAAATTTCCCGCGCTTTCGATCGCGATTTTGATAAAATGGCAAACACTCTTGAATCAACCGCAGATGCTATTCAACAAGCAGCATATGAAACACGAGATGGATTTAAAAGCATTGGACATGTCGCTACTAAAATCGATCAAGGTAAGGGTTTATTAGGTAAATTGGTTAATGAAGACCAAACATACAATGATCTAAAATCAGCAGTGCAAGGGCTTAAGAATTATTTTGCAAAAGTTGAAAGTCTCGGGATCGTCTTCGATGCGCATGGCGAAAATATGTATGCCCCAGCAGAACATTTTGAACATAAAGATACAAAGGGCTATTTAGATATTCGCATTCATCCAAGCGAAGATCGTTTTTATGTCTTGGAAGTTTCAGGGTCTACAAAAGGTACGGTAAAGCGAAAAGAATATTTGCGTTCATGGTATGATCAAAATGATTTCATCTATAATCAGAACCAAATGCTTATAGATGACAACTTTAAGTTGTTCTTTGCTCCAAGAATGTATGAAACAGTGCTTGAACGAGATACACTCAAGTATGGTATACAGTTTGGTAAAGTATTCCAGGATCTCGCATTCAGATTCGGTATTTTTGAAAGTACCTTTGGTGTTGGGGTTGATTACGATATTCCATTCGGTACTGATAACTTGCGCTGGGTTACTACATTTGAAGCGTTTGACTGGAGAGGACGTGATCGAATTGACGATGAGCGCCCTCACTTTAAATGGCTTAACCGTGTCTTCTTCTTGCGAAATCTTTACTTTGCTTTCGGTGCTGATGACTTCATCAGTAAACATAATGCCAATGCCTACTTTGGTGCTGGTATAAGATTTGGTGATGATGATATTAAATACTTTATTTCTCGTCTTGGCATGGGTGGCAGCGGTAAGTAATTTTATGCCGTTGTTCGTAAGCTTCGGTTTGTTCGATGTTCGCGTGCCCAATCAAAAAAGAGACTTTTAAGATAGATTAATTTATCAAGTCGTTGGGTAACGACAGAAGTCAGGTCTTTGTGTGAATAGATTCTATAAAGCTGAAATTTTTGTTCCCATTTTATAAGTTTTAGGTAGTGATTAAGAATCGTTGTTTCACGATAAATCGCATCTAAAAATTGGGTTACAGGGTAGACATGATCTGCTGGATTATGATGATTAAAGTGTCTCTCTTGAATAGCTGTTAATAATTCTTGAGAAAGTTTTTCAGGACGTTCTTGTGTGAGTTCTTGAAATGAAAGTTCGTGTTTCCAGTTGCACCAGGAACGTTTTCTTTTTAAAACTTGTGTTGTCTGGTGGATGATGATAGTGCGCAATGCATAAGCGCAGACAAGTGTTCCGGCTGTAAGATAGAGTGCTTGTTTGAATCCAAACTTTCCAAAAATAGAAGATGTTTTTTCTGACGGTGAAGTTACCATATGTTGGTGTAAATCATTTTTATTTTTGTGATGTGTGGCTTGTTTGTTTTCCTGATCTGATTTTTGATCTGATTTTTGATCTGATTTTTGATCTGATTTTTGATCTG
>CAZQDJ010000005.1:0-16238 GCA_964592275.1 uncultured Pseudomonadota bacterium | reverse complement strand
TGATCTGATTTTTGATCTGATTTTTGATCTGATTTTTGATCTGATTTTTGATCTGTATGCAATTTTGTGTCTATTAGTGTTTTTGATGCAATTTCGACTCCGGAAGTATTGGAAGCGCCTACATTAATAATTTGTGAAGGAACTGATGAGGTTTGTCCTGGGGAGCCAAAATAAAGATTAATGGTAGTGCCTCCTTGCTGTGCTGAAGAAAGCGATTGAGACCATAAAATAAGTATGAGAGGTAGTTTTTTTAGTTTCATGAGAAGCTCCAGTTCTTAATTTTCAGAAAACGTGGCCTTAGTTATAACCTTGTTTTTTAAAAGATGAAAGAGCGTGTTTTTAAGAATCTGATATACTTTTTTCTATGAATAAAGAAAAAAAATTAGCCTACCTTCATTATCTGAAAAAATTTGTCACCAAAGAACGGCAAGAAAAAATTAAAGAGATTCTTCTTTTGCGGACTCGTCATGTTACAATAGCGCTCGAAGATGTTGCTCAATCGCAAAATGTTGCTGCAATTATGCGGACATGCGAAGCGATGGGGCTTCAGGATGCCTATTCTATTGAACGTGAAACGGTGATTGATATCAAAACAAATATTGCTCGTGGGGCAATTCAATGGATGACATTACACCGGTATCAATTAAAAAATTACTCTAATCCAACCCTTGCGTGCATTGAGAACTTGCAAAAACAAGGGTACACGGTAGTTGCAACATCTCCTCATGCCACTAAAAAACTTTCTGATATTCCGGTCGATAAAAAAATAGCATTTGTGTTTGGAACTGAAATATCAGGCCTTTCAGATGAAGCGCTTGCCGCTGCTGATGAGCGTGTTTCAATACCACAATATGGCTTTGTAGAAAGCTTTAATGTTGCAGTAAGTGCGGCTCTTTGCTTGTACGATATAACAACTCGACTTCGCGCTTCCATTATTCATTGGCAGCTCACTCCTGAAGAGCAATTTGATCTTGAGCTTGAATGGATGGAACACTCAGTTGAACGTCCTGAACTTATGAAGGCTGCTTTTTTAAAACTGCACGAAAACAATAAACCATTATTGAAGTAAGTAATCTTTAATCTGTTGTTCAAGCTGCTTTGATGCGGTAGGGCCACCACCTTGCACTATGCCTGTTTTTCCGCCACCAGAAAGTCCAGCGACAGTTTTAAGCCAGATAGCAAAGCTTGCTGTATCAAACTTGTTTTGATAACTCGGAGAAACATTTGCATGGAAATTTGATCTTCCACCTTCATTGCTAATCAAGAAATAAAAAGCTGTTTTTTGAGCTTGTAATAGGTTTGCTGTTTCTCGTAAGTCGTCAGTTGATTGGTTATCTAAGTGAAGATATAAGAATGGAATGTGTTTAATTGTTTCAACCTTAGAAAGCCATAAAGGAATATGCGCTTTGGTAAGCTCTTTTTTAAGATTTTTAACGTGTAGCTGAGATTCTTGAAGGTTGCATCGTTGCTTTTCAACCGCTTGTACAACTTCTTCAGGTTTTATTTTAAATTCTTGACTCAAAGCCTTGACCGTATTGAAGTTTTTTTGCAGAAGTTCAACACCTCGAGGTCCAGTGACTGCAAAAATTCGACGTACTCCAGCAGAAAGTGCACCTATTTCTGTAATCTTGAAGAGTCCTATAACTCCCGTTGAGGGGACATGAGTTCCTCCACAGAGTTCTGCAGAAAAGCCAGGAACATCAACAACGCGTACGCATTCTGGATTGTATTTTTCACCAAAAATAGCAATAATTCCATGATCAAGCGCTTTTTTATAGGTCGTTTCAAAAACCTCTACTCCAATGTTTTCACGGATTTTATTGTTGATAATGGTTTCGACTTGGGAAATTTCTTCTTCAGTTAAATTTTTATGAAAAGTAAAGTCGAAGCGAAGGTAGTCAGGGTGAACAACTGAACCTGCTTGTTTAATTTGTTTACCAAATAATTGAATGAGCGCTGCTTGGAGTAAATGGGTAGCAGTGTGGTTGTTCATGGTCATGATGCGGCTTGAAAGTTCAACTTGTTGCTCTACTGAACTGCCAACTTTGAGAGCTACAGGAGTAGTTATTTGAAAAGCGATAGCACCATTGAGTTTGCGCAATCCAGTAAGGTTTGCTTGTTTTCCATCAATCTTTATCCATCCTTGATCATCAACTTGACCACCAGTTGTTACAAAAAATGGACATTCTTGGGTGATGACCCAGACATCTGAACTTACAGGAGCTTCGGTAACCAGAACATCATTAACCAGGAGCCCAATTATTTTTGAGGTACAGTTTGTTTGTTCATAGCCTACAAATTTAGTTTTTATTGATTCTGGAAGCTCAATTTCTTTAGTGGCGTCTTTCATTTTTTTACCTGAAAGTTTGCGCTGCTTTTCCATTGCTTCTTGAAAGCCTTCAAAATCAACTTGGTAGCCACGTTCTTGTGCTACAACATTGGTAACTTCAAAAGGGAATCCATACGTGTCATAGAGTTTAAATGCTTGTTCGCCAGTGATATGTTTTGATTGTTTTTGTTCTTCCAAAAATTCTGTAAGAATATTTTGTCCGCGAATGAGGTTTTGTGCAAATTGTTCAATCTCGTTACGGAGTAAATTAACGATCATTGTTTCGTTTACTTTGAGTTCCGGATAGATAGGAGACATTTGTTTAATAAATGCCTGTGCAAGCTCGGGGAAAATATTTTTTGAAGTGAGTTTTTGTGCAAATAGTGCAGCGCGACGAATGATTTTGCGTAATACATACCCGCGACCTTCATTTGAAGGGGAACCGCCATCAGCAATAATTAATGAAGAAGAACGAATGTGATCCGCTAAAACATGAAACGCTGCTTTAACTTTAATGTCTTGCGAGGCATAGTGTACACCAGTAAGTTCTTCAATCGCTTTGATCAATGGCAGAAAAATATCTGTTTCGTAGACAGTATCGACACCTTGCAGTACACAGGTAACTCGTTCAAGTCCCATACCAGTGTCAACGCCTGTTTGAGTAAGAGGATTAAGGGAACCATTTTCTTGAAGATCGAATTGCATAAACACGTTGTTCCAAATTTCAAGCAATCTACCTTTATCGAAATCTTCGTAAGTTGGCGGTGTTGTACGTTCGTTTTGTGGGCGTTGGTCAACATAAATTTCGGTACAAGGACCGCATGGACCTGAATTGCCCATTTGCCAAAAATTATCTTTTTTACCAAAGCGCATAATGCGCTCAGCAGGAACCTTCATATCTTTGTTCCATATTTCAAATGCTTCATTGTCTTCTTCATAGACGGAAACAAACATTTCGTTTGGATCTATTCCTAATTCTTTAATTAAAAAAGTCCAAGCATAAAAAATAGCTTCTTTTTTAAAATAATCACCGAAAGAAAAATTACCCATCATTTCAAAAAAAGTAAGATGTCGTTTAGTAAAGCCAACATTGTCTAAGTCATTATGTTTTCCGCCCGCGCGTACACATTTTTGAATGGTAACTGCTGTTTTATAGCTTTGTTTTTCATTACCTAAAAAAAGATCTTTGAACTGATTCATACCTGCATTAGTAAATAGTAAAGTTGGATCTTGAGCGGGGATTAGTGATGAACTATCAACGTGCTTGTGGCCGTGTTTAGTAAAAAAATCAAAAAATTTTTGGCGAATTTCCATTGATTTCATAAGTACTTCCTTTAAGCGTAAGCGCGTTAGCTATCCGCTTTATATCAAAATAAATGGCTATAAAGGGCAGAAATTATTTTTTAAAAGAATATCACAGAATTATTGATAATGCGATGAGGAGCTTATGCTACCAATAATTCTTCTCAGTAATTCTGTGATGTATCATCTTTTTTAAGATGAACAATTTGAATAGGAAACGATAGATCTATGCCGTGACTGCGCAGCGTTTTAACGATGGCAAAACGTACATTACTTGCAATTTCCCATTGTTCAAGTGTTTTTTCTGAACTAATAAAAGCGCGTACAAGGAAGGTAAATCCATTTACCGTGAAGTCTTCTAATCGAATAATAGGAGGTGGAGTGTTTAAAATATTATTAGTACTTTGAATTGCTTGTAATAAAAAATCCCTTACTTTTTCTGGATCTTCAAAATAGCGAACAGAAACAATAATATCAGGAAATGCTATATAACTTCTGCTGTAATCCCAATTACTTACCACGTCACGAATAATACGAGAATTAGGAACAATAATACTGAAACTATTTTGGCGACGTAACACGACTGAGCGTGGAGTAATTCTTCTGACAACTCCCATCACTTCTTGATCTAATCGAATATAATCGCCAACTTTCAGCGGCCGCTGAACAAGAATAATAAAATAAGCGACAAAGTCATTAAATACATCACGCAATGCCCATGCCATACCAAAGAGTAGCGGCCCGAGGTAGTACACAACAAGAAATCCAAATCCCTCATACCACAACCCAAGTGTTATTACAGTGATAGCAGACATGTAATACGAAATAGTTGAAACGGTGTTATGTACCCCTGGATCGACAAGTAACATGCCAAAAATACGGTAGAGTACAAATTTATCAATAAATGAAGCGACCATTACGCTTAATGGAATAAACGAAATGGTGCGCAAAATATCAAGAACGCTGATTTTCTGATGTTGTCCATCAACAATGCTTACAATAATACTTTTTTGAGTAAAAAACTCAGCAAGTTGCCCGAGTGGAATAGTTTTGCCCCAGAACCAGGAAATCAGCCACACCCCAAGTAAGATAAAGAAAACCAAAAGAAAAATGGCAAGAATGCTATACCAGGTTTTTGCTAAATAAAAACGCTCGCGTAACAGTTCCCGTTCAGAAGAAAAAAACACAAGAACCGATGTTCTTCTAAAAAATCCATATAATAAAAAGAGTGTTTTTATAACAATTGCTGTACCTAACACTCCCCAGAAAATATAGGTCATTAGGTTATCGTAACCGCCAATGTATGGGTCGCTTAAGATCATAACAACAATAAAAATGCCCAATAAAACATAATAATAATCATTCACCACATTCCACATCCATGCCCACAAAGGTGTTTTTGAAGGAATGAGACCTAGTAAATCTTCTTTACGAATAAAGGTAAGGAGAAGTCCGCGAATAATAATCGAATATGCGGCTAAAAGAATATTGGGTAGCTCTGATTTTGAATAACCGCCAAGCAAAAAAGCTTCTCTAAAGCAGAGTATGATAATCGTTGCATATAAAAACACATAACAAATTAAGGCAAAACGAGGTTGAAATAATTCATTTACAATATCGTAATTATTTTCTTGATTAAGTGAGGTAAAAGCGCGAACCATTTTTCGAGAAAGATATAAAAGATAAGGAATCGAAAATAGATAAAAAAGCATACTTGGATACAACTCAGAAGAACCGTAATACCCAAAATAATAAAGCCCAATAACCCATAAAAAAAGACTGCTCAGGTGTTCAAATATAAAGAGACAAATAAATCCTGAAATGCGCCCAACAATATATACCCCGCTAAAATCTCGTTGAACCGCAAGAAGTTGTTTTGAAAAGCGTGGGAGGCAATAATAAAAAGCCCAAAAAAGTGCTGCTAATGCTAAAAGTTTTACGAATAAGAGAAATAAAATAAGTGGGCTTGTAAGTAACGAATCAATTATTTGAGGTAGATCAAATCCTGATGTTAAAGAATGAGACGCAAGTGTGTGAAGATCACTCAAAAATATTTTTGTATCGGAAAAGACATTTTTAATTCCATCCCATGAAATTGCACCGCGAGAACGATGCCATAAATTCGTTCGCTGTAACTCATTAATCATTGCATCAATATGCTTGAGCGAACTATTTAAGAAAACGAGTGCTTTTGAATACACTTCGATAAGATTTCCTGTTATCTCTATTTGACGAGAAATAAGGATCTGGGCCTGATCAAAATATTCAATGATTCGTGAATATTTATTTTCATCGTGTCCTATCATTCCTTTGTTTTTACTACGCAACTGTTCTTTGTGGTTTTTGAGATTTGAAAGAGCACGATTTTGCATATTTAAGCGGTTGGTAGCAGCTGTACGCTTATCCTCATTAGATGCCTGTTCACGAAGTAGCTCAACTGAATAGTTCTGATATTTTTTTACCTCTCCATGAAGTTCATCACTTGTTTTAAAACGCTGATGCTTCATTTTGTGCCATGAAAGAATCATTTCTGCATTAAGTTCTTGCTCCTTAAATCTTTCTTTTTCGCATTCTATTTGTGCGTGAAGTAATTCAATTTCTCGTTCAAGTACAAGGAGTTCGTCATTCTTAAGACCCATTTCTCCAAGTACTAAATAGTCTTCAACTGAGCCAACGGAAGCAGACCATTCATTCAAATTTTGAATGCTGTCGCCTGGTTCACTGTAACTTTTTTCTAAAAATGAAAATTCTTTTTTTACCTTGTCTTTTTGCAAAGTTGATTTTTCAATCGACTGCAAATAAGAGTCTGTTACTGTCAGATACTGTTGTTTTTCTTTTTTAAGTTTTTCTTCAGCTTGATGTACGTCTTCAAGGTCAACGCGTAAAGAGATACGAACAATGAAATCTAATTTTTTCTTAAATGATTGTAAGGTGCGCTCTTGAATAAGAATGGTATCGATTACAAATGCTAACTTTGTCTTTTTTTCTTCAACCTTAATGAGGGCTAAATCACGCTCGTATAGTGCAAGAGCAACTTCTGCATCCAGTAATTCTCCTTTGATTCGAACATGCCGTTCACCAGATTGAAGACCTTTTCCAAAATCACTTTGTTCTTTCAGCTTTTTTTTATAAAACTCTTCTGTAACTACTACCTTTTTTTCCCCATTTTCAAGATCAAGAAGAAGTTCTTTTTTTCGAGATAGCTCATGCTCGACTACCTCTTCTTGGCCTGCAATTTGATTACCAAGATCTTGTATATCATCAAAGGTATAGATTGTTTTTCGCTCGGAAAGAATACCATCAAAACGGTCTTTAGAATGTTCTTCCAAAAAAGTTGTATGTTGTTTAACGTTTGCAACAATCTCTTTGCGCAATGAACGAAGCGTTGTTAATGATTGACTTATTGATTTAAGTGTTAATAAAAGCTTGCTGGTATATTGAGTGTCAGCAGATTTACTTGTCTCAAGAAGCGCTATCTGACCCTTTACCTTTTCTGATTGAAGAACAAGTTCTTCGTTTGCATCACGCTCTTCTTTTTGTAAAAGATTTACTTGCTTTTGCAGTTGAGCAATGTCTTCGGTAATTTTATTGGTACCGACAATAACGTTAAATTTATCGACTTTGGGAATGCTTAAGGTGTCAAAAAAATCTGCATGAAGACAGGAAGACATAAGCAGGAAGGCTATTGATACTATTTTTTCCATTGCAGCATCACTTTTCAAGTAAGAGAGGCAGAGCCTTAAAAAACTTTCCTTTAGGATGTATTTCTATACACCAGATGAGCCATCTACTGATGAGCTTTTCTGAATCCAACTCTAGGGGGGTATCAAGCAACTTGTCAATAGGCATTTTACGCAATTCATTTGCTATAATTTGTACCGATGCTTCATCAGGGCATACCCCTAGCAAAGCAAAAAGTTTACACAAAACAATTTTTTTTTGAACAGGCGTAAGAGAAGGGCAAAATTGCTGAAATAATTCAATCAAAAAATAAAATAGTTGTTTGGCTTCGCTACCAATTGGAATAAAATTATAACAAAGTTCAAGAATGTAATGGAGAAGATAAATATCCTGAAGTCCTAACGTTGTTGCACAAATTTCAAGATCAAGATGTTCGATAATTTCTACTTGTTGTCCCGGCTTTTTTTCGCTGACATATGAAATGACTGAGCCACGATGCAATGGTCCTCGATAAACAGGCTTGAACCATCTTTTTTCAATACGACCTTCTTGCGGGCTAAGAATCGAAAGTGTTCCATTGCCGCTGTATCTGAGCACCAATCCTACGCACTCTCTTCGTCCCATTATTTTCTCCCTTTTTTCTTGCGTAGTTACTGAATGTAGAGGGAAAAGTATAGCACGCTATTGTGAATATTTTATATTAAAAAAGTGCCTCTGTTTCCAAAAGCACTTTTTAAGAATTTTTTCGAAAATTATAGCATATTATAGTGACTTACTTGTTAAAACAAGAAGACTTTTAAAAAAATGGTTTTTTTGGATAATAACAATAAATCATTTACTTCGGCTTCCTTTATCACTTTAAAGAAAGTAGAGTCATTAGCGACAACAAGTTCGCGAACACGTTCCTTTAGTCCTTTATATTCCAAAGGGTATGCTTTTCTAAATTCAGGTATATCTTTACTCAATTCTGCAAACTCGTTAGAAGCCATCTCTTTAGGATATACAAAAGTAATCATCGCTTTGACGCTATGCTTGAAGCCTTTTGTTATCAAATCATGTGAAAAAAGCATGTCTAAATTATCAATAAGTATCCATCCTCTTGCATATGCTTGTTCTTTTTTTATTTTCAATTCTATTTTTAAAATCAGAAATCAGAATTGTTGATTAATCAGTAGAACCTAGTCTATCGGCAGCTTCATCAATAAAATCTATATTATTTATACTTTGTAAAATAAATCTCATTAACATACTTTCATTAGAAATTAGTTCTTCTTCGGTTTCTATTAGCTCTGAAAGATGAATTTCTTTAAACATCTTTTCTTGTAGGAGGATCAAGGCATTCGTAAAAGTTTCGAGCACAAAAGCATTTTCTGTAGGAAAATTTTTCTTAAATTTTTCAGTGAGATGAAGATAATCGAAAAGAGCGATCAATAAATTTCTCAAATCAAAATATGAGAGACTGCGTCCTATTTTTTGACCCCATCCATTTATTATTAATTCTTCAAAAAATTTTTTGTGAGTATTAAAAACAATTATTTGAACTTCACTGGAAAAAATTTTACCGTTCTCCCCGGAGAAAGAAACCATACCGTTCTTTCGATTTACACTGATTAAAGGAGTGGCCGTTATATTTCTCATTATAGTATCTGCTAATGAATCTTCTTCTTGCATTTTTCCTGCAGAAAAATATTTTAATGCTCCTGCAGAAATGTGTGTTCCTAGCGTAAGTACTAAAAATAATAATTGTTTTTTCATTTTACTCTCCATATTTAATCATAAATGCTTATTTTCTACATTTTTTTCTCTTTATATTAACTCTATAGGATTGTTTAATTCATGTCAATAATTCTATTTGAAAATAAACATAAAAATTGAACGAGCATTTTGAGAGCCGTTTCAAATATGAAATGTTCAGGTTAATATCTGATCTTACGTCACTGGGAATAATACTGATTTTTACTCAAGACCCATCTTTCTGTAAAATGCATCGAAGCGAGGTTCGCGTCCTAGGTAGTCACGCATCATATCGTTTGCATCTTTACTGCCACCATGAGAAAGAATCGCATCAACATACTTTTTGCCCGCTTCTGGATTTAACAAGCCTTCTTTTTCAATCTGCTCAAATACATCGCAGGCAAGGACAAGTGACCACAAGTAGCCGTAATACTTAGGACCGTATCCAGTAAGATGTCCAAAAGAACAATAACGATGGGTGTCGGTGTCGTATGCTATGTGCTTTGTGTTGCATTCAGCAAACTTTTTATAGAGATCAGCCAAAGATTCCATCTGATCAGGTCCAAATAATGCAAGACTCACCATGCCAAGAGTGAGTTGGCTCGTTACAAAAAGGCCTTGGCCAAATTTTAAAAGTTCCAAGCGCTTTTCAATCAATGTTTCTGGCAATGGATCACCTGTTTTGTAATGAGAGCTGATCATTGTCAAAATTTCTTTATTTTCCATCCAATTTTCAAGCATCTGGGAAGGCAACTCAACAAAGTCGATCTCTGTATTAAAACCAGAAACGGCATAGTATTTGGTTGCGCCAAGCATCACGTGAATTGCATGTCCAAATTCATGAAAGAAGGTGGTAACTTCCGAATATCTCAGAAGCGAAGGTTTTTCTGTTGTTGGTTTAGTAAAATTACATACCAAGGTAACAACTCCAGAAGTACGTGTGCCATTTTCTTTTTTAGTTGCTAACACTGTCTCAAAAGCTGCAGCGTGACCATATTTTTTATCACGAGGAAACATATCCAAGAAAATATAGCCATACAATGTTCCATCTACTTTGTTTTTGACTTGTAAAAGGCGCACATCAGAATGCCATAGTCCTGTAACAATAATTGGCTCAATGCTCAAGTTGAAGAATTTTTCGTAAATACCAATAAGTCCGGTAATCGTTTTTTCAAGAGGGAAATATTCTGCAAAAACGTGCTCATCGATTGAGTAATATTTCTTTTTAAAATACGTCGATACATACCCATAATTCCAAGGCTCTAATGTTCCTTTTTTTGTTAAAGAAACACCATTAGGAAGATCACTTACTAGTTGCTTAAAATCTTTTTCTGCAGCTAGTAATGCCCTTGTTTGCAAATCATTTTCAAACGACCAAGCGCGTTCAGCAGTTTTAATCATCTGAGTTTTGAGATCATAGGCAGCAAAGCTTTCGTACCCAAGCAACTTCGAAAACTCATTCCGTACTTGTATGATCTCTTGCAAAATTGATTCATTCTGCGGATAAGCCTTATTACTGAAAGCTTTTGAATACTGCTTTCGTGTTTCTTCCACAGAACAATAATTCATAATCATTGCTTGTATAGGATAATTCATTGGTAAAACATACAGATCACCATCGCGTTGTAATGTTTGTTTAAAGTCTTCGGGAATATCAGCAAGTGCTTGTTCTGAAACTTTTATAACGGTTTGATCTTGATCAATGTAACGATGGAATTCAGATTCCAATTGTGCGCACTTTTTCTTTAATTCAAGAACTTGTTTTTGTTTTTCTTCAGAAAGATTTAATCCTTGTAATTCAAAGTTTTCAATCATTTTGCTTAAAAAATAACGGTCATCGGTTGAAAGATTTTCCTTTTTGGCAGCATCCGCTTGATAAGCCTTAAAAATGGTATAAATACGCTTATTGCTATCGATATGTTCAATAATAAAGTGATTCAAAAGCACAAACTGTTTTTCTGCAGCATCAAGTATTTCTTGTTCTTGATACACTGACTTTACTAGCCCAAGAACTGATAATTCAGATGCAACTGCAGCTCTTAACGTATCAAATGCTTTAAGCACTGTTTCTTGGGAATATTTTTCTGGTGAAAGAGTTACCAGCGCTTCAATGCAGGTGAGAGTTTTTTTTTGTGCGTTTTTAGATCGCTCAACAATTTCGTGTACTGTTTTTGGAAATATCGCGCAAGCTAATGTAACTGAATCTATTTTTTTATATCCTTGAATATCACACTTCATATTTCTCTTTTCTTGTAAAAAAGGAACTTTATGAGCTAACAAAAACCCAAGAGTTCCGCCAATTAGGACTGATAAAAATACATTTTTTTTCATTTTAAACCTTTTTTATCTTACGCAATACAGTTCGAATTTGCCGGCTGAATCAGCCTATGGTAAAATACCACCGCAACCAAGAAAAGCCAAGATCCTGTACTATAAGGAAGAATTAATGAAAAAAATAATTGCATTAGTGTTCTGTTTCAGCACTCATCCCCTCTTTTGCTCGTTCTCTGATGAAATTCGAATGGAGTGCATCGAGTACCACGCTGCCAAAACAGCAGAAGTGTTTATCGAGAGTCAAAGCAACCTTAATACAAAGGTGGAAATGTCGACCGGGCTCTTCTTGGAATTAATACAGGAAATCACCGCTCAAGCCTTTCTGATTAACTCGCCAGAAAGGAGAGAAAATAGACCTGTATCAGTTCCGGACTTCAAAGCACCTCAATCTTCTTATTCATTTGCGCTTGCGCTCATTCCCACAATAAAAGTTCTTCGTACTTTTAACGATGAAAGAGACAAGCTAGTACTGGCAAAACTGTTCTATCAAAGAGTCAAAAGTCACCTTGACTATGGCGCGCGCCCATCTACTCCCGTTAGACATTTTCGACCACTCACGCCACGTCAAGAATAAAAAAGCCTCGATGAAAATCGGGGCTTTACTATTTTCAGCAAAATAACAGGGTGTTATTTTAAAGAATGTTTTACTGGGCTTGCTTGTTGTTGTACAAGTGGTGCAAATAATTTAGAAAATTCTCTTGATGCACAATTTTCTATCAAAATATCTGCGATATCTTCACGATTAGCTGCTAATGCTAGATGCAAAGGAGTTTTAGAAGATGTATTTTGTTCCCCATCAGTAACGTTTGGATTTGCGCCATACAAAAGGAGAATTCTTACATTTTTTTCTTTTCCTGCCTTTACTGCTTCATGAAGTGCTGTTGTCTCATGTATCTTCCTATTAACTAAACCAGAAGAACACAATGTCTCAAAATAATTAAAGGGGATTCCTTTTTTATATTTGGTTACATGATCTTTAGAGGCATTTTCTATAATAATCTCAGCAGTAATGAGAGGAGCAATTTTAAACATAGTAGGCTTTTCAGGGGAGCTCATTCCACTATCAGTTGCAAAAACAACTGTTGAAGAAAATAAAACAGTCATAAAAAGTAATTTATTCATAATAGCCTCCATTCATATAATTTAACGCATGTTATTCTAATAGAAATTATAGCACGCGTATTTTTTATAGCAAGGGGCTGAAAACCATTTATTTTTTGGTCTTTTGCAATTCTAACCATTGCTCACGTAAGGCAATCGCCTTTTCAAAATCAAGATCTTCTGCAGCTTTACGCATTTCATATTCAAGATCAGCAAGTTTTTTTTGTATCTCAGATTCGTTCAAAATTTTCTCCTCCTTCTTTTTGCTTTTAGAAGCTTGAGAGATAGCTTGTTGTAATGATGAGATGCTTTTGGTTACTTCACGTCGAACAGATAGAGGGGTGATGCCATGTTCTTCGTTATATGCAACTTGTATTGCTCGCCGACGATCAGTTTCATCAATTGCAGTGCGCATTGAATTCGTGATTTTATCCGCATACATTAAAACCCGAGCATCAACGTTACGTGCAGCGCGGCCAATCGTTTGAATGAGCGAGCGTTTATCACGCAAAAAACTTTCTATATCCGCATCCATAATGGCAACAAGCGCCACTTCAGGAAGGTCAAGTCCTTCACGAAGTAGATTAACCCCTACAAGGCAATCAAAGACACCTAGACGTAATTTCTGTAGAAGTTCGGTACGTTGGGGTGTTTTAATATCACTGTGCAAATAACAAACTTTTAAACGACGCTCTTCAAGATAACGAGCAAGTTCTTCGGCCATTTTTTTAGTAAGTACTGTAACTAACGTGCGCTGATTATTTGCTGCCACTTTTTGAATCTCTGCAACAAGGTGATCCATTTGTCCGATACGCGGCACTATTTCAATCATTGGATCAACTAAACCAGTAGGTCGAATAATCTGTTCAACAATTTGATGTGAATGTTGCAACTCATAATCACCGGGAGTTGCAGAAACAAAAATAACATCAGTTAGGTGTTTTTCTATTTCTTCGAATTTTAAGGGGCGATTATCGTAGGCTGATGGCAAACGAAAGCCAAAATCTATCAATGTTTTTTTACGAGAACGATCTCCTGCATGCATTCCCCGCAATTGGGGCAACGCCACATGAGATTCATCGATAATGCACAAAAAATCTTTAGGAAAGAAATCAAACAAGCAAAAAGGAGATATTCCCGAAGGTCTACTTTCAAAGTGGGCAGAATAGTTTTCAATACCACTGCAGTAGCCTAATTCTTCAATCATTTCAAGGTCATGAGAAACGCGTTGACGTAATCGTTCGCGCACTACTTCGCTTTCGAGTGTTGGAAGATATTCTTTTAATTCTGCTTTGATGGAACGAAGAGCTGCTTTCTTTTTTGCTTCTGTGGTTACAAAATGCTTAGCGGGAAATATAAGAGTGTTATCAAGGTTCGTTAAAACCCGATTATTATCTTTACTGATCCACTGTAATCCTTCAATTTCATCACCAAAGAGTTCTATGCGTAGACGCTCTTTTTGATAGGGCAGTACAACTTCAACGGTATTTCCTGTTACTTGAAACGTACCAAAACTACGTTCAACATCGTTTCGCGAATATTGAATGCGAATCAAACTACTCAAAAGCTCAGATCTTTTTAATTTCTGACCAACTTTTAATGAAAGAGCTAGTTCACGATAATCGTATGGATTACCCAATGAATAAATTGCAGAAACAGAAGCTATCACAATCGTATCATTACGATTAATAAGTGATGCACTTGCTTCAATGCGCAAGCGTTCAATTTCACTATTCACTTTCGTTTCTTTGGGAATATAAATGTCTTGGGAAGGAATGTACGATTCTGGTTGGTAATAATCATAATAACTTACAAAATAACAAACCTTGTTTTCAGGAAAGAAAAGGCAAAATTCCTCATATAACTGAGCGGCTAATGTTTTATTGTGAGAAAGTACGAGTACCGGCTTATTTTGTTGAGCGATCACATTGGCCATCGTAAATGTTTTACCAGAACCAGTTACACCCATAAGAGTTGAAACGTCACCATCTCCACTAATCCGTTTTTCAAGCAACTGCTTAATTGCTTCCGGTTGACTACCTGCAGGTTCAAAAGGAGAAAAAAGTTTAAATATGGCCATAGAGTGCCTCCTTCAAAGGATAATCGGTCTTTCAGAGTACCATCTTACACCTTATGCCACAACCGGTCTGCCTTATAATCATCAATAATAAAAACAATGGATGTTGCAATTAAAATAGCTTTTTTAAAGCCAACAAAATCATTCAACGCTTTTTATTTATTTGAATAACGGAAATTAAAATAAAAAAATTATTGAAAATAAATTACAAAATGGATAAAACTAATGCTAGATATGTTAAAAATCTAGATATGTTAAAAATAGGGAACAATATGACAATTAAATCATTCACAATGTTATTTTATATGGGAGCCAGCTTCTTTTTTTCAGTTGCGAAGTGCGCTCAACCGGAACATCTTGATGAAAACGCACGCGGCGTACTTATTTTTCTTGATCAAGAAGAGAATGAAGAAAGGGGATTAGGAGGACCTATTTGGCATTCATTTGCACAGGCTTTTGTGCAGGATGCAGGACCTATCATTGTTTCTGCAACACTTATTAAAAATATGTTTTATAACATTCTTTCTGACTCTATTACGCCAGATCAATGCAAGCTTCTTTACACTAGACTCATTGATGAAGAAAACCCAACTGATGCACAAAAACAACAACTTCACAGCATTTTTACAAAAATAATTAATTTCTCAGAAGAAAGTGCGCGTAAATGGATTATAAAAAAAATCTCTCCTGCGCTTTATCTTTTACTTCCTCATTCTTACCTTGGCGCTCTTAAGCTCTCTCCTTCATTAGTTAGTGGTTACATCTCTGATGAAGATTATATAACGTCGACAGAAGGGGAACTTGGTCTTAAAGTAAATCATATGAGAACCGTCACTGCACAACATATAAGAGAAGCGGAACCTTCTTTAGAAGAAAAGGATCTTTTTTTACAACAGGTTTACAATCCTATAACCCATAAAAGCCATATCTTTGTAACGAGAGATGAGTATCCCACAAAGCTATCTTTTTTTGCCAAGCAATGGTCAATCTATCTTGAAGGTCATGGGGGTATCTATCTTGAAAACGAGACCTCATCAGAAGAAGTTGTAGCCGATCTTTCTTATGATGATTTTAGAAAATTTTTGACATTCCTCAACTATAAAATAGTTACTAAATTGTTCTATTATAATAGCTGTTATGGATCAGGCGTTGCACACGAAAAAATATTTAAACGACAAGGAGATGAGCCCCAGGCAACGTATTCATTTCCCATCATAAGCCAAACATTAACTGATGGGTTATCCAGCACAACTGAGCTTAGGTGTTCCTTTAAAAAAGAAAAATTGCACCTTGTTACTAGTGTTCATTACGATTGCTTTTTTAATGCAATAGTCAAAAAGATTATTGATTATGCAAAACTTTCAAGTTATCTCGTTCCAGAAACTATCTCTGATATCAACTCGACATTGTCTCAAATAAAATTCCCTGGCCTTCCTTGGTTTTCTGTTATTGATCAATCCAAAGTGGTTTCTATTGGAACAATAATGGCACAAACGCGTACAAAACCTTTGCTTATTAAAGAAAACTCTGAGGCCGTTCTTGTATATGCTTCGTGGATACCGTTTTCTCTCAATTTTTGTTGTCGAATACCGATCGTCTCTATGATTCCTGGTCCTGCACTACACTACCTACATTTACACGTGAAAGTTTCCATCTAAGTTGAAAAGAAGGGCTAGAGGC
>CAZQDJ010000004.1:0-50563 GCA_964592275.1 uncultured Pseudomonadota bacterium | reverse complement strand
CTCTAGCCCTTCTTTTCAACTTAGATGGAAACTTTCACGTGTAAATGTAGGTTTTATTGGAAGAAGCAAAGCGGGACTTCTTCCGCTCATCATATAACGGGCATAATATTTTAAGAAATTTTGTCGACAAAGCTTATGTTTATCATAAAACTCATTGGCTTTTTTAAACTCTGGATGTTGCTTTGCTTTGACCAGCTCATATTCTTCAACTAGCTGTAACATTCTTTTGAGTTGGCGTTTGTAAAGAGCAGAAACTTGTCCGTTGCTGATCTCAAATTTATTCAACTTGTACATTTTTAGAACTCCTTGGTTGAAAGATCTAGAATACCAATTTTGTCACCGAGTTTCTGAACTTTTACAGGGATGATATTGATTTTTTATTTACTCATTAATTTTCGGATAAACTCTTAATAAGAACCATTTATTGACGTAAAAACCAATTTAAAATAAGCTTACTTTTTATGCTATTTTTTTAATTGGAGCTTACTTATGTCACAGCAATTCATTATTACTCTCATTCTTTTAACTCTTCCTTTCGCAGGAATCGCATCATCACCTTCATCAGCTTTCAAAGCCCTTATTCCACATAAAGCTCAAGCATACAATGCTACTGCTGTTACTGCTCTACCAACAGACGAAGACACTACTGCAAAACAACCCTCACAATCCCCAAAATTCGTATTCGGAACAACACTAGTCGCAACATCACTCCGTAACGAATTAGCTTTTGCAAAAGAACTAGCAAAAGAACTAGCAAAAGAACTAGCAAAACTTCGAAAATCAATTTCCCCAACTTCACCTACCGATACATCTTTGCACAAAGGATCTTTACGGCGCTCAAACAGCTCACAACCTGATAATTCAAGAATGACAACGCCAAGAAATTATTCAACAACACCAGACTATTCACAATGCGCCACCGTTACCCCTTCACCTCTCCTTTTTGCATCACAGCCAGAACAACAAGTAAAAACGCAAACAAGCGGCGCTCTCGGTTTGCTTTTTGCAGATAACACAGATGATCAAATCAAACATTAAGAGACTGTATCAGTGACTTTACCTTTGTAATTGCATCTTCCATACGTTCTTGAGCAGCATGTTGATGAGCAAACTTAATGAAAATAACTCCTTCAAAAAGTTCTTTCATAGTCTCGTAGACATGAGTGGGTATAAGTTTTGTAGTCCGTAGAAGTTCTAAAAGCTCAGCATCAGTTTTATCAACAAGATGAATTTTATAATGTTCTTGCAAATACTGTTTCGTAATTTCTGTTAATCGCAAATAAAACACTTGTCCATTAGAAAAATCTGTTTTTTCAAGCGCAGTTATATCATGCAAAGCTTTTTGCCAATACAAAACAATGACAGGTTTTCTTATTTTTTTATAGACCAAATAACCAATTGTTACGCACATCAGAAGAACGAAAACGCATAACGTTATCTTCGTTTGGATAGAAAGCCACCATGGCTCATAGACAATATCGTATATATCGATCAATTCAAGTTTTTGTTGTTCCATAATTATTTATTATCTCCTCATGACATACAATTAAAAAACAAAATCACCCACCTACTCGTCGTCCTCAGCGAGGCGAAAGTCGCAGCAGTGCACAGCACTGACCAGACGAAGCGAGTGTAAGGATCCAGAAAAAAACTACACCAAAGTCATCATAATTTACCAAAGAAATGAATTATTCAAATGATTTTTTTGCAATTATTCTGGATCCTTACGCTCACTTCGCCTAGCAATGTACTTCGTACCCTGCCGCAGCTCTCGTATCGCTGAGGACGACGAGTAGAAGAACTAATTCAACCTTCATGATCAAACTCCATAGAACCTAATTTTACAAAAGTAATAACCTGACTTTCTTTACGAAAACATTCGCTGTCTGCAAAAGCGTACCAATTCGCCCATAAATGGTTTTTGCACTTCAAGCTCCAACACGTCAGCACCACATTTTTTCAACGTAAATCCAACTTCTGTGTGCCATTCCTTCATATACAAATCCACATCTTTTGAGCCAGTTTTTAACAGGCCAACTGATCCTGTTTCAGAATCTTGCACTGAAAGAAACCCAACATCAGGGAGCTCCTGTTCGCGCTGATCAAGACAACGAATGGCAATCATGTCATATTTTTTGCACACAATTCTCAGTAATTTTTCATACCCAGAACCAACAATAAAATCTGATAGTAAAAAAACAATCGCATCTTTTCTATTCATTTGAATAAGACGATGAAATGCGGGCTCAAAAGAAGTGGTCCCGCCAGGAACATGAGTAAAAAGCGTTTCCATAATCAAACGAGTATGTTGCCTCCCGCTTTTAGGAGGAATAACGGTTTGTACTTGATCTGAAAACAAGATAAGTCCCACTTGATCCTTGCCATAATCAGCTACAAGCGCAAGCACGCTTGCAATTTGAGCAAACAATTCATTTTTTAATTCATCAGAAGAACCAAAAAACGTAGAGGCTGAACCATCAACAACAAGCATGATGACACGATTACGCTCTTCGATGTACTCACGGACCAACAACTTATCTTGTCGCGCCGTCCCCTTCCAATCAATAAAACGAACATCGTCACCTTCTTGATAGTCACGAATTTGATCAAATTCAAGACCAGATCCTTTTTTTGCTGAACTATAATCTCCAATCAATGTACCACTTAAAAGGCGCCTGGTGTGAATCTCAATATTTCTGACCTTTTGTAAGATTTCTTTACTGAGCTTCATGCTACTCTCCTTCAAAATTTTAGGTTCTGTTAAATATTCTTAAAAAAACCTGCCATTGCGAGCTTGCGTGGCAATCCCTACAGTGCATACAAAAAAATTTAAAGCCTCTTTTGCATACGTTGAACTATTTTTCTCAATCCAATAACAAATACTCGACATCTTTTCACAAAGATCAGGCTGCGATCACTTTCCTTAATAAGACGCTGTAGGGATTGCCACGCAAGCTCGCAATGACATGAATTTTTCATCATAATAAATATGGTTCAAGAACTTTCGGTAATACAATGCTACCATCTGGTTGTTGATACGTTTCCATCAAGGCTACCATCAAACGTGGAATTGCAAGCGAAGAAGCATTCAAGGTATGAACCAATTCAGTTTTATCACCAGCCTCTTTGCGATACCGAATTTTTCCACGACGCGCTTGGAAATCAGTACAGTTACTTGCAGAAGAAACTTCATAATATTTTTCTTGGCCCGGCAACCAGACTTCAATATCATAGGTCTTTGCTGAAGCAAAGGAACAATCCTGTCCTGCCAATAAACTCACACGATAATGGAGCCCAAGTTGCTGTAAAATATCTTCGGCGCAAGCAATCATACGATCTTGTTCAATTTCAGATTTTTCTGGTTTGCAAAAAGAAACCAATTCAACTTTTTCAAACTGATGAATACGAATTAATCCACGTTCCATTTTTCCATAATTGCCTACTTCACGACGAAAGCAACTGGTCCACGCAGTTAAACGAATAGGTAATTCATCTGCAGGAATAATGGTATCGCGATATTTATTTACTAAACTCACTTCAGCGGTAGGAATGTTGTATAAACCATCTGCTGCAACGGTAAAAACTTCTTCTCTAAACTTTGGAAAATTACTTGCAACAGTTAATGTTTGTTCATTAGCCATGGCAGGTGGAAGAGCGATTTCAAACCCATGTTTTTTATTGTTTTTGAGCATAAAAAAAGCAAGCGCATACAAAACACGAGCACCTTCTTGGTCGTACCACACAAAATGCGAACGTGCGACATTTGCCCCTGTTTCAAAACTAAACCATTTATTTTGAGCAGCTAGCTCTTGATGATGTTTAATGGAAAACAAGAATTCAGGCTTTTTACCAAACTCTCTAACCACTACATTTTCTTCTTTATTACCTTCTGGAATATCATCCAAAGCAAGGTTAGGACAAGTAAGCGCAAGTGACATAAACTGTTCTGTCAATTCTTTAAGTTCCGCTTCTTTTTCTTTAAGATCTTTACCTACGGTCACCGATTCCTGACGAATTGCATCGGTAATACCCGACTTTGCTTGTTCAGCCAAATCATTTTTTTGAGAACGTAAAAGTTCAACATGAGATGTAAGTTCGCGAACTTTTTTATCAAATATCAAAAGTTGTTCAACGGGAAAAGAAGGATCTTTTTTTAGAAGTGCTGCAACAGCGTGCACATCACTACGGAGACGGCTTATATCAATCATACCTTATACTCACTTTAAGAAGAAAATTTCTTGAAATATAAAACATCAAAGTACTGTAAAAAACTCTCTTTTGCAAAATACCCACCAATAGTAAAAGGCCACCGAAGCAGCCTCTTAATTGCATGAGCGATACTCTTTAAAAAGGCTTTTCAAAAAAGAAAAACCCTTCTTGATAAAGGTTCGTTATGAAGTTTTAATAAGTTCACGAAGGTGTTTGCCTGGCTTAAAGCGAGGGACACTTACTTCTGGAAGGTTAATACGTTCCTTTGTGGCAGGGTTAATACCCTTTCTGGCAGGGCGACGAGATACCCAATAGGTACCAAATCCAGTAATTGCAACTTTATCGCCCTTTCTCAAGGTACGTTCAATTATGCGGATTAACGAATTAAGGACACGAGTTACATCTTTCTTACTGAAAGCTGTTTCCTCACTCAAAGAATTAATCAATTCACTTCTGTTCATTGATCCTCCGATGGTTAGCTATTAAAAAACACTGCTTTTCACGACTACAATTCTTTTTTTATTTTAAAGGTGTACACAATAAAATTGTCATTCAGACTATTTTTTTCTGCACCTTTGTCAAATACAAAACAAACAGTTACTATTTTTAAAAAAAACAACAACAAAATAAATAAATAGTTTGCATGTTTTTTTGAACAATTATTACACACTACACTTTAAAAAAAAGGATTTGATAATGCTCATCGATACACATTGTCATTTAAACATTCTCATAAAAAATGAGTTCGACGCACCTTTACCAGAAAACTTTTCTGAACTTGTACAACCATATCTTGATGAAGCACGACTGCATCATGTAACACGTATTATCAATGTTGGCACAAGCTTGACTGAGAGCACTAATTGCGTACTCCTTGCAACACATTTCAAAAATATATGGGCAACTCTCGGTACTCATCCAAACGATTTAACTTCAAACTGGAAATCAGATATTATTGCATACAAAAAAATATTGAAAAGCCCCGATAGAAAAAAAATAGTAGGCATTGGAGAAATTGGACTTGATTATCATTACCAAGATTTTGATAAGCAACGCCAGTATGATGGATTTCATGCACAAATAGAACTTGCACTCGAACATGATTTACCGATTGTCATCCATACTCGTGATGCAGCAGACGAAACATTACACGTCATCGAAGAATATAAACAAAACAATATCCGCGGCATCATCCACTGCTTTTCTGAAAATGCCACATTTGCCAAACATGCACGTGAACTTGGATTTTTACTTGGCATCGGCGGACCACTGACCTATCCAAAAAATCAGTATCTTCGTGATA
This sequence comes from uncultured Pseudomonadota bacterium, assembly GCA_964592275.1. Classification (GTDB taxonomy): domain Bacteria; phylum Babelota; class Babeliae; order Babelales; family CAIQNR01; genus CANNBR01. The sequence goes on along the minus strand of CAZQDJ010000004.1, from coordinate 45,051 downwards.
TTTTTATTGAAACACCACTGACCAGTATTGTTCTTGAAACCGATGCACCGTTTCTTCCACCACAGTACATGCGTGGCAAGAAAAATACTCCTGCACAAATTGCCTACATTGCACAATTTTTAGCAGACCTTAAAGAGATATCGCTAGAAGAAGTTGCCCAAGCAACAACTCTTAATGCAGTTGAATTGTTTCGAATATAATTATTTTGTTGTTATTTAAGACTTGGCGAACGTTAATCCGAAGAAACAAATCTCAAAAATTAAGAGAGCTTTTTGATTGTAAAAGCTCTCTTAATTTTTAAACATTTTTTAATAAGAATCACTATGACTATGATTAGCAAGAGCTAATCCAAAAAGCCCAAGTACTGCTGCATAGATAAAATAATTGAGACATACTATAAAACACTGGCTCAAATATTGATTATGAAGGTGAATAACAAGTGCAGCACTACCAATAAATAGTGCATAAAGAACTGCTAGCGTTGTATAAAAACGAATCTCGTGTACTAACAAATTAGCCCTTCGTGATAAAAACTCTTTAAGCATCAATAACAATGTATGTAAGGCGCACATACAAATTAAAGCAGGAATAATTATAGTGGTAGTAATTTCTGCCCACTCAAAAGAAAGTATATAAAAAAAACCAAGACCTACTCCCAATCCACCAATCAAAATTCCTGCGAAACGAGCAAAACGGCGCCATTGCATCTGATATGAAAAGCACCACACAGTACATACATAACTTACAAATGCAAGAAAGCCCCACGCTAACAATGCTGCTCCAGCTTGTACTAAAAAATCTGTCGTCATCATTCTTATACTTTCTCTTATCATATAATTCATTCCTAAAACTCATCAAAAAATTAGTTCATTATTTTTAAGTGTATTTTTTTTCTACAGTCATCCCCAGAGAACGGTAGTCGCAGCAGTGTCGAAGATCACGCCATAGCTCGAAAAGAGCGCCGGCGGACGGCACTGACCAGACGGAGTGAGCGCCTGGGGATCCAGACGTAACAAGACAAAGTCCTCATAATTCAAAACATTCCATTTACGCTTTCTAGTATTGATTATCCATCCTTTAACTGTAGGGTTAAATAATATGTTTTTTCCTGTTACGTCTGGATCCCCAGGCGTTCACTCATTGACCTGTGCATACGCACACGACAATTTCGTTCTCTGGGGATGGACATGAATTTCTCTAACCATATCATGGCTAACAAGCCCCATTCAATACTGAAAGCTACGCGCCTTCCTGAATAGATCAATTTTCCGTATACTAAAAATAGTTTTTTTTATTGTAGGAGTAAAAATATGGCACATGAATTTATCTATGGATTTTTAGGGTACTTAGCTGCCCTAGGAATTCTTGGAGCACTAGTTCACACAACATCTCAAACCGCGTCTGACTTTATGTTGGGTGGACGCTCACTCAATTACTGGACAACCGCTATTGCAGCACATGCCAGTGATATGAGTTTGTGGATGTTTATGGGACTCCCCGCTTTAGCCTATTCTACTGGTCTAACCAGCGCTTGGATCCCACTTGGTCTTATGCTTGGAATGTATGCCACCTGGAAATTCATTGCAGCTCCTCTTCGTATTGCTACCGAACAAACAAAAAGCAACACTCTTTCTGCTTATTTTGATGCACGCTTTTCTGACGCTTCTGGATCACTCAAATTAGTAAGCGCTTTTTTTTCTTTATGGTTTTTTACATTTTATATTTCTTCAGGATTAGTAGGAATGGGATGGCTCTTTGAATCAGCTTTTCACATTGATTATTACATTGGCATTATTCTTGGTCTTTTTATTGCAATCGCCTACACTTTTTTTGGAGGTTTTTCCGCCATTGCCAAAAGTCATTTTTTTCAAGGGATTTTTCTTGTAATCATGATGGTTCTTATTCCTATCATTGCCTATTTTTCACTTCCAGAAGGCACTTCTCTTCTAAACGCCATGCACAATAAAGGTGTTTCTTTCTCCTTACTTCCCGCTAAGACGCGCGAACTACTCATGTGTGTCATTTTAGCAATCAGCTGGGGCATTGGTTACTTTGGCCAACCGCATATTCTCATAAATTTTATGGGCATTAAAGATCCAAACACCATGCATAAAGCTATGCGCATTGGTATGCTCTGGCAATTTTTCACTTTCAGCGCATCATTACTTATTGGTTTTTTAGGAATCGCCTTTTTTACACAACCTTTAGATAATGCACAACTTGTGTTCATCCAAATGGTTGAAGATATTTTTCCTGCAATAATTGCAGGATGTGTTCTTTGTTCTATTGTCGCAGCCGGCCTAACCACCATTGCTACGCAAATATTGGTTGCTTCATCAACCCTTGCCAATGATCTTTATAAATATTTTATTAACCCTACAGCAGATCAAAAAACGATACTGCGCATATCAAAATACGGGCTCATACTCGTGCCGTTTGTAAGCTTCTTGATAGCGTTCACCAAAAGCTCTACCGTTTATAATCTTGTTGAATATGCGTGGTTTGGATTAGGAGCAAGTTTTGGTCCTGTTGTTATCGCAGCTTTATATTTGCCTCGCGCATCAAAAACTGGCATTTTTTGGGGGATGATTGCAGGCGGAGCTACTGCTACGGTTTGGCCACTACTTGGATCAACTGTTCCTTCTATGCTTCCTGCATTTTTTCTGAATTTATTGATTATTATTGCAACAAGCAAATGTTCGTCCAAAAATTAATCGGCAACTAAGAATTCGTACAATTCCCAGGGACGATAGCAAGCGGTAGTGGAAGCAAAGCGATAAGAGAATTTAAGCTCTGTTGAATTTTAACTTACTGTTTCCATCTAAAGCTTGCACTACTCGTCCTCCTCAACGATACGAAAGCTGCGGCAGAGTACGTAGTATTCTGCTAGGCGAAGTGAGTGTAAGGATCCAGAATAATTGCACCAGAATCATCATAAAATAAAAATTTCTCTTTATTTGTAGATCTCCTTACCGTTCGCTTCGTTTGGCCAGAGCACTATGTGCTCTGCTGCAACTTCCGCTCGCTGGGAATGACTATATTTTTGTGCGTGGGCACGCTACTTTTTTCCCAGAACTCATATAACGCGTCCAAGTACCATTGCTTTTAAATACCAACCATTTAAAACAATTTTCTGTTTTTTTCCAATCTTCAGTCAATTTTTGATGGGCAGGAATATGATACAGAATAAGAACAACTTCAACGGGCAGACTAGCTGTCCCTTTTTTATAACTAAAATCCAGAAAAGCTATTTGAAGCGCTTCTGCTATCCATTCGAATTTATTCTGAAAAACGCCACCACCAACTAACGTCAAAAAGATTTTTTTGGCCTTCAAATCATAGGCAACATCAAAAGTTCCTTTGTACGCTCCATGCAATAAGGTACGCGCGAGATTTTCAAAACCAAGCGTCTTAGTAAGCATACTATTATTATAAGGATCTAACGCAGCAGTAAAAACTTGGGTAATACGTTGATCAATTCCTTGTACCGGAACAGCTTTAAATGCTACGAGAGTCCAATGCTTCTGTATGTAATCACGCAAGCCAGAAGTTACACGTACATTTTTTTGTACTCCAACAGACAAGGTTGAGCAAGTCCGCACAATGTCATCATAGGTCATGTCTTTAAAACGAGTATTCATTTCAGACATACATGGAAAATATCCTTCTGTATACGTAACAGGGCCCTGCCAATTAAAATTCTTAAGAAAATTTATTGGAGACTGAAGATACATGCGATCAATAATACCTGGCATTGCAGAAAGAGCACAAATTTCACCCTGTGTTCGCAAAGGAATATAGGTATAAATTCGTTCTTTTTTTGTACCGTTTAATTCAAGCGCATTAAGATTTGAAGCAACTTGAAACACTGCCCCATTATTTTCTGGTAGTGCTTGTAGCGCGGCAACATCAAGATGCCTTTGAAAAGATTTCCCTGTCGGAATCTCTCCACCTTCAATAATTGAAAATTTTACTTTAGAAGTAAAACACCCATTTTCTTTTTGGGCCATTACTGCAAGCGCAGCCGAATCAAAAGGCTCAACCTGTTTTACATAAAATGTTCCCTGCTTGCCTTCTAACTTATTTTTCAAAAACTGTTTACCAGCATCAGAAAATCCATACTGATCAAAGAACTGTTGTTCCCCCATACCAATAAGTTCTTTAAAAGAATCGTAGATTACAGGCTTATTGCCGATAGAAAAAAATGAAAAAGCGCTCAAAAACATTTTAAACATATAACTGTTATAAAAATAACTCATATAACAACCTTTCATTTTTTTAAAAAATCACACAATAAATACATTATAAGACTAGTAGAACAATCTTATTCGAGCAAACACTCAAATCAAGCAATAGACAAATAGAAAATAATATATAGAATTATAGAGGTAAATTAAAGTATCTATTAAAAAAAAGACACTAATATGAAAAAAAGAATATTACTCTTAACACTATGCTTATTAAACTTAAATTGCTTTGCGGCTGAATCATCGAAAACACTACCATCTTTAGAGCCTTCAGAAGATCTTACAAAAGATCGCAAAGCGGCAACGCTCTTTGCAGCACGCTATTGTTTTGTACCTACAAAAGAAAATATCCGGCATAATGCTATTAAAAAAAAGGCTCAATGTCCTGATTGTAAAAAAGCTATCAAATGTCCTCACTATATAGAACAACTAATCGCACTAAAACACTCGGTCTAAAATAAGATGCGATAGCGCTCCTGCACAAAAAAAACTAGCAGTTTGCAAGAGCGCTATACTATGCACGGGAAATGATTGCCCTACTAAAAAAGCAATTCCCAATGGCATAATTATCACAAACCACACTTGATGAAACAACCCTCGATGGCGCACCAACACTGGAACTAATGCTAAAAAACTCATAATCACAAAAAGATATGCCTGCCGTTTCCATAACAGCAGCACAAGACATACAAGCATTCCTTTGTAAAAAATTCCCTGCCCCTTACTTTTAATATCCACATCAGGAAACAATGCTCCCAAAATAGTAGCCCCCAACCATTGAAAAGCCACTACTGGCAGTGGTTGCAGATAGTTATTCAATACAAAACTGATCGCTGCAAAAGTCATCACTCCACCAACTATATGCGCTTTATACCCAGGCATACATTTTCCTTTTCTTAAATTTTTAATGATTATGTAGGTTCTGTTGAGTTTTAAACTTACCCTTACTTTTCTTTCCATCCCGCACACTCGTCGTCCTCAGCGAGGCGTAAGTCGCAGCGGTGCATTGAGAAGTGCACCGACCAAACGAAGCGAGCGTAAGGATCCAGAAAGAAACTACACCAAAGTCATCTTAATTTATCAAAGAAATGAATCACTCTGATTCATTCGACTTGATTTTTAGTTTTCATACTTATTCACTGTAATGATTTTTGTGCAATTATCCTGGATCCTTACGCTCACTTCGCCTAGCAGGGTACGACGTACCCTACCGCAGCTCTCGTATCGCTGAGGATGACGAGCGGAATGGCTATGTTAATCTCTTATTTCTTGGGAAAGATTAATTTTATTTTTAAGCAATTATTAAGCTCAATAATCACACTATCAAACTATAAAACATTGCATTATCATGGCAGAATCACCTATCCTGAAAATATGAAGAGAAATAAAACTAGCCTATTGGCCTTAAAAAAAGAAGTTAGATCTATGGAATATTCTAGATTATTTTTTATTTTTTTATTATTACATGGGTCATCAGCACACGCTTGGGAAAACCAGCGCCCCTTGCATAACACTCATTGCCTTAATTCACTTTTAAAAACTGATAATCCAGAAACAAAAAAACTCTGAAAAAACTTTCTTTTGAATACATTGAACTATTCTTCCCTTATTTAACCAATGAGAAATCAGGCAGTATTTTTTTATGAAAACAAGTACTGGAGGGATTGCTTTGCAAGCTCGCAATGACTATGACGTCTGAGCAAGCTGCATAAAATAGGTATCGGGATAATAAAATTGAAGAACATCTTTATATGACCATCCTTGCCGCACCATTTCACGAGCCCCCCATTGGCACATACCCAAATGATGACCATACCCTTTTCCATTAACTGTTATTGTCTTTCCCCGTTTTAAAACTGAAAAACAATAGCTTTTAACACCCTTGAAAAGAAGGTTCATTTGGCGAGCAGTTACCGTAAAAAAATCACGCTTTGTTTTAATAGTTACTTTTTTTACTAAGCCCGCTTTATCTTTATCCACAATGCTAATATCCCTAATAGGATGCACAATATGATCGCGCGATTCTTGCATAATTGACGTGAATTGTTCAACTGTATACGTCGCTTTCCACTCATACAATTTAGTGCCTTTACAAAAGGTACATGCCTTTTTGCGAGCCAAATAGGGAACCTTTTCAAAATCCATACCGTTAGCAATTTTTGCAGGGACAACCCCTCCACAACAACAATCAAACATCGCTAAAATAGGCTCTTGATTATAAGCAAGAAAAATACCACGCGTTTCTTCTACCGCCTGACGCAGCACCTTATCATCATGAATTCCCTGATACGTTTGATGGTAGTTAGTGCTCTTAATATGATAAATAGATTCTCGATCGCGAGAAGAAAGCAATTGATGCAAAAGATAACTACGACACGCAATCGCAAATCCCTTATTCACCTCAAGCGGCCACCCTGGCCAACTTTCTGTTTTTAACACAGAATACAAATACTCTTCGCTATCAACCACATTAATCAGCAACCATTTATTTTTTTCGTATGCTAATAAAAATTGTCCGTCATATGTTTTTTCATCAATCGTAAGATGCTTATCAGAAGGTTCAATCCATGCCAATTTTGAAGAAAGCTTTTTACCATTAACACGAATCGAGTCCCCTTCTTTTTGAATAGTCAACGTGTGTACGGTAGACGCTTGAGGAAAAACCCTGTCTTTTTGGCGTGCATCCCGTAGTACAACTCCCTTTGTCGAAGAAATATGCCATGGTTCTTCTTGATCATCGCGCAATAATACACGTACGTTAAGAGCAGAAAGCGCCGAAACAAAACAACAACTTATAATAAATATTTTAAATATAAATTTCATGAGCACGCAATAAAGAAATAAAAAAAAGAGGAAGCTGAGTTTTAGTATCAATACCAGCATTGGCAAGCGCATCAGCTTGCACATTATTTTCACGATAGACATGCTCAAAGGTGCACGTAAACGAAGCAGCATGTTCTTTTACCAATCCATGGAGAACTTGAAGTTCCGGTTTTTTAACGCGATATTCACCGTTCATTTGTTTAACAAGCAAAAGAGAATCAGAAAAAACATGTAGTTTATCCCCTGGCTTTCCTTCTTTTTTTACCAAAAAAACACCAATTAAAAGAGCAAGATACTCTGCTTCATTATTAGTGCGCTTGCCTAAAAAATAGCCCCGTCGCGCAACAACTTCTTTATTATGCAAAAGATAAATACCAGCCCCACTTGGACCTGGATTACCCCGAGAGGCTCCGTCAACATAGACATGCCAGCTTTTAGAAAGAGTCATACGCGAACTTCTCCGGTCATGCTACAAAGGCTGCGCAGGATTCTGCGCCTGATCAAAATTTTTGTACATTAATCGGAAACATCCTGAACATTGAATAAGTTTATTCTGTTCAAGCGCCATAATAACCTGCTGCGTAAGCATGTACGAACACCCACCACAAGTCCCTGCAACAAGCGCTACCACCGGATTAGAAACAACGTTACGCATACGATTATATTTTTCCAACCATTCTGTAGGAAGATTCACTAAATATGCTTTACGCGCTTCTTCATGATCAACAAGAGCAGTTAACACTGCTTGTTTTTTTTCTTCCTGAATATCAATTTCTTGTTGCAATGCTGCTTTTTTTTCTTTGTAAGCTGCTGACTTTGCTTCAAAAAATTTCTGTGCTTGTTCAAATACGCTCCATGCTTCTAAAAGCACTTCTTCATGCTCATGCTGCTGTTGTTTAAACTGATCACATTCTTTTTTAAAGCTTTGATATTCTCTTGTGGAACTAGCAAGAGCAGAACGCTCACGGGAAATTTTTTCTTTTTCATCTAACGAACGCATCTCAAGTTCTTGGACATCAACCTCTTTACGCAAACTTTGGACGAAGGTTCGCTCTTTTTCGTATTCTCGTTCATATTCAGCAAGCTGATCCTGAATCGTATCTAAAAGCGTAGTTGCTATTTCCAACTCTTTTTCTAAAGAACCATGTGATTGATCAAACTGTATGAGAGCTATGAAGCGACTGAAAGGTGTTATTTCCATACGATTATACCCTTTCTTGCTATAACGCGGTTTGGTGAATCTGGTGGGCCCACCAGGGATTGAACCTGGGACCTCTCGGTTATGAGCCGATTGCTCTAACCACCTGAGCTATGAGCCCCACCTTTTATGCAGCACTAAAATGTATTTCTTTAGAATAAAGATTTTTCAGACTAATGCAAGATCAAACAAGCTCTACGAACGATCCCATCCCTGTACTGTTTGCAAAATTTCACGTTCTCGTTCATCAGAAACCACCGGTAATTCAAGAATCACCGAAGTATGTAAAAATTTAGGATGATTCATAAAAAGTTTTAAATTTTCTGCTCCTATTTTTCCTTCTCCAGGAATTTCATGTTTATCAATACGAGATCCTAACAACTCAGCCGAATCATTAAGATGAAGCGCCACCACTCGTTCCGCTCCGATGCATTGATCAACTTCATCAAGAAACGTAGTCACTCCAGCAGAGTTTGAAAGATCATACCCGTAAGAAAATGCATGAGCGGAATCAAGACAAAACGCAACTTTTTCTGGTTTATCAAGAAGTTCTAAAAGCTTTCTAAAATCTTGAACATCACCACCTACTGTTTTATTAGCATGAGCGGTATTTTCAAGAACAATCATAATGTCTTTTTCATCCACAAGCGCTTTATTTAACGCACGAGCAAGGTACTCAATCCCTTCCTCTTTTGAAGGACACCCCGTTGCAGAACCTGGATGAATAACCATGTGGGTAAAATTCAACTGTTTTGCCAATTCTAACTCACGCTGAAATGGTCGCCAGCCATTATTGTAGCGCCCAGCAAGATTCACCCAATACGAAGCATGAACATACATTTGCTGAAAGAGATCTCGCTTGGTAAGACACAAAGCAATTTCTTCGGGGGGGAAAGGGACATACGTACTAGCTCCCTGAGCGATAAAAAAACATTGAACAAGAGGACTGCCTAACGCATGAGCCCTATCAAGCAAAGCAGAAGGGGTCGATGTCAGCCGCATGTGTAATCCTATAAGTCTCAAGTTCGCTCCTTATCTGCATCAACGTCACACCGTAACGCTGTATTTAAAAAATCTCTCGTATACCATTCCTGCAACAATTCTATAAAAAAAGAACGCACAACTGCCAACCCTTTCTCTGAATCAGATTCAAAACAAAGGCACACAACCGACTGCGTATTAGAGGCTCGCAACAAACCCCACCCTTCTTGCAACGCAATGCGTACTCCATCAACGGTAGAAATGTGCACCCCCGTCAAAGCTCTCACTCGTTCCGTAACCTTTGCTACCATCACCACCCCTTCACCTTGGAGACAGGGAATACGAAATTCAGGTGAACTTACTCGGCGAGGGAACATCTCTACCTGTTCATCTAATGATTTTCCCGAAAATTCCAGTAGCTCAAGTAGTCGTAAAGCAGCATAAAGACCATCGTCATAGCCAAAATAACGATCTTTGAAAAAAAAGTGGCAACTTAATTCCCCTGCAACAACCGCTTTTTTACACTCCATAGCCTTACGTAAAAAAGCATGGCCAGAAGGAGAAAAAACAAGATAACCACCCAACCGTTCAACGTATTCTTGCAGCCCACTTGAACATTTTGCATCACACACCACGGTTGCTCCAGGAATATCTGCAAGAAGAGCAGCAGAAAAAACACCCAATAAACGATCTCCTGGTACCACATTTCCTGAAGCAGTTACCGCTCCCATTCTGTCTCCATCGCCATCAAAAGCGATGCCAACAGCAGCACCTGTTTTTAACACTTCGTCTTGTAGATCTTTCATATTTTCAGCAACTGATGGGTCTGCTTCATGATTCGGATACGTACCATCAATATCTCCATATAAAATGGAAGCCTGTGAAAATTCAAACGCCTTACACACTGCTGGTAACACAGCACCAACTGCTCCATTACCACAATCAAAAACCACTCGAAGAGCGCTCCCTACAAGATGAGGAAAGAGTCGCTTGAGAAAACTCACGTATTCAGGAATAAGAGAATGCTCTTGATATAAACCTTTTTCTTCAGCGATAACATACATTTGTTTTTTAAAGAGCGCTTTTACGCATTGCAGATCTTCATTAAAAAGAGGCTGTTTGTTAAGAAAAAATTTGATCCCGTTATATTCTTTTGGATTATGGGATGCAGTAATCATGCACGCAGCTTGTACCGGCAGCCAGTATTCAGCAAATGAAATTATTGGTGTTGGACATATCCCAATAAAAATGACGGAGAGACCACTATCTTGCAGCCCACGAATAAATTCATTTTTGATAGCAGGCGAATGCACACGGCCATCCATTCCAACTGCAACCGTTGTAAGTTCGGGATACAGCTGTAATGCATAAAGCGCAAAAGCACGTGCACAATCATAGACTTGTGCAACACATAATTCTTCACCAACGATTCCCCGAATATCATACATACGAAAAATATGATCTTGCATGTAAAACTCCGCTCTTTTTTGTTACAATACACGTTATTGGTTAGTCGCATAGGCACTAAGGAAACGCGCATGATCCCACTCAAACTCACAATCCAAAACTTTCTCAGTTATGGCCCAACGCCACAAGTTATTGATTTTACTCGTTATCGCCTTATTTGTCTTTCGGGAAAAAATGGTCATGGAAAATCTGCGCTTCTTGATGCCATTACCTGGGCATTGTGGGGACAAGCCAGAAAAGTAAATGCACAGTCAAAACCTGATCATGGATTACTGCGCCTTGGGCAAACAGATATGATGGTTTGTCTTGATTTTATTTTCAATGGGCAGGGGTACCGTGTACGCCGTATGTACTCGACAAAATATGGTAAACCAAGTGCTCATGTCGATTTTGGCACATACACTCATGCAACTGACTCCTATGCCTCGTTAACCGAAAAAACAATTCGTAAGACACAAGAAAAAATAGAACAAATGATCGGTCTTGATTACGAAGCATTTATCAACTCTTCATTCTTGCGCCAAGGTCAGGCAAATGAATTTTCAAAAAAACTACCTAAAGAACGTAAAGATGTTCTTGCCAATATTTTAGGCTTAAATCGTTATGAAAAAGCGAAAAAACTTGCATCAGAAAAAATACGTACACTCACGCAAGAAAAAGAAAAGCTCGCAAAAATCAGTGAACATTTAGCCATCGAAACAGAACAGCTTGCTCCGGTGAAAGAAAAACTTTACGAAGCAACGACACGCATCACCACCCTTGCAAAACAAGAGCAAGAAGTTATCGAAGAGAAAAAAAATCTTGAATTGACCCGTACCGCTCTTTTTAAAAAACAATCAGATTTTAAACTCATACATTTTGAATATGAACAAGCAGTCAAACAGCGACAAGTGCAAGAAGAAACTTTTCGTACTCAAGTTACTGATTGGAAAAAAACGCATAAGCAACAACTCTTACTCCCTGATCGTAAAAAAATAGAAACAGAAAAAAACATTCTTGCACAAGAACGTGCTGAGTGTCACAGTACGTATCAAGAGCTCCTTGAACATAAAGAAAAATTATTAAGCCTCAAGGCAGAAGAACAAGAATGCACCACTCGTTTACGACTACATAACGAACAACAACTGCAAGAAAAAAAATTCGCCATTGAACGGCTCAACGCTGAATTAACAAATGTGAGCAAGGCGCACATTGAGAATGAAACTACCATCGCCGCAGTAACCGCTGAGCAAGAAGCATGCCAAAAAAATATTGAGTCATTACAAAAAATGGCCGATCCGGCCTTATTGATTAATGATACTGCTACCCTTGAAAAACAGTTTGAGCGACAAAAAACATTCTATTTAAAGTGGGTGCAAGAAGGAAAACGAGTAACGCAAGAGCAACAAAACCTCAACCACAAACAACTCCTTGCTCATGATGCAGATAACCCAAGTTGTCCATTATGCGAACAGAATCTTTCTCTTGCACGTAAACGCTTTCTTGCAAAAAAATTTGAACAACAAGAACTATTCTTAGCGCATCGAGTTACTCGCCTTAAAAAGATTTTGCAAAAACTCAAAGAACAGATTGAAAAACAAAAGCAAGCCATTACCTTAAGTAAAGAAACTGACGAGCTCTTAAAAATGTACACGACATTTACGACCACCCTTGCAGAACACGCAAAGACCGCAATACTTCTTTCTGACCAGTACACGGCTACAGAAAAAAAATTAAAAGATGCACACAAGACCCTTGCAGAAGGCCAAAGTTACGCGCTCAAAGCATTAACTGAAAACGAGCAGTATCAATCGCTCAAAAAAGAACAAGTGGTACACGAAGAGTTTTTGAAAAAGAATGGTGCTCTTCCTACCCATCTTAAAGCCCTTACCGAAAAACAAGTGCTCCTTGAAAACCAATTACAGCAATGGAATAAACAGGATGAACAACGAGCGCTACAAGATGACCGTAAAAAAACAACTCATGCACTTGCCCAACGTATTCGCGCTATGCAAGTAGAAGAAAAACAATTAGCACAACGACTAGAAGCCTTTGCAACGTTACCTGAAGAAGAAAAAACTGCAGTAGCTCAAGAACAAGCACATGCTCAAAAAGCACATGCCATCACGCAAGAAAAAGGGATACTTCTTCTTGAAAAAGGAAAGCTCGAAGCAGTAAGCGCTAAACTTGATCAACAAGTACTGCAACACAAACAGTTTGATGAACAATCAAAAAAAATTCAGCACGAACTTACCGATTACGAATTTCTTGCAAAAGCATTCGGCAAAGATGGTATCCAAGCATTATTGATTGAAGATGCTCTGCCCGAAATTGAGCAAGAAGCAAACGATTTGCTTTCTCGCTTAACTGATAACCAAGCTCATATCTTTATTGAATCATTACGCGATTTAAAAAAAGGTGGAGTCAAAGAAACACTCGATATCAATATTTCCGATAACAGTGGCATCAGGCCGTATGAAATGTTTTCAGGAGGTGAAGCTTTCCGTATTGATTTTTCTTTACGCATCGCCATCTCAAAATTGCTTGCTCGACGTGCAGGCACTTCGCTGCAGACTTTAATTATTGATGAAGGATTCGGTTCACAAGATGAAGAAGGATTGGGGCGCATTATGGACGCGATTTATAAAATTCAGGGAGACTTTGAAAAAATTATTATTGTGTCCCATTTATCTGCCATGAAGGATCAGTTTCCGGTACACTTTTCCATTGAAAAGGGGCCGCATGGATCTCATGCCTATGTACGGGAACAAGGGTAGCGCGCTATGCGCGCGGCATTAAAGAAACAGCTTCTTTAAAATCAAATTTTTATTCTTATTTTCTTGAGAACAAGACGCAAGTATCCGCTGTGCGCGGGGCATTCATGGGGTGCTTGCACACCCCCTAAAAACCCGTGCACAAACATGCTGTTTGATTGCTTTTTGCGGCTGCAATCGTTCGTCGCACCCTAATGGGTGACAACTCAGTTCCGCCTGACACGGTACTTTCTTTATTAAACAACAAGAAGCTTCCGCGCCACCCCGTCATACCCAGAGAACGGTAGTCGCAGCAGAATGCGTAGCAATCTGACCAGACGAAGTAAACGTACGGGTACCCAGATGTAACAAGAAAAAGTCTTCATTTGTTGCAAACCAAAAAAAAGGCGCCTTCTAAAGAAAACGCCCCTTTTGTATCTATCTATCGGAAAAATTTATCTAGTAGTTCGACAAAATATGCCGTTAAATACGCGGTGCTGTTCTTGACGAAAAGCTTGCACATCTCGATCAAATTGTTCTTTTTCAGCAGGAGTCATAGCCCTAAGAACCAAGTTTGGATTTGTACGCTGTATTTCAGCAGCTGTTTTCAAAGTTTTCAATGACATTGCTTTTTTTGCAGCAACTGCATCTTCAGGGGATTTAAAACAAGTAAAACCTTTACTTACCATAGTTCCAAAAATATTACGCTTCTCTGACTTAACACAATTTCCTTCAACCCATGTTTTTTCTCTTGTAAGGTACTTGTACCCAGCAACAGCAAGAGCACTGATACCAACAACAGTAGCCGCAGCAATTTTGTGATTCCCAACAAATGAAGTTACATTCGTAAAAGCGTTACTTATTACAACAGGAACTTCAAATGTAGGCATAACAATAGCTGAAACTGATTGACACGATACAGCTACTAAAAGAGCTGTTAGTATTAGATTCTTATTCATGATTAACCTCCATGAATTACTAGAAACATCAATTTTATGTTTTTACCCAAAGAAGCAAATTTTCAAACTACTCTCTTTATTTTACTACGTGGATTCTTTGCTTACATCCACCTTTAGAAAAGAGGAGCTCTCGCAAAAAGAGCTCCTCACCATCACGTACGTCTAGATGCTAATAGGTTGTATAATCAATCAAGATCGTTTGTAGTTATGCAGCAACTGGAAGTTTAGCAGTAACTTGAGCAAGACGAGCTTCTAATTGTTGTTTAAGCGCTTTACGTTCATCAGTCATATAGTTGTTTCTGCTTAAGTATTTAAAATCAGCTAGTTTACAAGAAACAGCAACATACTCATTCAATGCAGCAACAGCTTTTTTAGGAAGTCCAGTAGCTTCAGTTGTAAATACTGATTCGATAATAGTTACATCGTTAAACGATGGAGTTCTATTTATTTTGCTACCAAGCGATTTAGCTCTATTCATATGTATTTCGAAATTTACCATTTCTTGTTCAGTCAAACTGATTGAATGAGATGCAGTAAAATATCTGTACCCAAGGTACCCAAGAGCAGAAGCAGCAACAACACCAGTAGCAATAGCTGTTTTAGGATGAGATTTTGCAGCATCAACAACAACCTGTGCTCCATGTGATACAGAAGATTTAACAGCAGAAGCAGCTGATCTAACTGCAAGGTTAGCTTTTTCTAGAAAAGGAAGTGCATTATATTCTACTAAAGCTTTTGCTCTAGCTTGGTCTTGAACACCTCGAATTGCCAACTCTAAACCAATTGGGCTCTTGCAACCGAACTGTGTAGCAATAGCCATAGCTTCTGGAGTCTTTCCTTGAGCTAATTCTATTGCAGTTTCCATAGCTTCGACACTTGAAAACCCATGGTCTTTAAGTAATGTAGCAGTAGCATTAGCAGCCGCATCTACCAATGGAGTAGTAATGTTAGCAATACCAGCATTGTTTGAAAGAATTGTTCCAGTAGCAACACCAGCACCTGCCAATGGAGTAACAATAAGCGCTTCTTGTGCCGTACCACCAAGACCTGCAAACTTAGACCCAACAGTAGCCATAAAAGCAGATGCTTTAGCACCAAAAGAAGCAACCCCACCTACCAAAGTAAAAGCAGGTTTGACATAAGGAACTAATGCAGTTGAAGCAGACATTGTTCCAGCAAAAGATGTTAGTAATAGTAATGATAAAAATTGTTTATTCATGATTAACCTCCATGAACATAATAACCTCACACATTTTCACGCCTGTTTTACACATCGGTGCAAACAGTTATGAACCATTCTAGCAGCTGACAACATGAGTGCAAACGCCCCCTCCAAGACCCTTTTCAGATAAGCTTATCGACATAAAAATAAGCCTCACAAAATACTCCTGTTTTAATATTCTATTTGTAATGACCTCGTTTTGAGGAATTATATTGGTCACTTTTTACTGAAGCCAACCGCTTTAGATTAAAGAACTCTCAAATCGCTCTTTAAAAAATGGACGCAAAAAAGGGCTACGAAGTTATCCGTAACCCTTAAATTCTTAGGTTGTTAAAGCTAATTCAGCCTTTTACACCCATTCAAGACGCGCAATAGTCGCTGTGTCACTTGGACGACGACCCATTGGAATCAAGCGTGTATAGCCACCTGGACGTTCCACATAACGTGGAGCGATGTCAGTGAACAATATTTTTAGCGCATCAAGCTTATAAGGCAACAAGGCGCGAACGCGACGCTTGGTGTTAAAGTCAGGACCTTTGCGAGCAAGGGTAATCACCTTTTCTGCCAAACGCTTTACTTCTTTTGCTTGTGCTCTTGTAGTTGTCAAATGACCGTACATAATCAAGTGAATAACTTGGTTACGCATTAACGATCTTTTGTGCGACTCTTTAACGTTTAATTTTACTTTACCTGATTGATGTCTCATTGGTTTATCCCTCTTGCATTCGTATTATTGCTCATCAACTGCAACAGTACCATGTTCTTTCATAAGCTTCTTCAGATCATCTTCCGTGATGTTCATACCAAACGAAAGACCAAATGCCTTCATACTTTCTTTAACTTCGTTCAAAGATTTACGACCAAAATTTTTGATACGCAATCCTTCATCTTCACTTAGATTAACAAGATCAATCACTCGCTTAATGCTTGCATTCATCAAACAGTTGTGAGCGCGAACTGAAAGCTCTAGCTCATCAATTGGCTTTAAAAGAAGATCTACTGGCACACCTTTAAACAAAAGTTCGCCCATTGGTTCTGGTGCAACTTGAATCTCTTCTTCTTCAGGAGTAGAAATTTCATTAAATGGAATCTCTGTATCTACCAAAAACTGTTCTAATTGCGTACGCAACACAGAAACTGCATAATTAAGTGACTCAAGAGGATTAATAGCTCCATTGGTGTGAATAGCAAGAATAAGCTTATCGTAATCGATTTCTTTTCCAACGCGAGTCTTTTCAACTTCAAATGTTACTTTTGCAACAGGTGAAAACATCGCATCTAAATAAATTCGACCATCTTCTTGAAGCGTCACTCCCTCTGGCCATTGTGCAGGACGATACCCACGACCAGGTTCAACAAAGAACTCTATTTCCAGAGATCCACCTACCGCTACTTGAGCAATAACATGGTCACCATTAACTAGCTCTAAATTGCTGTCAGCTTTGATATCAGAAACTCGGGCAGTCCCTCCGTTCTGAATACTTACCGTCATCTTTCCCGGTTTTCCATCCTTGCTGCGAACAACAACTTGCTTAATATTCAAACAAAGTTGCATTACATCTTGTACGACACCAGGAAGCACAGAAAATTCATTGTTAACACCCTTGATAATCACTGATGTTACTGCAGCGCCTTCAATCCCTCCAAGCAATACACGACGAAGTGCATTACCCAGCGTAATTCCAAATCCTGGTTCAAGTGGCTGTGCAACAAATTCCCCGAACGATTCAGTCAAGGCTTTTTTATCCCACGATAAACGTGGAATCGTTAATGGTTGATAGTCTTTACTCATGTATGGTCCCCACACGCATCTTAGCTACTAATTCTTCTACGATTACTTCGAGTACAACTCAACGATCAAATGTTCTTCGATAGGCACTTGAATATCTGCTCTTACAGGAAAACGTAAAATTTGACCTTTACGATCCTTTTTATTCAATTCAAGCCATTCCGGTACTTTGATACCAATGTTAAGACGTTTGTCGATAACTTGTTCAAGAAACTTAGTTTTTGAAGCTACATTATCAACCAACGAAACAACATCGCCAATGCTTACTAGAAAAGAAGGAGAATATACTTTTCCATCATTAACTAGTACGTGACCGTGAGCAATAATTTGACGTGCTTGACGGCGAGTAACAGACAATTTAAGACGATAAATGACATTATCAAGACGACGTTCAAGAAGACTCAAAAGGTTTTCACCAGGAGCACCTTGTTGTTGTATCGAAGCATTGTGAAAAAAACGACGAAATTGCTTTTCACGCACGCCGTACATTTCTTTCACTTTTTGTTTTTCTTGAAGTTGCTTACCATACTCAGACAACTTACGTTGACGTTTTTCGGAAGCCTTTTGTTCAAGCTTGTTTTCTTTACCAGCTGTTGCCGTTACTTTTACATTCTTTTTATTCATAAAATTTCCCATTCACCTGTCAATTATACTCTGCGTTTCTTTGGAGGACGACATCCATTATGTGGTAGAGGAGTAACATCACGCAAAATGGAAATAGAAAAACCAGAAGATTGAAATGCTCTCACAATAGAATCACGGCCAGATCCTGGTCCTTGAAGATTAACTTCCAAAGTACGAACACCAAAATTTGCCATATCTTTAGCAAGCGTGGTGCCAACCTGAGTAGCTGCAAACGGGGTACCTTTACGAGCACCTTTGAAACCAAGTTTTCCTGCGCTACAACGCAACAGTACTTCACCTTCTGGGTTGGTAATAGAAACCAAAATATTGTTGAAGGAAGATTTAACGTGGGCAATTACGGTTTCAATGCGTACTTTTTTATGTTTTTTTGATTTTTGCTTATATGCCATGCGTCACACCTTATTTCTTAGTAACTTTGCGTTTTAATGCAACAATATTTGTCGATCTACGAGGACCCTTACGAGTACGCGCATTAGTTTTTGTGCGCTGTCCTCTTGCAGGCAAGCCTCTCTTGTGGCGAAGCCCACGGTATGAACCGATTTCTTGAAGACGACGAATATCTAATGAAATAGATTTACGCAATTCACCTTCGGTTTTGTACTGTGTTGTTACTTCCTTTTGGATAGCACCAACTTGATCATCACTCAGATCTTTAACACGAGTGTTAAGATCGATCTGAAGCTTCTCTAAAATATCTCGTGAACTTTTAATTCCGATACCAAACACATAGGTTAAACCGAATTCGATTCGCTTATTATATGGTAAGGTTACACCTTCTATACGTGCCATAGCACAATACTCCTGATTACCCTTGTCTTTGTTTATGACGTGGATTCTTCTTACAGATAATGCGAACTACTCGCCCACGTTTAACAACACAACAATCGTTACAAATTTTTTTAACAGATGTTTTTACTTTCATAGCGTCCGCTTTCTCTTTTTACTTAATTCTTATACCGTAAGACAATTCTTCCACGACCTAAATCGTAAGGAGAAAGCTCCAAAGCAACACGATCACCAGGAAGAATCTTGATATAGTTCATGCGCATCTTGCCGGATACATGCCCTAAAACAACATGCCCACCCTCTATCTCCACTCTAAACATAGCATTTGGTAATGTTTCACGAACAATCCCATCTACTTTGATCACATCTTCTTTTTGCTTTTTTGGTTCCATTATAGCCCTACCTCCCCATTATTTTCTAAGCGAGTCAGAACTCTCGGCCCATTATCAGTCAAGACCACTGTATCTTCAACATGTGCAGCCAAACTTTTATCCTTTGTTTTAACAGTCCATCCATCACCAGTTACATATACTTCATAAGACCCTGCAGTTATCATAGGCTCTATTGCAAAAGCCATACCCACCTGAAGCAAAGGACCTTGTCCCGGCTTACCATAGTTAAGTATCTCAGGTTCTTCATGCATACGTTTACCAATGCCATGTCCCGCAAAATCCCGAACAACACCAAACCCTTGAGCTTCCACTATCTGCTGAACTGCTGCAGAAATGTTAGTTAGCCGTGAGCCAACTTTCATCTGAGCTATTCCAGCATCCAAAGATTCTTGAGCGGTTTTTACTAATTTTTCGCTACTAATCTCTTTTTTTTCTACAAAAAAGCACCGTGCCATATCCGCACAATACCCCTGATAAGAAGCACAAATATCAATTTTTACTAAATCACCAGATGCCAATTTTATTTTTTCAGAAGGCACACCATGAACAACTTCATCGTTCAAAGAAATACAACTACTATGCCTATAGCCCATATACCCTTTAGTACACGAAACCAATCCCCTCTGAGTTAATTTTTGACTTAATAAGGTATCAATATAAAGCGTGCTAACTCCAACCAATAGTTCTTTTTCTATCTCAAGGCATATTTCAGCCAAAAAATTCCCCGCTGTTTCCATCTTACGTATCGCAAGCTTATTCTTAATAGTGATCATGCATTTCTCACGTGATTAAGAAAGCTTTCAAAAACTTCCATACTACCCCTGTTGCCATCAATAACATGAACCACATACCCTGCGTTCTTGTAAAAGCTTGTAAGCTTTTCACAATGCAAATGATATGTTGCAAGTCGAGCAGCAACAACTTCTACTTTATCATCATTACGTTGAATCAAAAAAGAAGAACAAAAATCACATACACCCGGAGTGCGAGGTTTTAATTTTTCAATTCGTGCCGAAAAAACTGCCTGACAACTTTTGTTGGAACAAACCCATCGAGCGCTAAGACGCTCAATTATCTCATGATCAGGAACCCGAAGCTCCACGATAATAAGTTTTACTTTATCATAATTTTCATCAAAAAATTTCAAAAAACCAGTCGCCTGAACCACTGTTCTTGGAAAGCCATCAAGAATTAAAGCATCTGTGCTCTCAATTTCTTGCTCAATCCACTGCTTACCCATATCGATAATCACATCATCCGAAACTAGTGTACCAGATTTTAAAGCAAAATCTATTTGCTGACCAAGCAACGTCCCCTCTGAAACATGCTTTCGGCATAAATTCCCTGTGGAAAGTTGCTTCCAACCAAAATTTTCAATACAAAGACGAGAAAGAGCTCCTTTACCTGAGCCAGGAGCTCCCAAAAATACTATGATTTTTTTCGTGGAATTCAACGGTTGTTTCCTTTGATTGATTTAATTCTACCCGAAGTCAGAAAACCTTCGTAATTGCGCTCAATCAAATACGATTCAATTTGTGAAGATGTTTCTAGTCCAACACCAACAACAATCAAAAGGGCTGTGCCTCCCAATTGAAATGGCATAGTTACAAGCGCACTCAAAACATTTGGCAAAATAGCCAAAATACCTAAATAAATCGCTCCAACCAATCCAAGGCGAGTCAAAACAAAATCAAAAAACTCTGCTGTATTCTTACCAGGACGCACATTCGGAACAAATCCACCACTTTTTTTAATGTTATCTGCAAGCTCGGTCGGATTAAAAACTAATGCTGTATAAATATAATAGAAAAATACAATAAGAACGAATTGCAAAGCATTAAATAAAAACCCTGTATCAACAAGTTTCTGTGTAACCAAAGAAAAGAATTTATATTTATTTGCAAGCATACCAGCGATTCCACGCGGCACACCTAAAATAGATGAAGCGAAAATCACAGGCATAATCGACGCATTATTAATCTTAAACGGAATGTAAGTACTTTGACCTCCATACACACGATTACCCATAATACGACGAGCGTACTGTACAGGAATCTTGCGCTCACCTTTTTCAAGAAAAATAATGCATGCAGTAACGGCTATAAAAAAGAATAAAATGAATAATGCAATAACCGTGTCTAATTTTGCTGTTTGCACTGCATGAATAGTTTTAATGACGTAATCAGGAAATTTCGCAACAATACCAGCAAAGATGATCATAGATCCACCGCTACCAACACCGAACAAAGAAATCTGATCTCCAAGCCACATAACTGCCATAGACCCAGCTGATAAAGACAGTACAAACAAAAATCTAAACATCCAACCTGGATCAACTATTAATCCATATGACTCAAGCCCACCTACATAGATAAAGCCCCATACGACGCTTAATGCTAAAGCAAGATACTTGGTATACTGATTAATAACTTTTCTTCCATACTCTCCTTCTTTAAGCAATTGCTCAAATTCAGGAATGGTAAACCCAAGAATCTGCATCATAATAGACGCAGTAATATAAGGCATAATACCAAGAGCAAACAAGGTACACTGTCCCAATGCTCCACCAGAAAAAACATCTAAATACGAAAGTAACCCACTCAGTTTACTCGCTTGTTGCATGAACTCATGCAACTTATTAACGTTCACCCCAATTACCGGAATGTACGTACCAACGCGGTAGACAATAAGCACGCCTAATGTAAATAACAGTTTTTTTCTCAGCTCAGGAATACGAAACATATTCCCAAAATTCCTAAAAATGATCACTACTTTACCCCTCTTTTGTAAGGCAAGCCTCACCGCCACACGACGCAATTACTTGAGCCGCGGAAGCGCTATATGCATCAACAACAATACGCAGTTTCTTAGAAAGCGTACCCGTTCCCAGAACCTTCACAAGTTCTCGAGAATTTTTTGCAAGTCCTTTTTCAACAAGACTTTCTTTTGTTACTTCTTGTCCAGCATTAAAACAACGTTCTAATTGACTCAAAGTAATAAGCGTAAAGAACTTCTTAAATTCATTATTATTAAATCCGCGTTTTGGTAAACGACGGTGCAAAGGCATTTGACCACCTTCAAATCCAGGACGTAATTTTCTTCCTGCACCAGAACGAGCTTTTTGCCCTTTAGTACCCTTACCGGACGTACCGCCTCGAGCACCACCACGACCAACACGTTTGCGTTTGCGACAGACCGCAACGCGATTATTTAGTAGAGTTTCCATGGCTTCCCTTTATGATTTGCTCAGCAGTTTTTCCTCTTGTTTGTGCAACATGACGCAATGAGCGAAGCTTAGCCAACGCATTAAGCGCCGCCTTTACAACGTTCATGCGGTTCGATGCACCCAAAGACTTCGCAAGAACATCTTTAACGCCAAGCGCTTCCATAATCGAACGAACTGCACCACCTGCAATTACCCCGGTTCCCTTAGAAGCAGGACGCATAAGAACAGTACTTGATCCATGGTTGCCGACAACATTATAAGGAAGCGTTGATCCACGAAGTGGAATTTGTATGAGATTCTTACGAGCTCTATTTGTAGCCTTAGTTATGGCAGCTGCGGCTTCGCGACTTTTACCTTGCGCAACGCCTACAGACCCATTTTTATCACCAGTTACTACAAGAGCTGAAAACGCAAACCGTTTCCCACCCTTAGTAACTTTAGTAACACGACGAACGGTGATGACATAGTCAACCATCGTAGGAGCTTCTTTGATCATTTCATCTTTTAAATGTTCAGACATTATTTTTTTTCCTTAATATCCTACCAAACTATGTTAAAACTGTAGGCCGCCTTCGCGAGCTCCTTCAGCAAGTGCTTTCACACGTCCATGATACAAGAATCTTCCTCTATCAAATGATACCTGTTTAATACCTTGTTCCAAAGCAAGCTTTGCCAACTCTTTACCAACATTCTTTGCTATATCAGTTTTAGAACCTTTCACGTCAAGGACGAGAGAAGAACTGCTGACAAGAGTTTTACGTTGGACATCATCAACAATTTGAGCATAGATGTAACGCAAACTTCTGAACACTGTGATACGCGGATGAGTACTATCATTGCGTAATCTACTACGCACATGAAGCGCTCTTCTTTTTCTACCGTTTTTAATTTTACGCTGAATAGACACGTTTTAATCCTTAGTCTTAATCTATCAAACCTGCTGCTATCAACCTGCTTTTGTTTTACCAGTTTTACGAATAACTACATCTGTAGTTACACGAATACCTGTTCCCTTGTAAGGTTCTACAGGACGAAGAAAACGCAGTTGTCCACATGTTTGACCCAAAAGTTCTTTATCTGCTGATTTAAAGGTCAACAACTGACCTGTTTTATCAACTTCTAAAGTAATACCATCAGGAAGAGGAAAATTAATCTTATGACTAAAACCTAAAGAGAATTCGATGGTGCTTCCCTTTGGAATAGCCTTAAACCCCAACCCGACAATTTGTACTTGACGCTCAAAAAGCTTTGCTGCCCCTTGAATTTTATTTGCTAGCAATGCTCGATGAAGTCCCCAAAGGCACTTACTTACACGATTAATCACACGAGGGGTCACCCCTATTTCACCATTTTCAAAACTAATTGATAGTTCATTTGGAACCACATGGACTCCAGATGAATTCTTACCTGCATACTGAACTTCTTGACCATTAACTTGAACTTTAACGTCCCCTAAGGCAATCGGTCTTCTTCCAATTTTCGACATGCGCTTCCCCTACCAGACAGTGCAAAGTACTTCGCCACCAATACGAAGAGAAGCATCTTTTGCTTGTTTATCAGTCATAATACCGCGATTGGTAGAAAGAATGACAATTCCTAAACCATTAATCACAGGTTTTAAATTTTTAACTTTTGCATAAGTACGTCTGCTTGGCTTACTAATACGAGTAAGCTCATGCAATACTGATTCACCATTCACGTACTTAAAAACAATTTTTAAAGACTTTCTAGAAGTTTCCGTTTCTTCTAAAACTTCAACGTTTTTAACAAACCCTTCTTGATGCAAAATACGCGCAATCTCAGCATTCATCTTAGAATAAGAAGCAACTGCATAAGGGCTTGAAGCCATAACTTTATTGCGCAAAATTGTAAGAAAATTCGCTATTGTATCTATTGACATAGTATCTCCTACCCCTACCAGCTTGTCTTTTTAACGCCAGGCAAAACACCTTGCAAAGCCAATTCACGAAACATTATTCGAGAAAGTTTAAATAAACCCATATAACCACGAGCACGACCAGTCAACGCACAACGATTGCGAACGCGAACAGGACTCGAGTTACGAGGAAGAGCAGACAACTTATCTTGTGCTTCTAAACGTTCTTCCATAGAAGAAGAAACACTCTTTACGATAGCTTTCAGCTCAGCTCTTTTCTGCGCATACTTCGCTACCAATAACTTACGTCGATTATTTTTTTCGACGGATGATTTTTTTGCCATGCGTTAACACCTAATTCTTTTACTTATCTTTTCGAAACGGCATATTGAACCCTTCAAGAAGAGCATGTGCCTGTTCACCATTAATAGCAGTTGTACAAATAGTGATATTCATCCCATACACCTTATCTAACGAATTAGAACTCGCTTCAGGGAAAACACTCCACTCCTTAATGCCAAGGTTATAATTACCCTGACGATCGAATGAAACTTTCACTCCACGAAAATCACGTACGTTAGGAAGAGTCACGTTTATCAAACGATCCAAAAATTCGTACATAACCTTACGTCGTAGTGTTACAGTAACACCAAGAGGCATACCTTCACGAATTTTAAATCCCGCAATAGACTTCTTTGCTTTTGTTATAACAGGAGCTTGGCCTGCAATAGCTGCAATAACCTTACTCACATGTTGCAATATACGACTATCCGTAACCGCTTCTTTCACACCAACATTCAACACAATCTTAGAAAGTTTTGGAACTTCCATTATGTTTTTTAATCCAAGTTTTTTTTGTAACTCAGGACGAAGTGTGGTGTGATACTTTTCATCAAATCTAGCTTTTGCCATTTTTATATCCTTAACCTCACCATCACATAACTTCTTTACAGCGTCCGCATATGCGTACTTGAGAACCATTCTCTAAAGCTTTCGTTCCGACTCGACAAGCTTTTTTACAAGAAGAACAGATCGGCATAACCTTTGCTGCATAGATGAAAGTTTCTTGCTTTTTAATAGAGGAAACTTCACCTTCACGACGAGCCTTCAGGTGGCGAGTTACTACTGCAACACCCTTAACTTTAATTTTATCTTTCTTAGGCAAAAGGGCAATAACTTCCCCCTCTTTACCTTTATCTTTTCCAGAAATTACTCTGACTTTATCGTTTTTTCTAATGCGCATCATAAGTATTTCCCTCAGCCCTACACTACTTCTGCAGCAAGAGAAACGATCTTCGGATATCCCTGATAACCAGGGCGAGGACGAAGTTCTCGAGCAACAGGACCAAAAATACGTGAAGCTATTGGCTCGCCATCTTTAACGATAACAGCAGCATTTTCACCAAATCTAATATAGCTTCCATCTTCGCGTCTAAATTCTTTTCTTGTACGTACAATCACAGCAGTGACAACATCACTTTTTTTGACTGTTCCGCCAGGAATAGCGCTCTTCACCGCACATTTTACGAGGTCTCCCAAATAAGCATAGCGTTTTTTAGTACTCCCAATAATGTGAATACATTGCAAAAGCTTCGCTCCGGAATTATCCGCAACTTCTAAATAAGATTGCTTCTGTAACATCGTTGCCTACTCCAAATCTTGTTTAAGTACACTATCCTCGTTCGCCTTTTCAACGACGCGCGCAAGATACATATACTTTGTTTTAGAAACAGGACGACCTTCAAAAATTTCAACAACATCACCAACGTGAGCTTGTTCTAGAGGATCGTGAACCTTGTAATTTTTAGATTTTTTTAAAACCTTGCCAAAAACAGGATGTTTCACCGTTCTCACTACACTGACTACAACAGTCTTATCCATTTTGTCAGAAACAACTTTTCCAACAATCAATTTCGCTTTTTTTGACTCTTCTACTGCAATATCTTTACTCATTGCTATGCTCTTTACTGTTAGATTGTACATCCTGCTTTTCACGCAAAACAGTCAACCCACGAGCGATGGTGCGACGCAATTTTTTAAATTGCGAGCAATCCTTAACATGAGAAGTTGTTGCGTTCAAACGCAAACTAAAAAGAGCTCTACGCAAATCTTCAACTTGCTGTTGCAACTCTTCAACCTTCATGTCTCTCAGTGCTTGAGTTATGTTATGCTTCATTGAGACTTCCTTCACCTAATACTTCTTTAGAAACTTGCAAGCCTGCATCTTTCTTCACAAACTTCGTCTTAAGAGGAAGTTTTGAAGTAGCTGTTTTAAAAATTTCACGTGCAAGTTTTTCAGAAACGCCCCCTATCTCTGCAAGGATACGCCCTCTCTTAACAACTGCAACCCAAAGTTCAGGATTTCCTTTACCTTTACCCATACGAGTTTCTGCAGGTTTTTTAGTGACAGGCTTATCAGGGAAAATTCTTAAAAAGAATTGCCCTTCTTTTTTTAACTTGCGAGACATCGTGATACGAATCGCTTCTATCTGTTGCGCTGAAACCCATGCTGGTTCAACCGCTTCAAGACCGAAATCGCCGAAATCGACGGTACGACACCCCTTCGAGAGCCCCTTCATGGTGCCTCGTTGCACTTTACGATACTTTGTTTTCTTTGGCATCAACATAATATTCTCTCAAATCGTTTAAGCAAAGTGGTACTCGCCTTTACTGATCCAGACCTTAACACCAATAACTCCGTAGGTTGTATTGGCGCGTGCGGTACCGTAATCAATATCAGCGCGTAAAGTATGAAGAGGGACAGATCCTACACGAACCCATTCACGACGAGCAATTTCTGCGCCATTGAGACGACCAGAACAACAGATTTTTATACCTTTTGCTCCTGCTCTCAAAGCCGCTGCTGAAGCACGCTTCATAACTTTTTTATAGCTTGATCTTTTTTCCAACTGCTCAGCGATACTTTTTGCAACAAGCGTAGCATCAAGTTCTGGAGTCTTAACTTCTTGTACAGAAATTTCAATTCCGTTTTTCTTGATAATTTTCGAAATTCCCTTGCGCAAACTGTCTATTTCTTGGCCTTTTTTACCAATAATAATACCAGGTCTTGCAGAATGAAGAATAACACGAACGTTATCGCCAGCTTTTTCTATTTCAACGCGCGCAACTTCAGCATGCTTAAGATTGGTTTCTACAAACTTTCTAATCTGTAAATCTTCCAAAAGAAGATCTCCGTAGCTTGCGCCACGAGCAAACCAACGCGCATACCAATCACTGTAAACGCCTACACGAAACCCGCGAGGGTTAACTTTTTGTCCCACACTAAGCCTCTTTAGATGGCTGATTTTTCAATTCCAACACAACACTGATATGACTAAACCGTTTACGCTGCGCTGCAGCACGGCCCATAGAGCCCGGTTTGAAATATTTAAAAATTTTACCTTGATCAACGCGTATTTCTTTTATGCGTAGCTCAGTTATCGCAACCCCTTCTCGGTTCATCGCGTTGGCCGCAGCAGACTGGATAACCTTTCTGATCGGCACAACTCGCATAACCGCTTGAGTCATCAATAACTGTAACGCATACGTAACATCCCTTCCTCTTACTCCTTCCACGTATGGACGGAGCTTATAAGGAGAAAATGGTACCTGTTTTACTAGTGCTTTAAATTGCATTATAGCCTCAAACTCATTAGATTCGTGCTTATTAGTGTATCGAAATTACTCTTTTCCAGCAACCCCAGCTTTACGCTGACCACTGTGTAAACGAAATGTTCTAGTAGGGGAGAACTCACCAAGGTAATGTCCAACCATATCTTCAGTTACAAAAACTGAAACAAACTTTTTTCCGTTATGCACAGCGATGGTAGTTCCCACGAAATCAGGAATCACCATGCTTCTGCGCGACCATGTTTTTACAGGTTCGCTCTTTTTTTCGGCCTTTGCAGTATGCACCTTCTTAAGAAGTGATGCATCGACAAATGGGCCCTTTTTGGTTGATCTGCTCATACTTTTGACCTACTTAATAGATTATTTATTAATCTTTTGACTTACGTCTTTTCAAAATAAACGGACCATGTGGACTTTTACGTGTTCTAGTCCCCTTACATCCTTTACCCCATGGAGTCTGAGGATGAGAGCCTGACTTTGAACGTCCTTCACCACCACCATGTGGATGATCAACAGGGTTCATAGCCATACCACGAACAGATGGACGGAATCCACGATGTCTTGTACGACCCGCTTTACCCCAACAAATATTCTTATAGTCAGCATTGCCAAGCTCACCTATGGTAGCCCAACAATCAAGATGAACTAATCGAATTTCGGTTGATGGCATTCTCAATGTCACGTAATCACCGGTCTTAGCCATAACTTGAGCAGATGTACCTGCGCTACGAGCAAACGTACCGCCTTCTCCAGGTCTTACTTCAATATTATGAATAGTAAAACCAACTGGTATTTTTCTTAGCGGCATAGCATTACCTGGCTTGGCTTCAACATCCTGACCAGCAGAAATAACAGTTCCTACTTTTACTTTTTCAGGAAGCAAAATGTAAGCTTTAACACCATTTTTATAAACCACTAGTCCAATACGCACGTTACGATTTGGATCGTACTCTACTGTAGATACTGTACCTTCGACATCACGAATACTTCTTTTGAAATCAATAATACGATAGCTTTTTTGAGCCCCGCCGCCACGATGCCTTACAGTAATTCTACCATGAGCATTACGTCCTGCTTTTCTTTTTAATCCAACAACAAGACTTTTTTCTGGCTTAGTCGTGGTAACATCAGCAGACGAAAGAAACGTTTGAAAACGAAGCGAAGGATTTCTCGGCTTTCTTTTTATAATCGCCATCTTATTTACTCCTGAGCAGTAGTGCCGTGTTGTTGTCTATCTAGCGAGACAGTTCCGCCTCCAGCTTGACTCAGCGCATCAATAGCATACCCATCTTTCAAGGTAATAATTGCTTTTTTGATAGTCTGCCCTTTTACTGGATAACGATTAACAGAACGGTTTTTTGGTTTACGTATTGTTATGCGTATCTTATCAACCTTCACGTTAAAAAGCTTTTCTAAAGCTTCTTTTATCATTGGCTTATTCGCATGAACATGCACACGAATAACCAACTGTTTGAGAAGGAAGTTAGTTTTGTAGGCCTTGTCAGTAATAACAGGCCCCTTAATAATATCATATACTGTTAATTGCATTTAGTGCCCTTTGATGTTATTTCCATCGACTAACCATGGTTCTAAACGCATCCATGTCTTTTTTCAGAACTACCCAATAATGCGCATCCGCTAATGCATACGCATTAGGAGCATCAAAATAGATAACTCTAACTGATGGAATATTTGCAAAAGAAGCAACAGTAAGTACATCATCCACTGAAAGGAAAACGTTTACAGGAACTAAATGCAAATTATTTTCACGCAAAGCCAAAAATGCTTGTTTAGTTTTTGGAGTAGTACCCTCTAACGCCCAATTCAAAAGAAGTAACCTTTCCTCTGCGAGTGTTTTTTGCAACAACTCACGAGCAACTGCTCTTTTTAATCCCTTGGAAGTTTTAAGTTTTCTAACTCTCGCTTGAGGTCCAAAAATAATACCACCGCCACGCCACAATGGAGAAGTTCTTGCCCCAGCACGAGCACGACCAGTACCTTTTTGTTTCCACGGTTTTTTATTTGAACCGCTAACCATCGCACGAGTTTTACACCCTACAGTACCTTGACGGCTATTCTGTAAAAGTTCCCTTACTACTGTAGCAAAAGCCACAGGAGCAAGCGGTTCGCCTGTGTTAGCCTTTAATTCTAAATCAGAAGGCTTCAAAACATACTGTTTTTGATCTCCTGATGAAAGTATTTGCCCACTCATGTTTTATTCCTACTTCTTGCGAACAAACACTAATGAACCGGCTTTACCTGGCACAGAGCCTTTGACCGCAATAGCGTTGCTTTCTAAAATTATTTTTATTACTTCAAGATTTTGTATAGTGCGTTTATCCACACCCATATGTCCAGGAAGCCCTTTACCCTTGATAACATGACCGCTCTTTGTTAAAGAACCGATAGATCCAGGACGTCTTCCCATCATGTTACCATGACTGTTTCCGCCACCAGAGTAGCCATGTTTTCTCATAACACCTGCAAACCCACAACCTTTTGTTGTACCAGAAACATCAACCATGTCCCCAGCATTAAAAAGTTTGAAGAAATCGGCAGCGGTTCCTACCTCAACTCCTTCTGGAGCCTCGGTCACGGGAACTTCCCTCACATACAAAAAATACTCTTTTTTGTCTTTTAGCCACTCAGGCGAAAATGATTCACCTTCGTAACGTTTTCTTACTTTTGCAAGTTGTACTGCATAATAACCATCGCGTTCTTTTGTTTTGATATCTGTTACAAACCAAAACGATGCGTCAATTATTGTTACAGGAATAACTTGGTTCTCAGAGAAAAGTTGGGTCATCCCAATTTTTCTCCCATAAAAACCACCTACCATGAAGAGCCTTCCTCACTTATGCTTATTAGTATCACCACTCTTTATGCTTACTTAATCTCGACATCTACACCAGATGAAATAGTCAACTTCATTAAAGCATCCATTGTTTGATCCGATGGAGAGACTATATCTAGGATACGACGATGCGTAGTTAATTCAAACTGCTCACGTGATTTCTTATCAATATGAGGGGAACGCAAAACGGTAAAGCAACGTTTTTTGTTTGGCATTGGAACAGGACCGACCAATAAGGCACCGGTCCTTTTCGCTGTCAAACAGATAGTTTTAACCGCTTTATCAAGCAATTGATGATCATATGATTTAAGCGTTAAACGTATTTTTGTTTTCTTAATCACAGCTGTTCCTATGCAATAATTTCAGTTACCACACCAGATCCAACCGTTCTACCACCTTCACGAATTGAGAAGCGCAAGTCTTTTTCCATTGCGATAGTACTTATCAATTCAACGCTAATAGTAACGTTATCACCTGGCATAACCATTTCTCTACCTGGTTCAAGAGTCACAACACCAGTAACGTCTGTTGTTCTGAAATAGAACTGAGGACGGTATCCTGAGAAGAACGGACTATGACGACCACCTTCTTCTTTACTCAAGACATAAATTTCAGCCTTAAATTTCTTATGTGGCTTAATAGAACCTGGTTTTACTGCAACCATACCTCGTTCGATATCTTCTTTTTTGATACCGCGAAGAAGAAGCCCAACGTTATCGCCAGCCAAACCTTCATTCAATGTTTTTTGGAACATTTCAACGCCCGTAACAGTTGTTTTGAATGACTTACCAAGACCGATAAGTTCAATTTCATCACCAACTTTTATACGACCACTTTCAATACGTCCTGTTGCCACAGTACCACGACCAGAAATAGTGAAAACACCTTCGATTGGCATCAAGAAAGCTTTATCAATTTCACGAACAGGATCTGGAATAGCAGTATCACATGCATCCATCAATGCGTTGATAGCAGCAACGCCATCTACATCGCCTGCAAGAGCTTTAGTTGCTGATCCACGAACAATTGGAAGAGTTTTTCCTGGGAAATCATATTTGCAAAGAAGATCTCTTATTTCTTCTTCAACCATGTCAACCATTTCAGAATCTTCAACCATGTCAACTTTGTTCAAGAATACAACAAGCGCCGGAACACCAATGTTTCTTGCCAACAAAATATGCTCTTTTGTTTGAGGCATAGGACCATCTGCAGCAGACACTACTAAAATAGCTCCATCCATTTGAGCAGCACCAGTGATCATGTTTTTAACATAGTCAGCGTGACCTGGACAGTCAACGTGCGCATAGTGACGTTTTGCTGTTTCATATTCTACGTGAGAAGTAGCAATGGTAATACCACGTGCTTTTTCTTCTGGCGCATTATCAATTTCAGCAAATGCTTTAAAATTCGCCATACCTTTATCAGCCAAAACTTTGGTGATAGCAGCTGTTAACGTTGTTTTACCATGGTCAACATGGCCAATCGTACCAATATTAACATGCGGCTTTTTCCGTTCAAATATATCTTTTGCCATGTCTAACTCCTGACAGTGCCTTGAATTATCTAACTACTTATTTCTTACCCAATACTTCTTCTTCTACGTTTTTTGGCATCTCACGATAGCATTCAAATTCCATAGAATAACTTGCACGCCCCTTACTCATTGATCGAAGTGTTGTTGCATAGCCGCCCAACATTTCTCTCATAGGAACTTCTGCTCGTATGATTTGAATTTTATTTTTTTCATCCATACCCAAAATTCTACCACGACGTGAATTCAAGTCTCCCATCACATCACCCATGTACTCTTCAGGCGTTTCCACTTCAACCTTCATAATTGGCTCAAGAAGAACAGGAGAAGCTTTTTTCATCCCATCACGCAATGCCATTGCAGCAGCAATTTTGAAAGCTATTTCAGATGAATCAACATCGTGATAAGAACCATCAAAAACTGCAACTTTCATATCCACTACCTGATAACCACCCATAGGGCCATTTACAATAGCTTCTAAAAGACCTTTTTCGATCGCTGGAACGAATTCTCTTGGAATCGACCCACCACTCAATTTGTTTTCAAATTTAAAACCTGCACCACGTTCTAGCGGTTCTAATTTTAACCAAACGTGCCCATATTGACCACGACCACCGGACTGTTTAATATACTTGCCTTCAATCTCAACCGGTTTTTGAATCGTTTCTTTATAAGCAACTTGCAATTTACCAGGCTCAACATCTACCTTGTGCTCACGGCGAAGACGATCAATTTGAATTTCAAGATGCAACTCACCCATACCAGCAATAACTGTTTGACCAGTTTCTTCGTTATAAGCAAGCCTAAATGAAGGATCTTCCTGCGCCATTTTTCGCAATGCAGTGATCATCTTGTCGTAATCGCCTTTATTTTTAGGCTCAACAGAAGAAGAAATAACCGCTACAGGAATATCAATTTTTTCTAACAAAATTGGATGTTTTTCATCAGACAGAGAATCCCCTGTCTTAACATCTTTAAGACCAACAAATGCCGCAATATCCCCTGCCTCAACAAAATCAATTTCTTCCCGTTTATTAGAAAGCATTCTAATCAAACGACTCACACGTTCTTTGTTACCCGTAGTAACATTTTTAACATATGAACCAGATTTTAATGTTCCTGAGTAAACACGAACGAATGACAATGTTCCAACAAATGGATCAGTCATAATTTTAAATGCAAGTCCCGAAAACGGCTCACTTGGATCAGCTCGTCTTGTAATTTCTTTATCAGTATCAGGATCTTTTCCTACAACTGGCGGCACATCAAGCGGAGAAGGAAGATAATCAACTACAGCATCAAGCATCGCCTGAACACCCTTATTCTTGAAAGCAGATCCACAAAACGCAGGAAACACTTCTCGCTTGAGAACCCCCTTACGCAAAGCAGCCTTGATCTCATCAATCCCTAATTCTTTGCCATCAAGATAACGCTCAGCCAAAGCATCATCAAAATCACATGCACGTTCAGCAATTTTCATGCGAAGGTCAGCAATTTGATCTGCATACTCAGGAGAAGCATCTTGCCACTCAACCGCAAGCCCTTTGTCATCTTCTGCAAAAAGCACCATCTTACCAGTCAAAACATCAACGACCCCTCTGAATGTTTCAGAAGAACCAACCGGAATTTGCATAGCAAGAGCATTTCCATTCAAACGAGTATTGATATCATCAACAACACGGAAAAATTCAGCACCCACACGATCCATCTTGTTAACAAAAACAATAGAAGGAACATTATAACGAGTTGCTTGACGCCATACCGTTTCAGATTGCGGCTGAACACCAGCTACACCACAAAACACTGACACCATACCATCGAGAACACGAAGCGAACGACCTACTTCAATAGTAAAATCCACATGCCCAGGAGTATCGATAATATTAATACTCGTTCCTTTCCAAGAACAAGTAATCGCAGCAGCTTGAATCGTAATACCACGTTCTTTTTCCTGCTCCATCCAATCCATAACGGCTTCGCCGGAATGAACTTCACCAATCTTATGAGAAATACCAGTATAATACAGAATTCGTTCTGTTACGGTTGTTTTACCCGCGTCAATATGGGCAGCGATGCCAATATTTCTATGTTTTTTTAAATCAATACTCATGTCCTTTAGCCCTCAATTACCAAGCATAGTGCGAGAACGCACGATTTGCTTCAGCCATACGGTGAACATCAGCTTTTTTCTTAACCGCTGCGCCACGACCTTCAGAAGCTTCAAGAAGCTCTTGAGCCAAACGCAATCCCATTGTTTTATCAGAACGGGATGCTGCGGCCGCAATGAGCCAACGCATTCCAAGAGCACTTGCTCTATCTGGACGAACTTCAACTGGAATTTGGTAAACCCCACCACCAACACGACGAGGACGGACTTCAATAACAGGAACAATGTTTTCGAACGCACGTTCGAACATTTTTAACCCTTTTTCTTTATCGCCGCTGTTTTTCTTAACAAGGACATCAAGCGCATCGTACACAATAGTACGAGCTATACTCTTTTTTCCTTGACGCATTACAACATTAATAAATTTTTGAATGATAGGAGACCCGTATTGTAAATCAACACCGATTTCCCGTTTTAAGTTCACTGATTTGCGACGTGGCATATATCAAATCCTTATTTTGTAGTACTTTTTGGACGTTTAGCACCGTAGTGTGAACGAGATTGTTTTCTGCCTTCAACAGCAGCAGTATCAAGCGTTCCGCGTACAATATGATATTTAACACCAGGTAAATCTTTTACTCTTCCACCTCGAATAAGAACAACAGAGTGTTCTTGAAGATTATGGCCTTCACCAGGTATATAAGCAGTAACTTCCATTCCTGTGGACAACTTCACACGAGCAACTTTACGCAACGCAGAGTTTGGTTTTTTAGGAGTTTGTGTAAAAACACGAGTACAAACGCCTCTCAACTGAGGGCAACCGCGCAACGCAGGGCTTTTTGATTTATCTCTAGTCTTTTTTCTCCCGAATCGACAGAGTTGATTTATCGTTGGCATACCTTTTAATTCCTAACAGTTACAGATTAATAAAGAACAGAACCCTCTCTGTTAGCCCATTATGAGACATTTCGTTGATCGAAAACTCGTATACAGAAGACAGATTGAATCGGGATTCAGTTTTAAAGGTCCATCGATAGTTTACCCTCTCTGTAAATTTTTTCAAGGGAAACAAACCAAAACAACCTTAACAATTCTCCTTTTGAATCAAGCCTATCCAGCTTTTTTATCGAACTACAGCTTATTTTCAAAAACCACAAGCTTATTGTCAGAACAGTCACTCTTCGTAGACGACTTTCCCGTTCCTTGTTAAAGTAAAGACGGCTTGCTTATTGCATGTCTGTAATTTTCACATGATTCAAAGGAGTTTTTCATGATAGCACAAGGAACTTGGTTTATCCAAAATTTTCCCTATATTCTCGCAGGAATTGCTGGAGTCGGAGCGGTCATAGCCTTTCACGAGCTAGGACATTTCCTCTTTTGTAAACTTTTTAATGTACACGCCCCCTCATTTTCCATTGGATTTGGACCTCAAATTCTTAAGAAAAAAATAGGAGAAACTACTTTTTCTCTTTCGCTCATTCCTGTTGGCGGTTATGTGGAAATCGAAATGGGTCAAACTGAAGGCATAAATAAAAATCGCACAATCGATAATAAAAGCTATCTACAAAAAATGTGTATTGCCTGGGGCGGTATCATCTTTAATCTTATTTTCGCCTATGTCTGTCTCGTTGGTCTTTCTATGTCAGGAATCCCTTCCAATCCATTTCTTATGCACCAAGGCTCATACTCTATCAAAAAAATTATCCCCGAATCTCCTGCTCAAAAAGCCGGTATCATTTCTGGAGACAAACTCCTCACCGTAAATGGAATCAATGTTTCTGAACATATCAACACCTTATTCCAAGCACTAGAACCCCTTGCCAACAAAGAAACTATTGTTACTCTCCAGCGTAATGGAGAAGTAAAAACCTTTACTTTGACCTTAGGATCTCGAAAAATAAAAGATAAAGAATATGGAGTTTTGGGAATTGAAGAATTTTTATTTCCTTCCTTAAAACCTGTTTCTTTTTTTAAAGCCTTTCATCAAGCTTTTACCATCACGAAAGAGCTTGTCTCATCAACAGCACATTCGCTTGCAAATGCATTCAAAAAGCGCTCTGCCGAAGGCTTTTCAGGACCATTAATGATGATATCGCTTACTATTGCAAGCGCAGGACAAGGCATTAAATTATTCCTTATTTTCCTCACCGTCATTAGCATCACACTCGGCGTACTTAACGTTATTCCTTTGCCTATTCTTGACGGAGGAAGAATTTTAACCTTTACCATTGAAGCAATCATCAGACGCCCTCTTCCTGAAAAAATCGTTGTGGCCACTCATTATGCCACCTGGATTTTAATGATATTCCTCTTTATCTACCTCACCATCAAGGACGTAAAAGATCTGTTTTAATCCACACTTTCCTTTTTTGACACAAATAAAGCCCCGAGTTTTCGGGGCTTATTTTTTAGAACGTGTCGCTTTTTAAACGGCTCAGTTATGCAGCTTTTGGTGCAAATTGAGCTTTATGTGGATGCTCAGCGCCCACATACACTTTCAAATTTTTAATCATACGAGCGTTAAGAATATTATCCGCCATCATACCAGCAACTGCTGACTCGATAATGCGTTCTGGGTGCGTGCTCATAACGTGTTTAGCAGTAAGTTCTTTTTTACCACCCATCCATCCTGTAACACGAATGTATGTTTTATTTTCAAGTTTATTACCGGTAAGAACAACTTTTTCAGCATTCACTACAACAACGTAATCACCATTAGCTGTATGAGGAGTATAGGTTGGTTTACCTTTTCCACGTAAAAGATCAGCTATTTCTGTCGCCAATCGTCCTAAAACTTTTCCTTCTGCATCAACGAAATGCCATAGAGGTTCTGCATCTTCTTTACGTAAATTAAACATTCTATTCATGTCCATAGACATAGCTTCACCCTTATTATTATGTTTTTTGTGATCTTATAATTTTCAATAATTAATGAACGGATAGGTACAAAGTACGCTAAAAGAGCAAAACGGTCAACTTCAAAAAAGCATTCCCATCAGCTTTTAGGTCTACTCCTCTCCCCTTAAAGAGCGCATTAGCTCTTCAATATCTTTTATTTCCTTTGCAATTCCCTCAGTCAAACAAATAACCCCATCTTCCACAATCCAATACATATCTTCGATACGGACACCAAGTGCTTCTTCAGAAAGATACAGTCCTGGCTCAATAGTAATCACGTCACCCAACTGCAAAGGTTCTTGCCTCTCTCCAACATCATGTACATCAAGCCCCACAAAGTGCCCAATCCCATGCGGAAAATAGTCTGCATAGCCATGATCTTTAAAAAAATTGTAGGCAATATGATGAAGCGATTTTTCCGGTTGTTCGGGATTATTCAAATACATCCCAGGCTTTGCTGCTTCTGCTACAAACGTTTGTGCATCTAACACACACTGATAAATTTCTCTCTGACGCTTTGAAAACATTCCAGAAACTGGATAGGTACGGGTAATATCTGCTGCATACTGTTTATAAGAAGCACCAATATCAACAACAACCAAATCTCCTTCTGCCATCACATCTTTATTATCAACATAATGAAGCACCGTACTATTTTTACCGCTTCCTACAATACTTGGAAATGCTCTTACTGCATGACCTTCTGCAAAAACATAATCTATTGCTGCCTGAATTCGTGCTTCAGAAGCTCCTGGTTCAATAGATTCTGCCGCTCCTTCTTGTGCCGCTGCAGTAATTTCAATTGCTCGATACATATGTTCTATTTCACGCATATCTTTTTTACGGCGCATACGTCCAATGAGCAATGCGCTATCAATCAACTGTTTCTGGAGCCCAGGAACATACTGACACAACTGATTCAAAACAATACGCGATTCAACACTGATATCTGAAAGAGGCGTAAACAAAAAATGTTGTGCTTCAACAAGCTCTGTTAATTGCTCAATTAATAATTCAACTGCTTCTTTAGAAAAAAATGGATCACTTGAATATCCTGCAACTGCTTTCCCCAAAAAAGCAGTTTTTGCAATACCAACTTCTTGCAATATTTTTGCGTTCTTCTTTAAAGGCAACCACACAGAACGATCTGTTGCGTACTGCGGTTCATACAAAATCGCATCACCTTCAAGTGGTTGATATAACACAAGAGCAGGCTCATCAATGCCCACGAAATAATGAAAGGAACTATCTTGAAAAAAAGGCTCTCTATCACGCTCAAACCCAGCACAAAAGAGCAATGCGCCTTTTTTTTCTGGATATAAAAAACGAATTTTTTCGATTAATTCTTGTCGACGAACAACTCTTTGAGCCATTTCGTTTATTATATTCTTGTTCACTAAAAAACCTTCCTTAGAAAAATTTCATTAAAATGGACGGCGCTCCGATAATGCCTTATAAACAGTCAATTTATCTAATCCTTCAAGCACTGCGCCCACAGGCATGCCACGAGCAAGACATGAAATTTTTACTCCAGTATCTTTTAATTTTCGCGCAATAAATGCTGCTGTCGCTTCACCTTCTGGAGTCTGATTGGTAGCTAAGATTAACTCAGTTGGCTGTTTTGTTTTTACCCGAACAATTAAAACATCAATCGTTAAATCTTCAGGCCCAATCCCTTCCAAGGGGCAAATCGCTCCCCCAAGAACATGATATAATCCAGAAAATCCTTCAGTTTTTTCAATTGCCATCAACTCTTGCCACGTCTCTACCACACAAATAATGGTATGATCTCGCTTTGAGTCACCACAAAAAATACAGTTTTTATCTCGCTCTTTCCATACACAGCACTCAGGGCAAGTAACAATGTTTCGCTTTGCTTCTAAAAGAGCCAAACAAAAACGATCGATCTTCTCCTTATCGCTCATCAAAAAATAGGTAGCTACCCGATACAAATTTTTTGAAGCAAGATAAGGAACTTGCTGCAAAACTTTACACAAATGAGCGAGTGTTGGAATTTTATCGATCATACATCAATCGCTTTTTGAAGCTCAGTTTGAAGAGTATGCAAAGCAATATTCCCCAAAATACACAAACACAAGCCAGCTGAAAGGTTCGCCGTAAAGGCCATAAAGACAACAGCTCCAAGAATCATAAAAATGTTTTGGCGAGCCCCACCACCTTTTTGTCCAATAATTGCACCGAATACAAAAAAGATAAGAATCAAAAAAGGTAAAACATAGTAAGGATCAGCAATCGATAAATCCTTAATCCACAAAAAGAATGGTGCTCGATACAACTCAAGAGAATTATTCAATCCACTTTGAAGTGCCGCAAGAAAAGGAATCTGAATTAACAAAGGCAAACACCCTCCAAGAGGAAGTCCATCTTTTTGCAACATTTCCATGCGAGCTGCTTCTAGACCTTGCTTGTCACCTTTATGCTTTTGTTCAAGATAAGCCATCTTGCGCTGATATTCTTGCAATCTTTTCATTTTACGAGCACCACTCCAGGTGAGCGGCAACAAAAGAAGTTTTAAAAGAAGGGTAATCAAAAGAATGGCAACACCGTAGTTATGTACAATTCCATTAATTTTTCGCAAAACATAGAGCAATGGTTTTGCTAGAAAAGAAAACAGTCCATAATCAAAAACTTTATCCAAATTTTTATCTACCAAAGCCATAGATTGAGCATCTTTAGGCCCAAAATAGAATGTTACATGCCAGGTTTTTTCTTCATTAATTTGAGATGATTCAAGCAATGAAAGCACTCGTCTTTGAGCTTGTTTATAATACGCACGCTGTGCAAAACGATTTGCATCTTTTGTCATAGTAAATACAAAATATTTATCTTCACTTCCAAAAAAGAGCGGTTGCTCGTACGGCGTTGCGCTAATTTTTTTCTCTGGAACTTTTGAAAACGAGTTTGTTTGGTTAATCATTACCCCATCGATAACCTCATCTTCTCCTAAGCCCTTAAGTAAAGGGGAAGGCCACATAATGCGTACATTTGTCGGAACATGTGGTTTAACAGTAAGGACTAGATCAATTTGAGGACGATCTTTGTACACAACAAACTGCTTATGTATTTCTGCATCCTGACTTGCAACACCATACGAAAGAAGGTGTGCGTCAGCCGTTTCATCATGTGATTTCAGATGATAGGCATAAGGAGTTTTACCATCAAGCGCTACTACAAATGCTTGTTGATCCCGTTCTTCTATTTGATCAGCAGCAAGCACTACAAAATCCTGTTCAATACCATCCATAGAACGATGGAACGTTAAATCAGCTAAAGTGGCACCCCTACTGGTAAAGCCCATCGAAGCATAGGGAGTTTTAACTGTTGTCACTTCTTCATGATGCTCATCTGCAGAAAAATTAACTTCTAAATTCAAAGCCTGCTGCATAACAACCGGTTCTTTTGATTTTTTAGAAAGATAGACCTGAAGGCCGATTTGAACACCCAAAGTAAAAAGCAATAACCCAAAAAAGGCTGGTTTGTTCATGAAGATTCCTCGCAATAGTTCTATAAAATATTTATATACGTAAGACTTTAAAAGTCTAAAGGATACCAAGAAAGACACGCCTTCGCTAGCGCGATGTTTCGGCAATCACAAACATTGTTTACAGACAGGAGTGGTTACGTTATAAAGACAGATATCCATTTCTACAGAATTTAAAAAGGAGAAGAGGTAGTGAAAATGCAAAAAAAACAATTTCGCATTGGAGAATTGGCAAAAAATTTAGGGGTTGAACGATTTGTTATTCGCTTCTGGGAAAAGGAGTTCCATGTCACCGGAAACAGGTCTGAAGGAGGACAACGATTTTATGAAGCAAAAGATTTAGAAAAATTTCGCTCTATAAAAACTCTTCTTTACGAACAAGGCTTTACTATTGCAGGCGCTAAAAAACAGTTCAAAAAAACTGACACTCAAATATTTGGCTCTCACAGAACAACACTTGAAGACGGCAACATAAAAGAATTATTACCTACTCTTTCTAAACTAATCACGCTCAAAGAGAAATTACTTGCTCTGCAACAATTTCTTCAAAATTAATCACTCTTTTTTTACAGATATTTTTATTTCTGATACAAAATAGATCTTTACTTAATGAACTATTTTCTTGAGGGAGCGTACATCACATGTTAAAAAAGAATACGCATATCCATTTTGTTGGTATTGGCGGCATTGGAATGAGCGGTATTGCAAAAATTCTTGCACACCAAGGCTATCGTATTTCTGGCTGCGACACCAATCTTCAACAAAAAAGTGTTCTTGATCTTCAAGCGTTTGGTTGTTCTATTTATCAAGGAAATAACCACGCATCATGTGATGACGCAACGATATCAACTCTTGTGTACACATCAGAAATGAACCTCGACCACCCTGAAATTATACGCGCTCGAGAAAGAAACATTCCGACCATTTCTCGAGGAGTTATGCT
Source organism: uncultured Pseudomonadota bacterium (assembly GCA_964592275.1). Lineage (GTDB taxonomy): Bacteria > Babelota > Babeliae > Babelales > CAIQNR01 > CANNBR01. The sequence goes on along the minus strand of CAZQDJ010000004.1, from coordinate 3,243 downwards.
CGCAGAACTTACTCGCACCAAATATACCATTGCAGTTGCCGGCTCTCATGGGAAAACAACAACAACATCACTTCTTGCTCATATTTTTATAGAAGCTCAAACAGATCCAACTATTATAGTAGGTGGACATTTGCAAAGTATTTCATCAAATGCTCGTTCTGGTTCTAGCGATTTTTTGATCACAGAAACAGACGAAAGCGATCGTTCATTACTTCATCTCTATCCCACCATTGGCATACTTACCAACATTGATCGCGAACACCTAAGCCTCTATAAAAATCTCCACGAAGTAACAACGACCTTCCGTCATTTTTTAGAAAAAATTCCCTTCTACGGAAAAGCATTCGTTTGTTCTGACGATCCTCAAATCCGCTCTCTACTCCCCTTACCTAACGTTTCTGTTGCAACATACGGATCGTCTTCTGAAGCAGAATGGTCATACACGCATCCCACTCTTGAAGCAGATAAATCTCATTACACACTTCTTCATCAGGGGAAAAATAAAGGAAAAGTTACGGTCAACATGCCCGGCACACACAATATTCTCAACAGCATTGCAGCGCTTGCAGCTTCACTTGAAGCAGGTATTTCTTTTAAACAAGCATCAGAAGCTCTTTCTACTTTTAGCGGAGTAGATCGTCGCTTCACCTTCAAAGGCACCTTCCAAGGAGCTGAAGTATTTGATGATTATGGCCATCATCCTACAGAAATAGAATGTACCATGGCTGTTGCTCGCAATCGCACAAAAAATAGAGTCATTCTTGTTTTCCAGCCTCATCGTTATTCACGTATTACCACGTTATGGAAAGAATTTGCTCACATGCTTGCAACAAGCAAGGCTGATATACTACTTGTAACGGATATCTACAGTGCCGGAGAAACAGCAATTCCTGGGTTTAGCGCAGAAAAACTTACGGAACTTGCCAACTCTCTTAATCCAAACATTCCTGTTACCTATCTCCCTTCTGATGAAGATTTTATGACCTTACGTTCTCACTTAAGCTCACTAGCACAAAATGGAGATGTCATTGTACTTCAGGGAGCAGGAAACATTAATAAAATTGCCGATTATCTCACAAATAATTCTTCAATTTAAGCCCATTCTTTCTTCTATTCCCTTTCTCCACTTGTCAACTATTGCATTGTATTATTTTCTATTAGTAAATTAATTACTAGATAGAGTACTAATACTATGAATAATAAAGGGAATGAAAATGAAAACTTCAAAAAAAATAGTCCTCCTTGGTTTACTTACCTGTGTAGCTGCAACTAATCAACAATTTCTGCATGCCAAAGGTGGTGGTTTTGGAGGAGGTTTTGCAACTGGTGCGTTAACAGGAGTCGTTCTCTCTTCTGCTGCAAACTCTGGTAATCGCAGCAGCGATGATGGTGGAGCAAGCAGAGCAGAAGCTCGATCACTTGATCGAGAAAACAGAAATTTAAGCAAACAGATCGATAAGCTCAATGATCAAAATGAAAAATTAACGGAAAAATTGTCAGGTATGACAGATCAAATTAATGATTTAAAAAAAGAAAACAAACGACTCACATCACAACTTACAAAACAAGAAAAAACAAGCACCTCATCAAAAGTTATAACTTCAAAGAAAAAACCCAAAAATACCTCTGTAAAAAAAGAAACCACTTTTGAAGAAATTGAAGATGAAGCTGAAAAAATTATTTAGCAGGGGAAATGGAGAAAATAAAAGCGGAGGGTACCCCCCTTATTTCAATCCCACCTTCCGCTTGATTGATACTGGAGAAAAAATGAAAATTAACGATCGTATATTTATTCTTGTATTTGCCAGTTTACTTGCAAGTGAAAGCTTACTTAAAGCTAGCCCAAAAAATGCACGCGAAAACGATGAATCTTCCATTTATGCTCCAAACTCTCTTGCTCTTGAACAAAACACTAAGAACGAAACAATCTTTTGGAATGACGATCAAGATGCTCTTGAAGCTCAAGAACAAGCAAAAAAAACTGCAGAAAACAACTCTCTAAAAAATAACATTACTACTGCTAATGAACGTATCTCTGATCTTGCTCGCCAATTAAATCAAGCAATCACAGATATCAAAAAAATAAAAAGAGAACATGCGGAATTAAGAATGAAAAAACAAAGAGAATAATTTTTAACTACTGTCGCTCATGGTGAGCGTCGGAAAACTAAAAAAAGAAGGATATAAGAATGAAAATGAAAAAAATATTATTAAATATTGCACTATTAACCGTTATAGGGAGCATGTCAGCTAGCAATAACTTAGTCAGTATGTTTACTAGTAGACCTGGCATGGTACCGCAAAATATGATTCCAAATACTACAATGCAACAAGAAGCAGCTTCACTCTATAAAAACATGTCAGCTTTAAAAATAGATAACGGTGAAGTATCGATTACATTGCCTGCAGACTTTGCTACGCTTATCCAAAATACGCTTTCTGTTGTTCCTAAAACTGAAAGGGAAGCTGCTGATCTTGAAAATCTTCACATAGCCTATATGCAAATACAATATCCATACATAACAACTCAACTTAGACAACTTATGGGTGAAAATACTGAGTTTATGAAAGCATTTGGAGCCTATCAAACAGCATTACAAGAACATCAATTGCTCTGGAACCAAATGTGGCAGGCCCTTTCAACAAGATCACAAAGCCCAGACTCTGGATCTATGATGATATGGCAAGATGTTGAAAACGGAAATACAACAGCGGCACACAAAGATCTTGAAGAAATTATGTCTCCTGCTACTACTTTTAGTGCAGTTCAACAAGCTACTGCTAACGAAGCTCTTGCAAGGATTATTAAATCAAGAGAGCAACTTAACACACAACTTACCAATCTGCAGACTATGTTTAAAGAAGCAAATACAGCATTAGCTGCTCATATGGAAAAAATCAATTATCTCGTTAAGCAAAATGTACAATGGATGCTTGCTTTTGGTATGGCTATCAATCCTGATTTTGCAAAGTTACTTACTCCGCAAGCGCTAAGAACCATCACCGAAACTATTTCCAATTTGCATACGTCACCAAAAATAGTTGCTGTTAGAGAACAATTTGAAGAGATATCTAGAGACAAAATAATGAAACATTAAAATTTACTTATAAGAAGAAGAGTGAGGATACTATCTTCACCCTTCTTTTAATTAATCAATTTTAAAAAAGAGAACATACACATGAATAAGAAAGTAATTCACAGGTGGCTTAAAAGCCACCGCTTTACCCTTCCTATCCGAAACT
>CAZQDJ010000003.1:0-50795 GCA_964592275.1 uncultured Pseudomonadota bacterium | reverse complement strand
CATATGAAAAAACGTCTTCTCACTTCTCACTTCTCACTTCTCACTTCTCACTTCTCACTTCTCACTTCTCACTTCTTCTACTACTCATCGGTAGCACCTGTCATATAAAAGGAGCCATTGATTACAATGGTGCCCCACTTACAAGGAATGGCAGTATTACCATAACGTCACAAACTTCATCTGCAACCATCGCTTCATATACCAAAGCAGTTAGCCTTGCCGGCCTTGTTGATAGTTCTTTTGGCGCGAGTGGAATAGTCATCACTAATCTTGGAGGAGCTTATGATTGGGCTAATGCCTGTGTGCTCCAGCCTGATGGCAAAATAATCGCAGCCGGTGGTAATGGTAACGACTTTGCTCTTGTACGATACAACACCAATGGAACTCCTGATACTACTTTTGGGATAAATGGAAAAGTTATAACTAATCTTGGAGGAGCTAATGCCTGTGTGCTCCAGCCTGATGGCAAAATAATCGCAGCCGGTGGTAATGGTAACGACTTTGCTCTTGTACGATACAACACCAATGGAACTCCTGATACTACTTTTGGGATAAATGGAAAAGTTATAACTAATCTTGGAGGAGCTCATGATAGAGCTACTTCCTGTGTGCTCCAGCCTGATGGCAAAATAATAGCAGCTGGTTATGCCTATATTTCAAATTTTGTTATTGCTCTTGTGAGATACAATGCTAATGGAACTCTTGATACTTCTTTTGGTCCAGATGAAAATGGAAAAATTATAACTAATCTTAGAGCTTATGATGGAGCTAATGCCTGTGTGTTACAACCTGATAACAAAATAATAATAGTAAGTTATAGCCTTGCAGGGCAAGGCTTTATTTTTGTCAGATATAACACCAATGGAACTCTTGATACTTCTTTTGGTCCAGATGAAAATGGAATAGTTAAAACTAAACTTGCAAAAGAAGCTCACGCCTGTGCGCTACAGCCTGATGGCAAAATAATCGCAGCCGGTAGTAATGGTAACGACTTTGCTCTTGTCAGATACAACACCAATGGAACTCCTGATACTACTTTTGGGATAAATGGAATAGTTATTACTGATCTCGGAGGAAGTGATCGAGCTAAAGCCTGTGTACTCCAGCCTGATGGCAAAATAATCGCAGCTGGTTATAGTAATAAAAATGGTGGTTCTGACTTTGCTCTTGTCAGATACAACATCAATGGAAGCGTTGATACTACTTTTGGGGCGAATGGAATAGTCATAACTAATCCCGGAGGAACTGATGATGGAGCTCAAGCCTGTGTGTTACAGCCTGATGGAAAAATAATAGCAGCTGGTTATAGTAATAAAAATGGTGGTTCTGACTTTGCTCTTGTCAGATACCTTAGTCCTTTTACTTTAGAAACATTCACTGCAAGCTACGGAAATGTTGGATTACTCTAACTTCACAAAAAAAAGTCTTTAAGTTTTAAAAAAGAGCTCCGATTAAAATCAGGGGCCCTTTTTTAGTACATCAGATTTATTATTCCTTTTACCACTCTCTTTAGCAGCCATGAGTTGCTGATGCGCTCATCAATTTCAGCCTATTCACATCGCTCTTCCAATGCTGTTATTTGTCTTGCTTGGTCATTTTGCTGTTCAGTTTGATACTATTGATTTAGAGCTTATCCGAAAATTAATAGATATATTAAAAAAGTCCCGTCATCCCCAGCGATGCCCTCTTTCGCATAAAGCTTCAGCGTGGCACCACGCCTTAGCACATAGTGCGACGGCGGGTGGAGTAGCCACGTCCGAATGGACGAGTGGCGTATGACTGAGCGTTGGGGATGACAGTAAAAAAACAAACTTAAAAGATGGATTGATTTAATTTTCGGATAAGCTCTTATACTTGTTCTTCTAGCCCTTCAAAACGATTTTCAACTAGCATTGGTGATGGATTAAGCGATCCAACTAATGCGCGAATTACATGAAAATGATCCGATATTCTTTCCTCTGGAAACACATCATTTATCGATGGTATTGGCGACTCATAAGCAGGTAAGCTGCTAGCAGAACGATACGAGGGCAAATCTTCTTGATTTGATTGAAGCGATAGAGCTCTAAAATCAGTCATCACAACTTCGTCATCATCTAAAAATAAATCTGCAGGGACTCGCGACAAAAGAGATCCACGCTGCTGTAGCACAGGAAGGCCTTCTTCAATGCTAGGCTCAATTACACGTATACGAGGGTTTGGCGACAATGGAAAATCTAAAGCTATTCGCAAATTGTTTATTGTATGGAAAGATTCAGACTCCTTTCTAGAAAAATCTTCCTTCAGCATTTTTTGATGAAAATACCAACAAATCCAGCTTGCTGTTGTGGTAACTGCTCCAACAATACCAACCACTATTGCATAACCATCTTCGCTACTAATATTTTCTGCTCCACAAGCAGACCTCATAGACAAAAACAAAGATAAAATTAATAGATTTTTTTTCATGAGACTTTCTCCCCATACTTTGTGATACATTGACCACAATGATAAAGAAGAAGGAAGATCCAAAACTAGAAATTTAAATCGGTAAGCTTAATATTTTTATTTTTAGCTATTTGCCTACTTCAGGCAGCGCAACCCCATAATAAAGCCCATAAAAAAGGCTCTCATTTTAAGAAAGCCTTTTAATTTTTTTATTTAAAAATACCACGCAACTATCTATGCTTCAGTTTTCACCTGCTCTAATGCTATCGAACCACCACTTAGTGACCTTTGACGACCATCTTCATGAAAACTTCTTCTTTTTTTAGGAGAAGCTACTCGTTCTTCGTTTAACAACTCTTTCAAACAAGAAAACAGCTCTGGCTTACTTGTTAATAAATCTCTCAACTGTACTGGATTCTTTTCCATTTCTTCCTCAAGGGCACCTAAAAGAGTTCTTATCCAAGCTCTTTTTACTGGAGATGGAGTTCTTACTGCCTCAGATTCTTCATCTTCTTTATTCGATACGACGAATTTATTCAAATCTTCTGCCATCTCCTGAGAAGGTGTTACCACAGGAACCTTTAACAAAGAATCATCATCGCCATCCTCAATAATAACTTCATGAGGAACAACAGCGTCTGCACTTACTTTTTGATGATGAGTAAATCTAAATTCTCGAAGCTCAGATGGACTAACAACTGAAGAGGGAAGCTTAAAAGGATGTTGTTTCGCTAATGCATCAAAATCAGTAGTGGCTCCATAAACAACATGGCTTTCCCAATCACCTGCAAAAACACGTACACATCCAACTAAAAACATCGCTATCAATACGCACCGCATACCTATTTTCCTCATACCTATCTCCTTCTTGTTTTTAATACTCTATCGTGACAAATCTACTGCGTTTTTAAAGATAACAAAAATGGTTTTTATACATTCATTCTTCTTTTTTTCATATTTTTTTGAGACATAATCAAACGTTGTTTTTGTTCCATGCCATATTTTTCTACTGCATGATAAAAAAAATCGCGATCACTACCCTTAACTACTGCCTGCATATGAGCTTCTGCAGTACTAATAGGATACCCATTCCCTTTTACAACTTGATCCGCAATAATTGAAAAACTCTGTTCAAAAAGATCTCTATTTTTTGCAACATACTGAGGAAATTCAATACGAACCAATTCAGCTTGCGTTGCATAATAACAAAACCAAGGCCGCAGATGCTCAGGATACAAACCTGTAATCGCTACATGACTTTCAAAAAGCGTAGAACGTTGCCCTGGCTCTAAAAACGAATGTGCTATCACCGTATCAATGGTATGCGTAAAATGTTGCGTACGCTCAATTAACACAGGAGAAAATTCCGTATAATGAGCACGAACAAGATTCACGAGGTCTTTGCTTTTTGGCAAACTTATATACCCCATAATAGGAATATTTTGTTCGTAAAAACCTTGTAAAATCTGAAAATATGCATTCAAAAAATACTGTTTTAGCATCACTTCTTTTGTTTCTAAATGCCAAAAAATAAGTGCCCCATCAAAAAGAAAGAGTAAGGGATCCTCTGGAGACTCAGCGATCAAAGAGGCGCACACATCAAGCCCTGTTTTAAATTCAAATTCTTCACGCTTACCATTAACCACATCGATTGAACGGCTTACTTCATCATCCGATTCCTGCCCTCCAAACAAAAATGGCTCTGACGAAAAAAATGTCTTCCCCTGACCTTGGCCATAGCGCATAATAACGGTCCCAATATTTAACAAAAAGCAGCTCGTTCCTTGATGTTTGTCAGGATAAATTTGTGATCCATCAATCGAGACAACAGTATAAGGTTTTAAACAAGGATTAACTTTAAAACTATCTCCCAACATCCCCTGCCAAGTTGATAAAAAATATGATGGATATGCCTCTACTTTTTGCAAAAAAAAAGGATCTGATGCTATCCTCTCCCATTCTGCCAGAACTTTCTTATATTCATCTACATAATCAACAAATAAACTCTGTGTTTGCGTGCTCAATTCTCGCATAACCTTTGCACGATCTAACATTACGCATGCTCCATTATTTTTTCTCATTAATACCTGTTTGCAATGCTTCTAAAGCAAGCAATGCACAGCGTATACGAGTAGGCCCGAGAGACAAACAAACAAGGTCAAGCATTGTTTGTGAAGTATAAGCACTTATTTCTTCAATTGTTTTTCCTTCAGCCAATTCTGAAAGTAACGATGCGGCAGCAGAACTAATTACACATCCTTGTGCTTGAAAGCGGCATACGGTTAGTACCCCATCATTCAAAACACCTTGTAACAAAACTGAATCACCACAAGAAGGATTATGGACCCCACTTGAAAAATCTGGATTTTCAATAATTCCTTTTTTGCGAGGATGATGAAAATAATCGAGTAATCGCTCATGATACAAATTTTTATAACTCATTGCATAACCTTTCTAGCTTTAAGTATAGTCTGTTCTCAATGTTTATCACTCCCTCAAAAAAGGAATCCTCTATGCAAATGAAAAAGTTCTTTTTTTCTCTTATGTTTATTTTTACTTTTTTAGAAGCACATGAAAAAGGAATGCTTCCACTCTTTATGCAAGAAACTAATAAAGCTATCCCTCTCCCTTCTATCGAATCGCTTGCCACAACTGCAACTATTATTGGAGGAATAACGGTGGGCGGGATAACTGCTTTTCAAAAAACAAACACTTTACCTTTAACAGAAGAAGCGCAAACTCGCTTTATTTCTCTTGGTATTGCATCAACAATTTTTTCTTCTCCTGTTATTTGGTCCACTGTCGGCGCATCAGCCATGGCTTTTATGATTTACTATTTAATTGGTGAAGAAATGAGTGTCATCATCGAAACAAAAAAAACACTCCTCAAGCTCACCAAACAGATAGAGCTCTGGCAAAAAGAATTACCTCTCCTTAAAGAAAATCAAGAAAATATTACTCTCAAAGTTAAAAATGCTCTCAACGTTCTTGATACCATAACCCCGCTCGTCATAAAATTAGCAAAAAATTCAGAGACAACTGGTGCCGCCCAACAAGTTGCTGCCATTAAAAAAGAACTTGCTGAACTTAAAGAAACTGTTCAGTTGCTCACCACTATTCAAGATGCTGCACTAGGGAAAAAAATAGAAAAAAAATCACACACTATTTTTGGATTAGGAAAAAAGAAATCATTTTTGAGCTTTCTTTAAGGCTTTATTCAAATATTTAATTCGCTCAGGCGTGGTTGGATGAGTATATTTTAAAAACCATAAAAAAGTAGTTAACATCAATGTTTGTTGTCTTTTACATGCATCCTTTGACGCTCGCGCTTGCGCAAACAAATCTATTCCTGCTTGAATCTCTTCTGGATTTTTTGATGCATGAAGATCAGCTTCTCGTTCGAAAATATGCGCTGTTATCCAAAATATAACCATTTCAAACGTTGCTCTGGTCATATTTTTTCTGAGAATAATTGAACAAGTAGGCCACAACTCACGTCTATCAAGCGCATTGGCAGAGTGCTTTAAAATACTGTGCAAAATAAAGGGAGCAATAAACTGTATCAATAACATTTTGTAAGTATGGGATTGCTCTTTATGTACTCGTTCGTGTCCACACACAAAACGGCATTCTGCCAACCCAATCTCAATTTGTTGTATTTTTTTTTTATAAATCTCGCGAGTTTCTTCATTGCATTCTTGCGCAAGACATGCCTGTAATAACAACTGTTCATGCAAAAATTTTTCTATACGTTTTTTAAAAGGAATCCCAACCGCTAATGCATGAGGAAGTTCTTGCGTATACATAATAACTTTTGCAAAAAGTGAATTAGCTGGAATCTCTTTAAGAATAATCCTCTCAGGATGGGCAAGCCCCTGTTTTTTCCATGTACTTCTAATAAAACCAGCAGCTGGCTCAGAAAGATCTGGCCACTTTCTTGGAACTCGATTAGCAATCGCCCACCAAGTACCTGAAAAGAGTGCAAGCGGTATTCCCGTTAGCAACGTATCTGAAATATCATCAACAATTTTTGAACCTATTGAACCTTGCACAAATGTACTAAACAAACAAATCACGAAAATTAAAGAGGCTCTTTTTTCCATCAGCTAGCATCCTTCTTTGCCGTCACCGGCCAGCTTGATTTCTTTTTTGATAAATTCTCAACATACCATATGCGAAACAGCTTCTATCAAAGCAGCAACATCATGCTCCGTAGTATACAAATAAAACGAAGCCCGTACAGAAGCCTCATAAGAAAGAGCTAATGCAAGTGGTTGTGCGCAATGATGTCCGGCCCGTACACAAATACCAAACTGATCAAGGTAGGCAGCAACATCATGAGCATGCATGCCATCAATAACAAAGCTAACTATATGTCCTTGTTTTTTTAATTGATCAATTGGTCCAAGGATGCGTACTCGAGGAAGCCTCTGCAATCCTTCAATAGCCAATTTTGTTAAATAAGCCACATGCATTCCCACTTGTTCAACACCAACAGTTTGAAGATAAGAAAGGGCTGCTGAAAGTCCTGCAACTTCAGCAGCTGGAGGCGTTCCTGCTTCATAACAACGAGGAGATTTTAAAAAGGTAGTTTTTTCAGCAGTTACTTGTAATACCATACCACCACCTGTTGTTGGTGGAATAAATTCAGCATGCACCGCTTGGCGAGCATACAATACTCCAACTCCCGTGGGTCCCATTACTTTATGTCCAGAAAATACATAAAAATCACAATCAAGTGATTGAACATTCACGGATATAAATGAAACAGCTTGACATCCATCCACTAATACTCGTGCCCCAACAGACCGAGCCTTTGCAATAAGTGGCGCAAGATCAACAATGGTTCCAATTGCATTAGAAGCATGAGTAATGGCAACCATTTTTGTTTTTTGAGTAATCACTACATCAAGTTGCGAAATATCAAGCATTCCCTGATAATTAACAGGAAAAATTTGTAAGCGTGCGCCTTTGCGTTCACATAATTGCTGCCACGGAACAAAATTTGCATGATGCTCAAGCTGCGTTACTACAATCTCATCCCCTTCATGCACCTGTGCGTCACCCCACCCACGAGCAACCATATTAAGTGCTGCGGTAGCTCCAGAAGTAAAAATAATTTCCGAAACATCTCGCGCAGATAAAAATGAAGCAACCTGACCACGAGTTTTTTCAAACTGCTCAGTAGCTTCTTCTGCAAGCCGATAAATTCCTCGATGCATATTACTATTCATAATTGTATAAAAGTGAGTTAATGCATCAAGAACCTGTAATGGCTTATGAGTTGTTGCCGCATTATCCAAATAAACCATTAATGGATGTGTCTTAAAAAAAGGAAAATCACTCTTTTTTGGTTTCATGCCTACTCCTACTTTTATTTCTTCATTATTCTATCTTCCTACGCCACATCTTATTTTAAACGCTTCATTGTATATTTTAAAAATTAATTGAAGAACAAAAATAGAAGAAACTTATTTCTACTGTATTATTATCTAACTTATAAAGATTTTTTAAAATAAAAATTATTTCTAAAAAAAATCGCATCACGTGTTTTTTTAGAACAATTAGAATTATTCCACTTTAACCTTATTTAATATTTCATTTTGAATTTGACAATTAATCCATCCATGATAATATCTATATTAGAAAATTTTATATTAAAGGAACTTTTATGAAGAAAAAATTAACCTTACTTATTACTATTTTAAGCTTAACAAGCCAGCTCACCTTGCACACGGCAGAAGCGCCCTATCTGCCCATTCAAACTATAAACCACGAGATCAACTACAATACTCTACTCTATAATACTGGTAAAACACTCGGCAACTTGTTCATGGATAGCAGTCTTATGCCTTATTTTACCATCCAAAAATTTACCAATGGTCTATATGTATGGTATTACTACAATACTCGTTTTGATTCAAATACTCCTTCACTTGTTGGAACATATAACCTAAAAATCTCTACTGATGGGGTTTCAGTATTTCCAGAAATTATAGGTTATTATCCTCGAACTCCTTTTTTTGATCCCTCTCTTTCTTGTAAACACAGTGCTTCTACCGCATACCATTATCTTCAACCACTTACAGAAGTTGTCTCACAGCCTATCATGCACCCTATTATTGAAGACACTCTGAAAGGTAGATGGGAAGCTCTCATTGAAGTCTTGCAAAAAGATAATTCTACACGCCAAGAATCCTCTTCAACAAATGCTACGTGGATCAAAATTCTAAAAGTCGTATGCCAAGACTTTAACTACCCTTTTACCGCTCTTGATCTATCATTCCCTACAAAAGAAGACGCTGAAAATGCTCCTCGATACACTCCTTATGCACCAGAAGATGAAATTAAAAAAATGGAAAAAGAACTTTCTTTAGAATCAACATCTACAGAAAGAAAAGAATTTCTTCGTAATGAAATTCTTTTCTTTCGCGAATTTTTAGCAGACCTGAGAAAAGGCGATAAAGACTTTCACTATAAAACGCTTTCATCACAAAAAGTAGCTCCAGCTTTACCTTATTCAACACCAATTAAAAAATCTTTAATCAAAGAACAACCAATTACTCTTTCAACAACAGCTGAAGAAGTTACTCCTATTGAAACACTTTCTTTAGCGGTAACCACTCCTCAAACGCATATCAGTCATCAACCGCAACAAAAATCTCCTACACAAGAATCAGCTCCTCAAAAAAAATCAGAAAAATTACAATTTGCAAAAGAGCTTGCTCCTCTATTAAAAACTGAAGAAGAACAAAATAAAGAAGCTGCACAACAAGAAAAATTACAAGCTACTAAAGATGCAAAAACAGCTAAAGAAGATGCTTTACTCAGAAAAAAACAGCTGGAAGAAGAGCAAAAAATATCAGGTTTCAAGCGAAGAGAAGAACAAGCACAAAAAGATAGAGAAGCTGCCAAAAAACAAAAAGAAGCTGCACAACAAGCTGAAGAACTTGCCAAAAAAACTGCCGCTGCCAAAACAGTACAAAAAGCAAAAACTGTATCAGCCGCTGCTAAAGGCACACACAAAACTAAATCTACTTCTAAAGGAGCCGCAGCTGCTGGGAGCACAGATAGCGATGATGCATTTTTAGAAGCTGAAAGCAAAAGAGTATCTAAGGAAACTGCAACACCAGCTTATGCAATTCAAGAGCAATCTCTTACCCCCGATCTTTCCACTCAACTGAGAACTTTTTTCCAATGGTACAATGACAATATAAAAAAAGACACAGAAATAAAACCTCGTATAAAAAAACTTATACACAAAAATATTGTTACATTACTCGACAGCATACAAACACAACAAAAAGCAGCAGAGTTTGCAGAAAAGCTAAATGAGTTTGCCTCCATTTATGGATATGAAAACACTAGAAACATCATTACTGCTTACGTAACAGAAACCAATAAAAAAGATATCTGGCTACCCTATACCACCAACGCTAAGCTCGCACACCATGCTGCCTCAGTAGCCCTTACAAGCTCAAGCGGTCTTTATACTGCCATTACAGAAACCGGAGAGACAGTACTTCTACCTAGAGGCGTAAAAACCATCGTCGATTATGAAAAAACATTAGACTGCAAAATTTCAGAGCAGGCAGTTTATCACTCTATCAATGTTGATGATGAAAAAAGTAAACCTATTTCAGAAGCCCTTTCCCTTCTTTCACTCCCTTGGCAAGTTCCTTATTTTGTGAAATCCTTCAAAACTCACGGATTTCTTATGCTAAAAGAAGCAATCGCGATGCTTGCTGACCATACAATGACAGAACCACTTAAAAAAGAACTTTTTGCTGAATTTAAAAAACAAAATTTACTGGATGATCACCAATGACCTTATCTATATTATTTAAAAAATTATTATTTTTATTAATTATTCTGCCGCAGTCACTATTTTCTGCTTCTTATACATCTTATCAAGCCCCCTCTCTGCCCATTCAAACTATAAACCACGAAATCAACTACAATACCATACTCTATAATACTGGTAAAACACTCGGCGACTTATTCATAAATGGCAGTCTTATGCCTTATTTTACCATCCAAAAATTTACCAATGGTCTATATGTATGGTATTACTACAATACTCGTTTTGATTCAAATACTCCTTCACTTGTTGGAACATATAACCTAAAAATCTCTACTGATGGGGTTTCAGTATTTCCAGAAATTATAGGTTATTATCCTCGAACTCCTTTTTTTGATCCCTCTCTTTCTTGTAAACACAGTGCTTCTACCGCATACCATTATCTTCAACCACTTACAGAAGTTGTCTCACAGCCTATCATGCACCCTATTATTGAAGACACTCTGAAAGGTAGATGGGAAGCTCTCATTGAAGTCTTGCAAAAAGATAATTCTACACGCCAAGAATCCTCTTCAACAAATGCTACGTGGATCAAAATTCTAAAAGTCGTATGCCAAGACTTTAACTACCCTTTTACCGCTCTTGATCTATCATTCCCTACAAAAGAAGACGCTGAAAATGCTCCTCGATACACTCCTTATGCACCAGAAGATGAAATTAAAAAAATGGAAAAAGAACTTTCTTTAGAATCAACATCTACAGAAAGAAAAGAATTTCTTCGTAATGAGATTCTTTTCTTTCGCGAATTTTTAGCAGACCTAGAAAAAGGAAATAAAGACGTTCACTATGGAACGCTTTCATCACAAAAAATAGTTCCAACTTTACCACCTTCAACAAAAATCACGGCTCTTACACCAACAACACCAATTAAAGAAATTTCAACCAAACAACAACCAGTAGGTCTTTCAACAATACCTGAGGAGGTTGTTTCTGAAGTTGCCCTTATTAAAACGCCCAATTTACAACTTGCAGAAGAGCTTGTTCCTTTATCAAAAACTGAACAAGACCAAAATCAAGAAGCTGCCAAACAAGAAAGCCTACTAGCTACCAAAGCTGCACAACAAGCTGAAAAAACTATGTTACTTGGAAAAAAGCAACTGGAAAAAGCACAGAAAGCATTAGAATTAAAGCGAAGAGAAGAACAAGCACAAAAAGATAGAGAAGCTGCCAAAAAGCAAAAAGAAGCTGCACAACAAACTGAAGAACTTGCGAAAAAAACTGTCGCCATCAAAACAGTACAAAAAACAAAAATTATTTCAGCCGCTGCTACCGTCACACACAAAACTAAATCTACCCCTAAAGGAGCCGCAGCTGCTGGCAGAAAAGATAGTGATAATGACTTTTTAGAAGAGGAAAGCAAACGAGTAGCGAAGGAAACTGCAATAGCAGCTTTTGCCATCATTCATCATCAACAAGAAAAATCTTTATCCTCTTCTCTTTCAACGCCATCTTTTGAAAAAGATTTTGAAGAATTTTATAAAAAAATACACTCTCTCTATTCAGAACCAAGATCTAAAGCACAAACTCAGCAACTTATAAAAGATTTTTATAAAAAAACATCTACCAAAGAACAAATATATTTTGTTTTCAATCATCTTTCTGACAAGCCCGAATTGGCTCTTTTTTATGAAACACTTCACAACATAACAACAAGCGAAGAGCCTCTGTCTTTTATGTCTCAAGCATTTTTTGAAGACATTTCAAAATCTTTTATAAGTGCTACTAAGCCATATATTATTAAACTAAACACAGCTCACAATACCTTTGAAGAACAAACTGCTGCTGCCTACTTACAAAGAATATATTTGCTTGCAGAAAGTGTTTATTCGCGCCCCCTTCAAACAAACACTTTTGTAAAAAGCCGATTTGCCTCCTCTATTAATGGATTGTTTAATGCATACAAAGCTTTCAATGATGATAAAACATCTAAAGAAGCAAAAATAGCTCAAACGCCTAAACTTAAAACTTCCATTAAAAAAATAATCGATAGTGAACGAGAAAAAGTGAAAACTGCTATTTTTACATTCTTAGAAACAATAAAAACAGAATCCGATGTGCGTGAGTTCATCACATCTTTTGATACATTTAGTGCTAATGAATTTTATAAAGATGTAAGAAGTAACATTAATGCCTACCTTGCCGAACAAAGCGAGGAGGAAAAAAGACATTGGTACTTATATACCATTCTCCCTGACTATTCTCAATTTCCCTCTCTTGCGCCTTGTTTAGTTCCAGGATCATTTCTTATTCGTTGCAACTGTTTTAAAAAAGAACTTGAAACATACCTAACCAAAGCTCCCAATGAAACAGAAGTTTTTAAAGCAACCGAAGAACTCATTACAAAATTTTTGAATGGCACTCAAAATCCTCAAGCCCTTGGACAATTCATAAGTGTTTTTGAAAAAAGCCCAATACTTTTTTTCTGCATAAACGGGTTGCTTACAGATAGGACTCCTCCATCCGTAACAATTCCATTTTTTAACTATCTTAAAAAATATCTCGTCGTACAAATGAATGATATAAAAACTACTTGTCTCACAGCGTTACGAGTCTACCTCGAAGAAACCTATTCAAAAATGGAAGTCTATCTCCAACAACACACTCCGCGCACAGTAATTGAATTTTCATCACTTAACATGGGTGCAGCAATCCCATTTGAAACTGTTTTTAATCAATTCAAAGTAGATATTAATGCTTTCTCTGGAATTCAAGAAACAGAAGATCTTATTCCATTCAAAGAAGTTTTTATTGCGCAACTATTTGAAAGAATTCATACCCTTGCTGATCTAAAAATGATTATGGAAGAAACAATAAATGATGATATCAATGGGCCATTTTATTGTAGAAGTTTCTTAGAATTTTTAGAAAAAAAAACCATTGCGATACCTACTACTGTCATTGCTGATTTTATCGCAGCATTCAAACCAAAATTTAATAAACACATAAGAGACACATTTTCAATTATACAAGTTAAGTCAGCTACAAGCGAAATGACTCCTGCTAAGAATGCTTATTTTTCCAATTACATTCGATACTTGCAAAAATTACAGACAAAGATGCAATGCCTCTGTGATTCTATTGCCCCAACGCCACAAGAACATTAGTAAAGCCATCTATTTTCATATTAAAATAGAATAATCCACAAACAATTTATTGATTATTATTTTAAAATTGACAATACTCATATTAGAATATTTTAATTAAAGGAACTTTTATAAAGAAAAAATTAATCTTACTTATTACTATTTTAGGCTTAACAAATCAGCTCACCTTGTACACGGGAGAAGCAAGCACAGAAAAATTATCGGACGAAGAAGCAGAACTTCAAAAACTATATACCCTTAGACCTCCACATTTGGAAGAAGAAAGCGATAACGAAGAGGAAAGATTTTCGACCCCTTTCGAAGAAGAACAATATTTTCGAAAAGAACAATATCAACGTTATATGAAAGTTATTGATAGCCTTAATCCCTCAATCGCTACAAGCCTTATAGAATGCGAAGAAAAACTTGGGCGCCCATGTTTACTCAGGGGTCCTGCATCAAAAATAATATCTGCCACAAAAGAATTTTACGGCTACCCTCTTATGGTTGTTAATGAAGAAATAACCTCAAAACCTGATCAAGAAAAAAAAATTTTATCTGCCTGTATTAAAGAATATAATAATCTACTCGAAAACCACTTTTTTATCATGCCTCTTTCTAAAGAAGACTACGCAAAATATATGAATATTATCAAAGACGTTCATCCATTAGCTTATGAAGAACTTGTAGAATGCGAAAAAAAACTTGGATCACCTTGTTTAAAACAAAAACAAGGTGAATCATGGAGAGAAATTCCTCCTTCTCATGAATCTCACGGATATTCAACTATTGTATTAGCATCATACTTCAAAGACATGTCACCAGAAGATCTACGAAAAAATTTGAGTACAATAGTTAATTATTGCTTCAAACTTCCTCCTGATCCAAGCCATACTAAAAATATCTCAGAAAAAGAACAATTACATGTTCTTAAGATAATTAAAAAACTTGCCCCAGAATTACATGCAAAAATGATAACGAGTGACCCAAAAGGAGCAGGAACTTCCTATGTTATACGCTTAAACAAAGGCGATATTGGCATTGCTCCTTGGGAAAATGGACTTCCATTAATCTTGATGGACAAAGAGACACTAACAAAGCCTATTGATGTCCAACATTTTATTGTTGGACATGAATTGAGTCATTACCTCAATGGTGATTCATATGAAAGCCCACTTGTTCATAAAAGAATGAGTGATGATCAAAAAACACCTCGCGAATATACTCCAGGAAAGAAAGTAGAGGGCCAACTTCCTTTTAACAAAACATTCCAAATGTCACTACATCGTCTTCAGGAATATAAAGCAGATGAAGACTCAATACTAACTTTTAAAACGAGCATCGATGCCGCACTCGATCTTATGAAAGAGTTTGCACAAACTGAAGTATATAAAGAGCCAATGAAGACAACATTTAAAAGTACCCATCCTCTTTCTGATTTCGGGCGTAAAAACCATCTTGAAAGCCTTCGTGTCGAAGTTGAACATAGAAGCGAACGTGGACAAAAACCTCAACCTATTAATTGGACTGATGTTATAGTCAGAAATAGAAATTACATGCGAATAACAAATTGCGAAATCTAAAAAGCAAGATATGCGCGTACAAAGCTTATCGGTAGATGCAATTGAACTCGACCCTAAGCTTATAACTCAGGAATATCTTGACTCTATCGCTTATCGCATAAACAATACCCCTAGAAAATTGCTTGGATACTCAACTCCAATGGAGGTATTTTTGAAAAATATAAAGAAAGATAAAAATTATTTTAACCCAGAATCGTTACATTTAAGCGTTGACTATCAGAAAACTTTTGGTGTCGCACTTCATATTTGACATCGCTGCTTATCGCATAAACAATACATATAGAAAAATCCAAGTAGAAAAATATTTAACAATCTCATTTGATTATTATTTTAAAATTGATAATATTCATATTAGAATATTTTATATTAAAGGAACTTTTATGAAGAAAAAATTAATCTTATTCATTACTATTTTAGGCTTAACAAGCCAACTCACCTTGTACACGGCAGAAGCATCTCAATGTTGGATGATCCCCAAATCAAATTATGAATATGGCAGACTTTTTTTAGATTACACTCCAAAAAACTCACCTACAGAAACCTGGCGACAATTGGCTGAAAAATGCAAAGGTGACGGTACATGCTGTTATCTTAAAGTAGTAAAAAGACCTGATAATTCAGGTGATGTTAATTATTATTATGTAAATGACCCTTCTAAAGAGAATTACGAAGATAACAGACTTGCCACTTATCAATTGGATTTTTCTACATCAATTGAAAATCCAGAAATTAAAGTTTATTGGGGAATAGACAATCATCCAGCTCCAATTCCAGCTCCCATCCAAACAGTTCACATTCCTGTCCTGACACCATATTTTGTCCACTATTTTGTACCAGCTCCCTATCCAGTCTTCATGCCTTTTCCAGTAGAACTATCAACCCCATTACACCATGATAAATATCCAAGATTACAACAATCAGCTCTTTTACCATCAACTTCACCCACAATAGAATTATCAAAACTACAAAATTTTCCATCAAACACAGCTCAATCTTTACCCTATTCAACAACAACTGTAAAAGTTACTCCTATTGAAACACTTCCTTTAGCAGTAACCACTCCTCCAACGCATACCAATCTTCAACCTCAACAACAATTTTCTCTAGAAGAATTAACATCTCAAAAAGAATTAGAAGAAGCACAAACTACAGAAGAAGCTATTTCTGCATTAAAAATTGAACAAGAACAAGAAGCTGCCGAACAACAACAAAAAAAACAAGAGCAACAAAATCGAGAAGCTGCCAAACAAGAAAGCCTGCTGGCTACCAAAGCTGTAAAAAAAGCTGAAGAAGCTGCACTATTTGAAAAAAAGCAACTGAAAAAAGCACAGAAAGCATTAGAATTAAAGCGAAGAGAAGAACAAGCACAACAAGATCGAGAAGCTGCCAAAAAGCAAAAAGAAGCTGCACAACAAGCTGAAGAACTTGCCAAAAAAACTGCTGCTGTCAAAACAGTACAAAAAGCAAAAACTGCATCAGCAGCTGCTACTGTCACACACAAAACTAAATCTACTTCTAAAGGGGCCGCAGCTGCTGGAAGCAAAGATAGTGACAATGCCTTTTTAGAAGAGGAAATCAAACGAGTAGCGTTAGAAACTGTTGCTCTAAAAGAGTTTTTCATAGCCCATAAAAATAGAGATT
Organism: uncultured Pseudomonadota bacterium; assembly: GCA_964592275.1. GTDB lineage: Bacteria > Babelota > Babeliae > Babelales > CAIQNR01 > CANNBR01. Next base: position 34,200 of record CAZQDJ010000003.1, on the reverse strand, counting down.
TTGCAACTATGAAAGAAGCACTTAAAAAAATTAATTCTAAATTTATACAGTACCCCTTACTTTTAATAAGTACTTATATAGGTGCTCCTCTAACGCTCTTCAGCGAAGAAGAACTTGACTCTTTCAAGAAACAGGCTGCATCTTTTATTAAAGATGAAACTATTAATACAGGGGCTCGAGGCTGCTTATCTTTTTTTCTTGCAATAGAAGAAAAAAATCTTATAAAAAAAGAAAAATTACTTGATCATTGCCTAACTCTTGATAGAGGAACACATAAAACAGCTCGTGCACTCAAGCACATATTCAAATTATTGGAATATGATAAAAAGGCTCCCATCTGTAATGAAACAACAGGGACTTGTATCCATTTAGAGGCACTTAAAGAAGATTTTCGTTCAACCAGGGATAGCGATAAACTATCACACGAATTATTAATTTATATACAGTCAAAATTAATTTCAGGTTCCTGTAGACTATTAAAAGAAACCATTAAAATGCCATCATTCACAACAAAAGAAGAAGCTACAAGCATTATCAATCTCTATACAAAGGAAAACGAAAGATTAGGAGACGACTCTAAAGACATCTTACTTGCTTGTTCACGCATTCTTGAAAATGTTGTTTCATACGAATTCTCTAAAAACTTTCATGTTGAACGCGAGCTCGGTTTATATTAGATACTTACTGTAGTAAAAAGCCGTCTACAACAAGCTTTTTAGAAGTTTCATTTGAAAGCCCACGAGACTGAAGATAGAACAGGTGGTCATCGTTTAAGTGGGAAACTGCTGAACCGTGACCACATTGTACTTCATGAGCCAGCACTTGGAGGTTAGGAATCGAAATCACATGTGCTTGCTGACTTATCACAAGATTTTTTTGTGTTTGAAATGCTCTCGACCGCACTGCAGTTTTTTCAATAGTGATAGTTCCTTGATAATCCAAAAAACTCTCATCATCCAGCACTGCCTGTATTTCAAGAGTACTTGTAGTATCAGAAGCATGATGAATTTGTTCAACGGTAATATTTTGCTTACTTGTACCAATCAGCATCATACGTCCATCAAGCATTACTTGTGCATGACTGCCTACAAGAATAAATGAATAGCGAGAGGTGCCAATACTGGATACTTTATAAAAAAATGTTTTTTCAAAAGATGATTTTTCTTCAAGTACCACTGTTACTGATTGTTCAAAAGTGGATGCACCTTCTCGTGCTTCATGCCACACTACTGATGCCCGATCCTGCACATACAACTCAATAACACGAACCACCGAAGATCGTTTTGTTTCTAAAACAGGCGAATTCACCAGCACTGCATGCACACCTTTTTCTACAATAATGACCAGATGCTGAGGTTGATGAGTTTCTGGTGGCAATACAAACGGTTGACTTTCCGGGTGATGATAAGAAATAAAAATAGTTTTTTGTACACTACCAGTCATCCTATTGACCCTTCCATTTCGTGGGCAATCAATCGATTAATTTCAACTGCATACTCCATTGGCAGCTCTTTAACAAAAACATCTATAAACCCATTTACCAACATCGCACGTGCTTGTTGCTGAGTAAGACCTCGACTCATCAAATAGAAAATTTGTTCATCATTCAACGCACCAACAGAAGCTTCGTGCCCCACATCAACCCGTTCTTCAAACACATTAACTGTTGGATAAGTATCAGTCCGCGATTGAGCATCAAGAAGAAGAGCATCACACTGCACCCGTGCTTTTACTCCCGTTGCCCCTTTTAATACCTTCAAAAGCCCACGATAACTGGTTCTGCCACCCTCTTTACTAATCGATTTCGAAATAATATTCGAAGTAGTGTTTGGGGCACAATGAATAATTTTTGCACCAGTATCTTGGTGCTGATCTTTACCGGCAACTGCAATAGAAATAATATGCCCTTTAGCGCCATCTTCTTTAAGAACAATGCACGGATATTTCATCGTCACCTTGCTACCAAAGTTACCATCTACCCATTCAACGGTTGCATTTTTATACGCAAATGCCCGCTTGGTGACCAAATTGTACACATCCTGCGACCAATTCTGGATAGTGGTATAGCGGATTTTAGAATCTTCCAGAGCTATTAATTCAACAACTGCACTATGCAGTGAATTTGAACGATGTACGGGAGCACTACAGCCTTCGACATAATGCACACTGCTTCCCGGTTCGGTAATAATTAATGTGCGCTCAAACTGCCCCATTTGTTTTTGATCAATACGAAAATATGCTTGTAATGGAAGATCAACATGCACACCAGCAGGAACATAGACAAAACTCCCCCCACTCCATACTGCTGAATTCAATGCAGCAAATGTATTGTCATGAGGAGGAATCACCGTAGAAAAATACTTTTTTACCAATTCTGGATACTCGTGAAGTGCTGTTTCTATATCAGAAAAAACAACTCCTTTATCTTTCCATTTCTGCTGAATATTTTTATACACCAGCTCAGACTCAAACTGCGCACCAACCCCTGCCAAAAATGATCGTTCAGCTTGAGGAACCCCTAACGCTTCAAACGTTTTTTTAATACGATCTGGAACCGCATCCCACGATTCTGCTTGCGTTTGCGAAGCTTTCAAGTAATAACAAATATTTTTATAATCAAGAGCGCTCAAATCAGCGCCCCACGTAGGAATCGATTTGCGTTCAAAAATTTCTAATGCTTTTAATCGAAAATCAGTCATCCAACCAGGTTCATTTTTTTCAGCAGATAACGCGAGAACCACTTCACGAGTCAACCCATGAGAATAGTCCACTTTAATATGAGGCATGTTCATATCCGTGTTCTTGAATATAAGCACCAAGCTCTGGCCCTCCTTGAGCACTAATAGCACCATTGCGCAACAAAGAAACGGTATCAGGAGCAAGCGCCGTAAGCATGGTCTGATAATGAGTAATCAACAAAAGTGATGACTGAGGACACAGTGTACGAAAGGCATGAAGCGCATTAACAACCAACTTAAATGCATCAACATCCAACCCTGAATCTACTTCATCTAGAATGACCAGCTTTGGCTGCAACACCAAAAGCTGTAACATTTCACAACGCTTCTTTTCACCACCAGAAAATCCTTCATGAACCGACCGTTGCAAAAATGCTCCGTCCATTTTTAAAAGACGTAACGCCTGAGTAAGCCTATCAATATACAAATCAATCATATCTTGCCCATAAACGGCATGAAACGATTCCCGAAGAAGAGTACTTAAGGTTACTCCTGGAATTTCATACGGTTGCTGTAACGATAAAAACATTCCCGCCCGAGCACGCTTATCAGTAGACAATGGAACAATATCCATCCCTTCAAAAAAAATAGCCCCTTGAGAAACTTGATAACGCGGATGCCCCATCAATGTATACGCTAATGAGCTTTTACCCGAACCATTAGGCCCCATGCAAGCATGAACCGTCCCTGCAGGAATAGACAACGAAAGGTCAGTTAGCAATGTTTTTTCTGCAAGATTCACAGAAAGATGAGATAGTGTAAGCATTTATTTTAAAGCCTTTTTAGATCATTGATTGCATGAGGTATCTTTTCATTATACCGTTCAAAAGAGCTTTTTCAAAATTATCCACGTAAAAAAAGTCGTCTCATGAAATTCATAAAACGACTTTAAACTTTTTTAATGAACAGTAATTACTATTAAGCGGCTGCACCATCGGCAACTACATTAACCGCTGCTTTAGTTAATCTCCATGCAACAAGAGCACCTGCTGTAAAAGCGCCTGTTACAATAGCAGCAAGTATTCCTTGCCCTCTTGATTCATTAAGATTAAGCAACATTCCCTTAGCTACCCCACTTACAATGTCATTTTTAGCAGAAATAAGGCCTAACCTTACCTTTGTAAGATTTGCTAACGTACCTTCTAAGGCAATACGATCCTTACCAGAATGCATTACAATTTTGTTATGAAGATCATTTGCTGTACCTTCAAGCACAAGAATCATCTTATCTACTGCAGCGCTACGATCTCCAGAATTACCATATTTAGCAATTGCATCTTGTACTGTTAAAAATTCGGGCGCACCAAACGATTGGGCCTGCGCTAACTGTGCCGAAGTTGCTACTGCTCTATCACCCATTTCTGCATACAGCACAACCTTTACGGCTTGAGCTCGTTTTTCAGCAGAAGTTAAAAGTTCAGCAAGTGAATCTTCTAATGATTTTGGAGTATCAGATACATTTGACGATGTATCCTTCTGTAGCAAATTAGGCAAATCTTCCGAAAGATCATTCGCTTTCGTTACTTCAGAACAAAGAAGGGCAATAATCAAAACTACTATTCCTTTTTTCATCATCTCTATTTCTCCCGTACTTTACAGTTTATTTTTTGATTTTACGAAAACAAATATTAGCACAAAATTAAAAAAACCACTCCATTTTAACCATAGAGCGGTTTTATAAATAAAAAAGACTAAACGAATGCTTGTTGCCTTTCAAAAAACTAATCTTTGAAAATATCTTCGAAAAATTTTTCATCTTCATACAATTCATCTGATTCATCACCAGGACGATCATCATCATAAGAAAAAGGTGATTCTTCGTAGAATTCCATAACTGCATCAATAATATCTTCACGAAGTCCAACAAAAAGACGAATATCATCTGAAACATATTCAGACAATTCAGGAAGAAGATCAGTATTACGTGGATCACTCACCACGATAGCAAGCATGTTTTCATCACGCTCTAAGGGAATAACTCCATGCCGCAATAAAAAATCCTGAGGAAATTGGAGCAATAAATTATGATTAAACATATACCCCATTACGTTAAATGAAGGAATTTCATAATATTCTGCAAGAGCTGTTAAAATCTCATCTCTTGTAGCAAAGCCTTCATTTAATAAAAACTCATCGAATGTTTCTTTCGAACGTCCTTTAAAATCTCTTTGTAAATCGCAAGCTTCTTGCTCAGTTATAACCTTATTTTTAACAAGAACTTCACAAATTTTATGTTGAAACGATTGAGTCATTATTTTCCTTTACCCCACCTTTATACCGGCAACAAAGCCGACAATAAAACTAATAATAACTGATACATTATCTCGAGCCCACACGATAGATTGCTCAAACAATGTATCCAATGTCTGAGCGGGAGATGTACCGACTACACCCTGAATAGTATCCCATTGAATGGCAATAACACCGACATAATCAAGTACAATCACAATCACCATCGACATAAGAAGCCATACTAAGGCACTTTTAAAATATCTTTTACATAAGAAACCGGTCAAAACCCCAACAGCAAAAAAAGTTGTCATCTCAACGACATTGAAATGTAACCCTTTTACATAATTCATGATTCCACGGAAATCAAAATTTCTTAAACAATCAAACACTGAATCTTTTTGTGGCGTTACTATTTTAAACATGCATTGTTCCTTTTTTTACCTTACGCTTCATATCTTCATCTTTTTACCAGTTAAAGATATCGATGAGAATAACAAAAGCACAAGAAAATCAAAGAACAAAATTCAGTTCACTTACACTGAATTAAATATGTAACAAATAAGTAAAAAAAAGAGGCGACCTTTTTAGGGGCCCCCTCCCAAAAATTTGCAGCTTATACTTAGCTGATAAGGTTTCTCAGAGCTTTACCTGGTCTGAATTTTGGAACCTTTTTGCTCGGAATTTCCATCTTCATATGCGTAGCTGGATTGATACCGATTCTCTTTTTACGTTTGAATACTTGGAAGGTTCCAAATCCAGTCAAAACAACCGGTTTGTTATGCTTAAGAGCATTAGAAACACTCCAAACAAAAGCTTCTAAACATTCTTTACAAGTTGCCTTAGGGAGTTTGGTCACCTTGGCCATGCTTTCAACTAACATTGCTTTGTTCATATTGTATCCTTATTTATCATACGAATATAACATCCCCTTGGCGAACTAATCAGTACTAGTCCGTAAACTATTCATTAATTCACTTTTGTCAAGCGACAAAAAGAGAAAACCCCCAAAGAGATATGGTACCGAGGGCCGGACTCGAACCGGCACAGGCTTTAGCCCGAAGGATTTTAAGTCCTTTGCGTCTACCTAATTCCGCCACCCCGGCACATATATTTCAAAATCTTACCTAATTCTTGGAGGCGGCACCCGGATTTGAACCGGGGGTCAAGGATTTGCAGTCCCATGCCTTACCGCTTGGCTATGCCGCCTCTTATTTTTTTCCTATACCCTCTTCTTTGTCAAGTAATTGTTTCAACTCTTCAGTCGAAACCATTGGAACACCAATCATCGATTCTGAATGCTGTTCGTTTACTTGATGCAAATAACGTTGCTTAGCATCACCAACTACCGGCAACCCTGCTTGCAACCATCCAGCTGTGCCGGCTGCGTATTCATAAGCATCAAATCCTTGAGCTTTTAAATCCCGAGCTGCACTCGCACTAGCGGTACAAGAATAATTTGCACAATAAATAACAATCTTCGCTGACTTTGGCCATTCCTTTGCAATATCCATAACTTTTTCAAAGTCAACTTGAATAGAACCAGGAATATGACAATCATCATATAACTCTTTTGCCAATACATTAACTACTATAAGAGATGGTTCTTTTTCTTTTTTCTTTCCAAGATCACACCCAGAAAGAACCAGTAAAGAAACAACCGCTAAACTAGTAAAAGTAGCCCCCGTAACATGCACGTATTTTTTAAACATACTTATCATCATTAGGACCCCTTTTTATTTCAAACGTTCGATAACTTTAGCATAATACTTTTCATCTGCCAACTTTCTCTTCATACCACCGTCTAAGAAACTATTTGCAAAAATCTTGACCATCTAAACCGCGTCCAGAACGATATAGGATGAGTTACAAGATCAAGGATCAACCAACTAGCACTGGTATCAAGAGAAAAAATACGAAATGCTATCTTTCCATGAATAAGCTTGCCGTCTAATGGCCCCCATCCACGACTATCCCAACTACCTAAACGATTGTCTCCCATCGCCCAATACTGATTTTCACCAAGTTGAACATCATAGATATCAGTCATATTACTACCAGGAATCACTCCGTCAATCGGCATACCTGGAGTACGTTCTGGTGCATAGCCATGCTCTGCATATCTTCGTTGAATTTGTTTTACCAGCATTCCATTCATTTGATAGAACGGCTGATCTTGGTAGCTACAGGTTGGATCATATGATCTAAAGGTCTGTGTTTGTATATCAAGAGGAACCAGCGGATATTTGTTAACGTATGGTTCATCCAACTTAACACCGTTTCGATACACTACCGGTTTACCATTCTCTATTTTTCCTTCAATATGATCACCCGGTATTCCAATAACACGTTTAGTCCAATTTTCTGGCCCCCAGATATAATGCTCAAAAAGACTCACTGCTTTATTATCTGAATACTGATACACCGGCGCATTAAAAGTAATAATTTCTCCATACCTTGGCTTACGAAAAATGTACGTAAACTTATCAGCAAAAAACATTTCACCAACCAACATCGTCGTTTCCATAGATCCGGTTGGCACTCGATACAACCCATACCCCCATGTACGAATCACAAACGCAAGGGGCAAAAGCCAAATCAACGTTTGAGCATAATCAACAACCATCGATTTATTTGGTCGATTCCACCACGTAACAAAATTGCGAATTTTCTGCATCATACTCACTTAACTCCTACATAAGAACTGAAAGAGGATTTACTCTTCTTCCATAAGAATATACTTCAAAATGAAGATGAGAAGCGTCATTTCCTCGTGATCTGACCGCTCCTGTTGCTCCCACTGAGCCAATTACCTTTCCACGCGCAACTTCTTGCCCTGCTTTTACAAACCGAGCATGTAAATGAGCATATCGTGTTTTATATTTATGATTATGAAGAATCACGATACAATTTCCAAAGCCATTATGATAGTACGATTCAAGTACAATCCCTGATGCAGCTGACTGAACAGGAGTGCCGCGCGGACAGGCCATATCAATACCATAATGAAATTTCCAGGAATTCTTACCGATTTTTCGTGGACCAAAGGGAGAGCTTAACCAATACTTTGAACGTTCAACAGGAGAAGAAAATAAAAAATCACGATCAGCCTTTGCAATTTTTTGTTCTTCTTCAAACACTGCTGGTCGGCTCGGGGTTCCTTGAATTACTCGTTTTTGTCCGTTTCTTAAGCGACGACGCACAACACGAACTTTTTTCTTTTGTACTTGCTGCTGCCATTGCTGCGTGTCAAACATTTTGGCAAGTATTTGATCCATATTGTATTGCTTAGCAAATTCAACCGCACCTGCGCGTAAATAACGCGGATCACGATTCACCACCAAAAACGTTTCTTGCGGGTATTCGCTATCTACAAGCGGTTGCAAGGGAGAAAATGAAAATGGTTTTTCTTCATTTTCATCAATTATGGCGTTTTTTTTTACGTCACTTTTTTCATCTTTTTCTATTTCACGTGTCTTTTCTCGCAATGCCCGCTTAAGAGCCATAACATATGAACGATACTCTTCTTTGAGAATTAAAACTTGCTCAGCTGTAGTATTGAGCGCACGATATTCCGTAACTAAAAGAACGAAGACTAACGCAGTAACTGCTGCACCTATAAAAAAAAGCAGTTTTGCAATCTGCCCATCAGTTATTTTTTCTTTGCTCAAGTATTCACCCTTACTCAAAACAATCCCAGATCTGTCTGCTCAACCCACCCCTGTCCAGCAGGAAAGTACACTTTATACCATGAATGATCTTGTTCTACCACTTTTACTTGGCGCCCTGTTTGAATTTCTGCTACTTTATGAAACTGTTTATCAGGCCCTGCATATACAAATGCTTTATTTGAAATAACGATTCCATACTGCTGCTTTGAAAACCAATAGTCATACGCACAACACGATCCAGTAACAACTAAGAAAAAAACTCCTCCAACAAAAAAACGTTTTGTATCACGCTGCAACACAACTATTAAAGACACAAGAGCAAGTACCAAAAGAAATAAGAATCGAAGAAAATATCCCGGCATCATCGCATGCACTGCCACTGCTCTTTCATACCAAGAAGTGTCTTTTTCTACCCCTAACTTTTTTTGTGTCAATACTACAACCTGAAAAGCCTTTTTACGCAACTCTCCGTTTCCCCATCGCTCAGCTTTTCTTGCCGCTACAAGTGCTTGTGAATAATCTCCCAATGAATAATGACACAATCCACTGTTATAAAAAACAGAAGGATAAGGTGAAGATATTTTTTTATATAAGGTAAGCGCATCAGCCATACGACCTTGTTCATAGTACGCACCAGCCTTTAAAAAAGTTTCTTGTGTTTGATCCGCATACATCAATGCACAAAGAAAAAACGGTGATAAGAAAAAATATTTGTTCATAATAAGCGCTCCAAAACCATAATCCAATGACCCATTTGCTCATACAAATCGCCTTCAGCTGGCAATGCAGAAAAGGTAACTGCCATTACCTGAGAAAAAAAACGTCGCCATTCTAAAATTTTTTCATCAGAAAGTCCTGCTTTTTTTAAAGCAGTTTCAATATCTTGCTCTGATAGTTCAGCACGCGGCATATGCAATCGAGTAGCAAAAAGATCCATAAGAATATGATAGATTTCTGATTCATTTTTTATTTTTTGAGCATTTTTTATACGTCCACGAGCTATAGAAAAAGCACGATTATATCCAATTTTTGAGGCATTACGCGCTTGATACGAAAGCCATAACGAACATATAATTCGCCATCCCAAAGGTCCCATAAACAAAAGTGCTAGCACCAAAAACAATGTCCAAGAAACACGTTGCACCGGAAGATCGCCACCTCCCTTTAAAGTTTTTTCAAGAGAAGGAAGTTCATCAGACTTTTCCACAGATTCACTCACTGCTTCTTCTTCAGAAACCTTCACCGTTCGTACTGCTCCCGTTACCGTTAACTTGACTGTTCGTGATTGTAATGTTTTATAACTCTGCGTTTTGATATCAAAATATTCAAATGTTTGCGAAGGAATTTCATACACTCCTGGCTTAACTGCCTGAACCACATACTCAAAATCTTTTTTGGAAATAGTATCGGTAAGCGCCTGATCTTTAGCATGAGAATCATAATATTTTAAGCCTTCTGGCAATGTAATTTTAGGATGCCCGATCATTTGAAAATTACCTTCTCCAACCAACTCAAGCGTAAGGCTTACCCCTTCTCCTGTTTGCGCTTCAGGGGAAGAAATTTTTGCATGAAAACTCGTGAATTTTCCAACAGCCGTTATTAATGATTCGCAAGGAGGAAGTTTTTTTACTTGAAGCGTAAGTGCATTTGAATACACCTGCTCCGTTTTTCCTGAACCAAACATATGATTAACCAAATTAAACATATCCATTCGACCACGTGGTTGTTGCACAGGAATCGTTACATATGCAAGCAATGAAGGAATAACCAGTCTTCCTTCCTGCGTAGGAAACAACATGGATTTCCACTCAAGGTACTGATACGCAACCCCATTAACGGTAGCATTTCCCGTTGCAGGACCTTGCAATGCCGTATGCTTAAATCCTTTAAAAGTTGGTTCTTGCAACTGTTCTAAATGAGCTCCATCACTTGCAGAATAAAAACGAATAAAAAAGGGAACTGCTTGCCCCACATAAGGCTCAAGAGTTGCAGCTCTCAATTCAACAAAAACATCAACCCGTTTATTTTCTGAAACAGTACGTTTCTGCTCAGTACCAACTTTTATCGTTACGGTATTTGATTTTTGACCATGCTTTTTACCCAAGTGAATCGTTGCTGGCCCTATGATAAATGTTCCTTCTTGATCACTTACTGCTTGATAGGAATAGGAATGTTGTATAGTCGTCGAACCATTAATTGAACGAACACTGCTCGATGTTCCACGATGCACCACGTGTAAATCAGGAGGTATTGTCAGCTGTGGCTGCTGTTGTTCCTCTCTTGTTGAACTCGTCACTTCAACTTCTACAAGAAAGGGAATCCCTATCCCTGCTTCTTTTAATGAACGCCCATTTTGATCAAGAACGCGCAAAGAAACTGATGATTCGGCATGTAGTAAAAACGATAAAAACAATACCGTTGGCAATAAATAATTACCAATTTTTTTGTCCATACTGAGGCTCCATCTTTGTTTTAACCATATATCTAAAAAGCTGTTTTCCTGATTCTCCATCTATCTTATCAATGACACGAGCTATCTCGTCTTTTTCTTCATCTGCTGGGTCTTCTGGTTGCGCATAAAGAACTTGCTGTTCTTGCTTTGGAGCTTCTTTGCCAGTATCTTGAGGGGAGTCTTTTTGAGTTTTTTGATCGGAGTTGCCATGCAAAGTTTGTTGTTTGCCCCCTTCATTTTTTCCATTATCATCGTTGCCGGTATTATCCGCTTGTCCTTCACCTTTTTGAGCTCCTTGATTGGAAAGTTGCTTATCTTGGGATTGATCTTTTCGTTCACCCCCATCTTGTTTCCCTTCTTGCTCGCGTATTTTTTCCTCAAGACTCTTCTTTTTTTCATCCTCTTGCTTGGTATCGCCTTTGCCGGATTCAGGCTTTTTCGACCCTTTTGAATCTTTTTCTAACGAAGAATTTCCATGCTCATCGCCCTTATTATCAGTTTGATCATTTTTCCCTTGGTCCTGATCACCACCTTCCTGATCTTGCCCCTTATCATTGGACTTATTTTTTTGATCACCCTTCCCTTGTTTGCCTTGTTTTTGCTGGCCATCTTTTTGTCCGGATTTTTGTGGATCTTTTTGGCTATCCTCTCCTTGCTCCTGTTGCCCTTGATCCTGATCTTTTGAGTCATTGCCCTTATCTTGCTGGTTCTGCTGATCTTTATTTTCTTCTTGATCTTTCTTATTTTGTTCCTGCTGCTTCTTTTCTTGTTCTTCTTTTTTCTTCTGTTCTTCCTCTTGCCGCAAAAGTTCTTCAACTACTTTTTTATTATGCAACGCATCTTGATTTGACGGGTTAATGGCAAGCACCTTCTTATACTGTTCAATCGCCTCTTTCAATTGCTTTTTCTGCACACACGTATTGCCAGCATTAAAAAGAGCCTTTTGTTGCAAGATAGGATCTTTTGTTTTTTCAAAAGCTTTTGCAAAATATGCCTGAGCCTGCTCAAACTCCTGTAAACGATAGGATGCATCTCCTAAATCAAAAAGAATTTCAGGATCATTAGAATTACTTACTAACTCTTGTTTTAAAATAATTTGCGCCGCAGAAAAATCTTTTTTTTCATACGCAGCAACAGCTTTATAACGATCAAAAAAACCGTAAGCATCATACGGCATGCATACTAATAAAATATAAATAAAATTTTTCATAACACCCACTCAATCAAAAAGCAGAAAAACGAAATTGCTAAAAAATAGGGATACCGCTCTTCTTCTAATTCAATATCTTTATCTTCAAACTTTTCTTTTTCATATCCTTCCACGCATGAAACAAGTGCCTGTAAATCGTACGAATCTTGCGTTGGATCAATATACTTACCACCACTTTCTCGTGAAAGCGCTTGCAATATTCCCCGATTCAAATGAGAAAAAACAACTTTATCATTTTCATCCTTCTGATATCCAGAAGAAATACCATTTTCTTGTAGCAATGGAATAGGAGCTCCTTCTTCAGTTCCAACCCCGTAGGTAAAAATATGAAGCCCTATTTTTCTTGCATCCTCTTTGATCTGAGTAAGCCCAGTAGAAAAATCTTCTCCATCAGTAAATATTACAAGAATTTTATTTTTACGTGTCGGTAACGAAGCAAAAGTAGTCATCGCTTTTGAGATAGCTTGAGCAATTGAGGTAGTTCCCGAAGAAATAGTTTCTGCGTCTACATTATCTAAAAACAAAGAAAACGCTGCTGTATCACGCGTTAGAGGACATTGAATAAATGCATCTCCTGAAAACACCAAAAGAGCAACGCGCTCTGCTCCAAGTAATTTTACCAACTGTTTAATTTTTGATTTTGCAAAGGCAAGACGATTCGGTTTTATATCAGAAGCCATCATGCTACGAGAAATATCAAGAGCAACTAAAAGTTCACGTCCTTCTTGCTCTACCTTGTGTTCCTTTTTGCCCCATTGAGGTTGTAACAATGCAAGAAATAATCCCAAAAACCCAACCCCCAAAAGCACTGCTTTTACTACTACTCTTACTGATGAAAATCCAGGCAATAAAATATGCTGCCAACGATGCGCAACCAACAATTGTACTCTATTTAAAAGGCGCTTTGTGGCATACACAAGCACACACACTAATGCTATATACCCTACAAGCCACACCACATTATGAGCAGACGCCCATACAATTCCGAATACTGTTTTTTTCATACTCCCAACCCTGACCAAACAAAACGAGAAAGAAAAAGTTCCACCACGCACAATCCTAGAATGATCCATAAAAATGGCATAAAAATATCATAAAATTTATAGTACACATTGGTTTCGTATGATGTTTTTTCAAGCTTATTAATCGTATCATAAATACTTGCGAGCTCCTGAGGATTGGTTGCTTCAAAAAACTTTCCTCCGGTAGCAGTTGCAAGAGCATGAAGTAAATTTTTATTCAATGGAGCGCGTGCTTGTTGTAATCCAAACACTGGATGCTGATAATAACCACCTTGGTTTCCACCAATACCGATCGTGTAAATCTTAACACCCATCTTTTTTGCCATATCAAGCGCAAGCTGTGGATCAAGATCTCCTTGAGTTGGTTCTCCATCAGTTAAAAGAATAATGATTTTACTTTTTGATTCTGACTTTCTCATACGATTAAGGGCCATTACAACTCCACGAATAATCATGGTTCCTTCAGGATTAATAATCCCTAGCTCAATATCGTTGATGATACTTTCAAGCATTTTTTTATCAAGAGTTAAAGGACAACGAGACACTGCCTCATTACCAAAAAGCACTAATCCTACTGGGTCATTATCTCGTTTTTTAATAAATGTGATTGCTTCATCTTTAGCAACATCGATACGGCGACGCGTATCTTGCAATGAATCAAATAACTGCATACTTCCAGAAACATCAAGCGCAAGCATGATATCAATCCCATCAACCTGCACGGTTGATTGCTGATCAACCAATTGTGGCCGCGACATAAGAATTGCTAAACCGCACAGTATAATAAATCGCATACCATTAAGAATTTTTTTATAAGAAACCTCTGCTGCATATCCTGCTTTAATCAAAAGATGAGCAAGCGGATAGATATACACAAGATTTTTGTAATAATGCCAACGATAAAAAACCGCAGCCGCAAGAATGCACAAAGCTCCATAGAGCGCTGGCATATACGCACATTTGATAGTCCATTCCACCTTTTTCCCTTTCTTGGTAAATGAATTTTTAGTATACCAAAAACAGATTCAGGGTGAAGTAATGACAAAAAATCTGATTACTAACCATGGAAAAACACAGATAAAATAACCACGCAATCTTATTGTTTTTGTAAAAAATAGCCTTACAATTACGCAACTATTCCATGCTGTTGATTAACATCACCTTCAGGCAGAACAGTCATCTCATTACAAATACGGATCCCATAATACTCAACGAGATAATTACGTCGCCAATTAAATTCTATAAACCAACTTTCTACTCGTTCTTTAAACGCCTGTACCGATTCTTCTGGTTCACACACAAACGATTTCCCTACCGTAATCATAAGCGGATATCGTTTGATCATGCGTGAACCCATAGGTAACGCAATTCCTGTTCCAGAAATAAAAAGTGGAACTACCGGAGCACCTGATAATTTTGCCATCGCTGCAAAACCAGTAAAAAAAGGATGAATCGTGCCATCTCTATAACGAGCTCCTTCAGGGAATAAAACGACTGACGTTCCTTGTTGTAATTTTTCCACGGCTGCCTGCACCACTCCTCCGCAACTAGTATCCGAAGAGTTTTTTGGATAAACAGGAATGCCAGAATGATTCAATAACTGTCCCAAGAATGGATATTCAAAAAATCTATGCCACGATAACCATACACATGAACGAGAACCAAGAACCGATGCTACTAAAACAATATCTAAGGATGATTGATGATTAGCCACAAAAATAGCCGGCTTTTGAGGAAGCTCATTCACTCCCTGATACGTAACTGGTAAAAATGTTGCAAACAATAAAAATTTTGCACTCATCTTCATAAGGCCCCAATACAGCGCCTTTACCAGGCCCCATGAAAACGGTAGGTACAGTAAAAACATAACGGGAAAAAACATAAGCGCACAGTAAAAAAAAAAGGTGAGATATGATGCCGCATTTCTCAAGACGTCTAAGAACATGAATTTTCCTTTTTTAATGATAATCAATAGAAAATTGAACCTACTCTTTTTAGAATTTTTTTTCTTATTTTTTTGGTATAAGAACACCTCATTTAAAAATATTACTTTTCAATTTTTTTTGCTCAAGGCGCAAGTATACCCTGTGCGATTAGCATTCTGTTTGATTGCTTTTTCAACTATAATCGTTCATCGCGTTCCAATCGGAGACAACCCAGTTCTACCTAATAACACCTGCTATTCTCACCTATTTTAAAGAAAAGTTTGACTCTTTGTATTTTCTTTCTATATCTTAAAAAAGGAATCATAAAATAAACCTCCTCTTCAGCATCACTCTATAACACTACTCAATCGATAAAAGAGGCCTACACAATCATCTAACCATGGATAAAAAGGTACATGAAGAGACTGTTAATCGTAGAATCTCCCGCAAAAATCAAGACTATTCAGAAGTTTCTTGGTCCTGATTTTAAAATTATGGCCACGATGGGGCATATCAAAGATTTGCCAACCAAAGAAATGGGTGTCACACGGGATCCGATTGCCTTGTCTTATGTCGCCATTGATAAAAAAGAAAAAACAATTGCAGAGCTTTGCAAAGCGGCTGCAGGGGTTGATGAAGTCTACCTCGCTCCCGATCCTGACCGTGAAGGTGAAATTATTGCCTGGCACGTATACGAAGAAGTTAAAAAATTAGTAAAAAACCCAAAAAATATTTATCGCATCGCCTTTAACGAAATTACTAAGTCAGCCGTTATCAAAGCGATAGAACATCCTGGCTCGATTGATATGAAAAAGGTTGCTGCACAACAAGCACGCCGTGTACTTGACCGCTGGGTTGGTTACGAAGTTTCTCCTATTTTATGGAAAAAAATAACCAAGGGTCTTTCTGCTGGACGAGTACAATCGGTTGCACTTAAAATTATCTGTGAACGCGAAACAGCAATTAGAGAATTTAAACCGGAAGAATACTGGTCTATCACCGGTCTTTTCAAAAATGAAGAAGGCCAAATACCCGCTCCTTTAACCAATATCGGTAAAGAAAAAGCGGAGATCACCTCTGAAGAGCAAGCAAAAAAAATTCTCAAAGATCTTGAAAATGTTACGTATTCAATTGCAGAAATCAACGATAAAACCCGCATAAGAAACCCACTGCCTCCTTTTATGACCAGTACTCTGCAACAAGCTGCTTATAACCGTCTTGGATTCTCAGTAAAAAAAACGATGCAATTAGCACAAAATCTCTATGAAGGGATCACGCTTGGCGACTCAACACCCGTAGCACTTATTACCTATATGCGTACCGATTCTCTACGTATTGCAGACAGTGCTCTTGTTAGCGTACGCGACTATATTTCTAAAAAATTCGGTGGAAAATATTTACCCGCTTCTGCAAACATCTATGAAAAAAAATCAACAGCAAATACCCAAGATGCACACGAAGCAATTCGCCCCATTGATGTTTCTATTACACCAGAACAAGTGAAAGCATTTGCAGAACCAGCCCAAGCAAAAGTATACGAACTTATTTGGCATCGTTTTGTTGCATCTCAAATGACACCTGCTAATTATGCACAACGCCAAGTAGTTATCAAAGGTGGCAAATATCTCTTTAAAGCTATTGGTTCGACCTTACTATTTGATGGTTTCTTAGCCGCTTATAACGATGAAGAAGATGATACTGACGAAAAAGATGAAAAAGTAAAAGTGCCAGAAGGCTTTAAAAAAGATGCTGATCTTAACTTGAAAAAGATCGATCCAAAACAACATTTTACCCAACCACCACCGCGTTACAGTGAAGCTTCGCTTGTTAAAGAGCTGGAAAAAGAAGGCATCGGTAGACCGTCCACCTATGCGACTATCATGAACACCATCTGCGCTCGCGAATATACTACCGTTGATAAAAAACGATTTATTCCCACTGAACTTGGAATGCTCGTAACTAAAGTTTTAAGCGAAAATTTTGCTCATATTATGAACATCAAGTTTACCGCACTCATGGAAGAAGATCTTGATAAAATTGCAGAAGGAGAACTAGATCGAGATAAACTACTCAACTCATTCTGGGAAAATTTCGAAAAAGATCTCATTGCATTCAAAGGTACTCTAGGCCGTTCATCACAACCAACTGACATCATATGCCCTGAATGTAAAGAAAAAAAATTACTTATTCGTTTTGGAAAAGCCGGTGAATTCATTGGCTGCGAAGGATTTCCAGAATGCGCATTCACTTCAAATTTTATACGTGACGAAGCCACAGGAGCTATTATCTTGGTAGAAAAAGAAAAACCTCAAACATTGGACATTAATTGTCCTGATTGTAAAAAACCATTACGTGAAATGATGGGAAGATTTGGAAAATTCGTCTCCTGCTCTGGTTACCCAGACTGCAAATATATCCAACAAAATAAAGCTGGATTCCAATGTCCACAAGACAAAGGCGATGTAGTTGAACGTAAATGGCGCGGTGGAACCTTTTGGGGCTGCAAAAATTATCCAACCTGTAAGTACGCTCTTTTTGGCGATATCCAAGAAACTCCTTGCCCACAATGCCAGGCACCTGCAGTTCTTAAAAAATTAGATCCAAAAACTAATGGTGTTGCATTAGAATGCGCTGACAAAAAATGTGGCTACAAAAGCTAACATTTTTTGCAAAGCACATTTGTAAAATTAAAGGCCGAGTTAACGCTCGGCTTTTTCATTCATCAAAAAGCTTAAAATGCGTCTCTAGCTACATAATCTATCAATTCTTGATTGTATTTTATATAAAAACATTTACAGTAAATCTAGATAAAAAAATTAAATTTACTTACTAAATATTGGGGTAATTATATGAATTTAAAGAATAAAATACTGATACTGCTTCTTGCAGGATTTGGTTCTATTGAAGCGAATAATGGCTTAACCCTTGAAGTTAAGAAAGTTGCTCTACCTCTGATGGAAAAAAGTCTCGAGCAACTTCGCATCAATTTTATGACCTATTTACTTAAAACCAAAGCCCCTATGAGTCCTCGTGTGAGCTCAGAGCAACTGGCAAATGATGTGGATGCCTTACTCATTGTGGAAAAAGATTTGTTGTTGAAATTTTCAAATGCCGAAACAATTGATCAGGCTCAAATTGTCTTTAATGAATTTTTTAAAAAAAGATCTTTAAAAGAAAAGAAAGAAATGTGGGATCTCATTTTAAAAATAGCTCAAAATAATATTGAAGAAGAAAAACTAAATGATTACTTAGAGCTTATCCGAAAATTAAATCAATCCATCTTTTAAGTTTGTTTTTTTACTGTCATCCCCAGAGAACGAAGTCGCGGCGAAACATAAAATGTTTCGTTAGACTGACTGAGCGTTGGGGATGACGGGACTTTTTTAATGTATCTATTAATTTTCGGATAAGCTCTTACGCAATAATAGCTAAACGCTCTTAGTTGAATAGTTTGATTGTAAAATTAAAAGCCGAAAATTCTTTCGGCCTTTTTTATTTTCTACGTCCGCTTAATACGAATTTTAACTGGCTGAGCACTTAAATCACAACGCGCTACCAAACGCGAACAAGGAACTTTATGCCCGTACCCAGGCGCAAACCATCCCTCTTGTTTTTCAAATGCCAGGTCTTCGCAATAAAATGTTGCTAGTAGCTCGTTTTCATAAAACAAAAGCCATGATGAACCTTCTTTTTGTGCAATGATATGAGGCGCAAGAGTAAAATTCCAACCACCCACAAGTGAATGGCTCAAAACTTCTTCCCACACATCTTCTATGAGGAGTGTTTTTTCATTTTCAAAATGAAGTGTACGAGAAGCAGGAATACTATACAAATGATGAGTAACTTTCCACTGATTATAACCTACTTTATTGAGAGGCAAATCAAGACTAAAAAGCGAGCGATCAGTAAACAATACTGGTTCAACATCTTCCACATAAAAACTATTATGGATGGCTATTGAACGAAATCGATTACGCCACACTTCAGATGGAGTGTATACATACGAACCTGGATCAATAAAGAGAGAAATCCCTCTAATTGCAAGAGTAATACTTGCAACATCATTATGAAAATGACCGGATGGCTGCTGTTGTTGATACGCATGGTGGCGCAATGTCATATGCCACTGAGTGTCTTTGTGAACGGCAAGTCCAAATTCGCTAAAAAACTTTTCATTTTCATCGGCCTTAGGAGTTGTTTTAAGTTCATCCACTAACTCTTTGGTAATACCGTAATAAAGCAATTTTCCAGAATCATCATCCCCAATTTTTACAAATTCTTTATCAGTAATCGAACACCAATCGATAAAGGAAAACATCTTTCTTAATTTTGTTAAAAAAGATTCAGGCACAGAAAAACCATGCTCTTGGGAAAGAAGATAAAAATGGTAAAAAATTTCAGTCACTAAACGATGATAGGCAGTTGAGCCTTCGTAATCAGTTCCTTCTTCAAACACCTGTTTTTCAAATTCTTTCAACAGTTGCTTGTGGCACCAACTAGCCTTTTTTGACATGCCTTTAAGGTCTCCGAAAAACCACGTCAGAGCATAGTATCCTATTAAATCTGAAAGATAATGATTAGAGGTTTTATCATACACTTCCCAGTTGTTTTCAAGATACATCATATGATCATACAATGAACAAACAAATCGTTCCCAAAAAGCAGGCTCAAGGTCTTGTGAATCTTTAAAAAAGTGAAATGCCCACACCCAATTGAATGCGCGAATACTCACATCCATAGGGCAGACCCAATTTGGTCCTAACAAAAAAGGGTTTTCATCTAACCAATCTTGCACATATTCCTGAAAGGCCCGTGCATACACAAGCTCATTACTTTTTTTAAATGCGGCACCAAGAATAAAAAAATGTGCGCAGCGAGAAAGTTCCCATGGCACTTTAATATCTTTGACCAGGCGATCAGTAAGCCCTGCATTAATTGCTACATCTTTATAAAATAACGTTTTATCAAACAAATAATCTGCGTCAGGATGCTGGTACCGTAACCTAAAATCACTATGCCATGGCATTATCATTAAACACTGATCACGCGATCCTAAAATATCAAAACAATTATTTGCAAATGAATCTGCTTGTCGAGTAAGCGCTTCTTGATCAGCAAGCTGTTGTTCATAGAACCCATCCGAATAAGAAAGAGAACGTTTTTGTAGCACTTTCCAATAATTCTGAAATTCACCAAGCCCATATTTATTTGAAATAAAAGGCCACGCATAGGCGGCCTTTTTGTGATCTGCTTGATAACGAGCATATTGCTCAAAAAATGAATTCTGCATGCGGTTAGAAATAACTTTTGCAGCAGTCCGCGGACCTAATTGGTACAACTTTTTTACGTAGTGAGGGAGCTTTGCAATCTTCATTGATCTACCTTATTCATAACTACTCT
Source organism: uncultured Pseudomonadota bacterium (assembly GCA_964592275.1). Classification (GTDB taxonomy): domain Bacteria; phylum Babelota; class Babeliae; order Babelales; family CAIQNR01; genus CANNBR01. Next base: position 13,553 of record CAZQDJ010000003.1, on the reverse strand, counting down.
AACTTCTTTTTGTTTTAAACGTTAAGCCTATCGAAGTCCTAACATTGATTTTTATTTCAAAACTCGTCCATTAGGAACAGGACGTTCAGGAGTAATAAAAGCAAGTCTTCCTTGTTCATCTTCAGCCGTCAAAAGCATGCCACAGGAAGCTTCTCCCATCATTTTTCTTGGTTTTAAATTGAAAACAAATATGGCTTGTTTTTCAATCAACTGCTCTGGAGAATAATGTTTTTGAATACCTGAAAAAATCGTTCTTCTTCCAACATCTCCAAAATCAACTTCCATACGTAATAATTTTTCTGAACCAGAGACACGCACACAGGCACTGATAGTCCCTGCGCGCAACTCAACTCTCATAACATCTTCAATACTTACATCTGCTGATGTCGGCTGAGGTTCAAGAACAACGGCTGCTTCAAGAGCACTATCTTTTATTAGTTCTGGTTTTTGAAAAAGAGGATCATTTTTTTGCACAGTAAACACCTTATTCCATGATTGATTTTTAAGTTCGCTTATCCTATCACCCTGCAACTCAAACGTACAGCCTAAAGCCTGCAAAAGCTCTTCCATTTTACGCGGCATTACTGGCCAGAGTACATATGCAATCACATAAAGACTATGCGCTGTTGCACTCAAAACAGTCATAAATCGAGCAGAGTCTTGTTTTGCTAATTTCCATGGTTCGCGTGCGTGAAAATAACTGTTCACCGCACTGACATACTTCCACACACCTGCAAGTGCAAGGTGAAAATAGCCACGCTCCATTTCTTTAGAAACTTCTTCCAACATTGCTACCATTTTTTTCTGTAACTCTTGCTCTTCCTCCTGCCATACACCAACAGTAATTGTTGTTGCATTTTGTTTATCAGCAAGAATAATCATACGATTTAAAAGGTTTCCAAGATCATTTGCTAAATCTGATGTAATTTTTTGCTCAAGATCTTCAATGCTAAATTGTCCATCTTGCGTGATAGCAAGCTGACGAAGCAAATAATAACGAACCGCATCAGCACCATAGTTTTTCAAAAGCTCATGGGGATTAATGGCATTACCGCGCGATTTTGACATTTTGTAATCCCCAACTTTAATCCACCCATGGACCAAAAGATGATGAGGCATTGGTAACTCAGCTGCCATCAAAAACGCAGGCCAATAAATTGCATGAAAACGTACAATATCTTTACCCATTACCTGCATATCAGCCGGCCACCATTTGGCAAACTGTTCTTTTTTATCGTCTTGCGAATACCCAATAGCAGTAATGTAATTGTTTAAAGCATCCGCCCACACATAGGTAACGTGCGCATCATCATCAGGAAATGGCACCCCCCACGTCAACGTGCTACGAGAAATACTGATATCTTGTAAGCCAGATTTTACAAATGAAATAACTTCAGCAAAACGCTCTCGCGGAATAATAAAATCAGGATGTTCTTGAAAAAACGCAATGAGCTTATCTTGATACGCAGAAAGCCTAAAAAAATACGTAGGTTCAGAAACCCACTTAGTCTGACGCTCACAACTTAAACAAGCAGGATTAACCGTGCCGGGAACAAAATCTTTTTCGGTAATATATGTTTCACAAGGTAAACAGTACCACCCTTCATAGGCTCCTTTATACACATCTCCTTTTTCCATTAACGTACGCAGCCATGCTTGCACCGCTTTTATATGGAACTCATTAGTCGTTCGCATAAATTGGGAATAGTCGATCTCATACTGTTTCCACAAATCTTTATACGCATTAATATAGCCATCAACAAAGAGCTGTGGATCTTTTCCTGCCTCTTGCGCAGCTTGAGCTACTTTTTGACCAAACTCATCGGTACCAGTTAAAAAATAAACGTCATCTCCGCAGACTTTGTGCCAACGAGCGGCAACATCGGCCAACACGGTAGAATATAAAGTACCAAGATGCGGAGCTCCCGTTGCATAATAAATAGGGGTAGTTACATAAAATTTTTTTATAGCTGACATGAAAATCACCGCTGTTTAAGGTTTTTATATTGACATTCTCACACTATAACCCAAAAATAAAAAAGTTAATCCAAAACTCAACAAACCCCTAAAAGACTATGCTATTTGAGCAGGGATAATGGAATCCTTATGTTTAGGCGCAAGAGACATACTATGTATCGGCGTTTTCCCAAATGTTGATAAAAAAGGAATCACAGAATCGGGATTAAGTGAAATTGAGTTAATACCTTCATCCATTAAAAACTGCGCAACCTCAGGATAATCTGACGGAGCTTGGCCACAAATACCAATCGGCTTGCCAGAAAAATGAGCACCATGAATAGCCAAAGACATCATCTTCATGACCGCCTCATTACGCTCATCAAACACGCTTGCCAGTAAACCAGAATCACGATCAACTGATAAAGTTGTTTGGGTAAGATCATTTGAGCCAATAGAAAAACCATCAAAATAATGCGCAAACTGATCAATCAAAAGTACGTTTGAAGGAATTTCACACATCATATAAATTTCAAGCCCACCACGTTGCGAAACAAGACCCTGTATTTTTAACAGCTCAGTAACCTTACGCGCTTCTTCCACCGTACGCACAAAGGGAATCATCACATTAACATTATGTAATCCCATGACCTCACGAACATAGCGAATAGCTTGGCATTCAAGTTCAAATGCAGGTGCATAAAGTTCATGATAATAACGTGATGCACCACGCAATCCCATCATAGGATTTTCTTCCAATGGTTCAAAATAAGAACCACCCAAAAGACCGCGATACTCATTACTTTTAAAATCAGAAAAACGAACCAATACAGGACGAGGAAAAAAGGCCGCCGCAATTGTACCTACTCCTTCAGCAACTTTTTTAATAAAAAAATCCTGCGGTGAAGGATAGGCAGCGGTTACTTCTTGTAATTTTTTTAAAATTTTCTTGTCTTGAATTTTTTCTGGAGCAACAAGAGCCATAGGATGCACTTGCACTGCATTCGTAATAATAAATTCAAGACGAGCCAGGCCAACTCCCTCAACAGGCAAGCGGCTATAGGTGTAAGCACGTTCAGGAGAAGCAATATTCAACAATACTTTCACTGATGTTTTTGGTAGCGTTTCCAGTGCCGTGCGTTGTATTTCTATTGCAAGCACCCCTTCATACACAAACCCTTCAGAGCCGGTACTACAATCCATCGTCACCAATTGACCATCTTGTATTTTTTTCATTGCACCTGCTGCGCCCACAATGGCAGGAATTCCCAATTCACGGGAAACAATTGCTGCATGGCAGGTTCTTCCACCGCTTTCTGTAATAATACCAGCGGCTTTTTTCATCAATGGAACCCAATCAGGATCAGTCATGTGCGTTACTAAAATTTCACCCTCTTCAAGAGAATGTAACCCTTCATTCATGGACGCAATAACACGCGCTCTCCCAACAGCCACTTTTTGACCAACACTTTGACCCTTTACCACAAGTTCTGTTTTTTGGTGAGAAGCAATACGATACGTAGTCATGCTCAAATCATTTGATTTTTGCGCATGCACTGTTTCTGGACGCGCTTGAACAATGTATAAAAGTCCATTGCCACCATCATACGCCCACTCAATATCCATAGGAGTCCAACTACCGCTGTTGTGCGTATACTCTCTTTCAATAATGCACGCTGTTTTTGCAAGCTCAACAACTTGCGCATCTGATAATGAAAATTTTCGAGATCTTTCTACAGAAACAGCACGCTTTACGGTGCCTGATTTTTTAGAAACACAAATACGTTCTACTTTTTTAGTACCGCATTCACGCTTAATAATTGGATCAAGGCCTTGTTTGAGCATCGGCTTAAAAACATGAAACTCATCAGGGACCACTTCTCCTTTGACAACCGATTCTCCCATGCCGTATGCAGAAGAAATAACAACAACATCCTTAAAGCCACTTTCTGTATCAAGAGTAAACATCACTCCAGATGTTCCTGAATCAGAGCGAACCATCTGTTGAATACCAACAGAAATTCCCACCGCTAGATGATCAAATCCCTTTTCTGCCCGATACATGATGGCACGATCGGTAAATAAAGAAGCAAGACATTTTTTATACGCAGCAAGCACCTGTTTTATACCAACAACATTCAAAAAACTTTCTTGTTGACCTGCAAATGAAGCATCCGGCAAATCTTCCGCTGTTGCAGAAGAACGAACAGCAACCACACATTCTGCGCACCCTGTTTCACGAGAAAGAGCTCTATAATTTTCAGTAATTTCTGCAACAAGAGCTGCAGAAAGAGGAGCCGTCTCAATAAGGTCCCTGAGTATTTTCCCTACTTTTTTAATTGAAGCAAAATCAGACATACGACGCAGTTTTTTTGTCAAAACCATAACTTCATCAAACACATCATTTGTACGCAAATGATCCCAATACCCATCAACCGTAATCGCAAATCCAGCAGGAATGCGCACCCCTGTATCAGCCAAATGACGCATCATATAGCCAAGAGATGCATTCTTTCCACCAACCAATGGAATGTCTTTAAGCTCAATTGTTTTGAAATTTTTTATGTACTGCATAAACACGCGCCCTTTTACCGTTTCAAAACCCTAATTTTTCTTAGCTTTACCCCCTGAACAAAGGCTCTCTAAGCTTATCTTCTTGCGTTTTTTCTGCAAATCAGTATCGTATTTATTTGCACACTTTTAAATGTATCGTATTTTTAAACTCGCAGGCAAATAGCAAGGAATTTTACGTATGAATAAAACAACGTCAACAATAATAACTGCCGCTTTGGCAATATTTTCTATGTTCTTTGGCGCTGGCAACTTATACCTTCCTCTTGCTACCGGAGTTGCTTCTGGACAAAACTTTTGGTGGGGGCTTGGTGGGTTTATTTCTACTGCAGTTATTCTTCCTTTGATCGGCCTTGCGACTATTATCCTTTTTAACGGAGACTACGAAGCATTCTTTAATCGAGTTGGTCGTGCAGGAGGTTTTTTACTCATTCTTTTTTGTATGTTTATTATTGGCCCCTTGGTTGCAATGCCCCGTATCGTTACTTTAACTCATGGATTTTTAACCCCTTTTATACCTGCCATTTCACTCCCTCTTTTTAGTGCACTTTTTTGTGGATTAACCTTTTTGGCAATCTATAAAGAAAGTAAAGTCATGAATATTCTCGCCTATATCATCAGCCCAGCACTACTCATCTCTTTAGCTATTATCATCATAAAGGGAGCCCTTTCCCCTGTTACTTTTGAAACAGTTGATGCTTCCACTCTCACAACACTATTTGCGCAAGCAAAAGTTGGTTACCAAACACTCGACCTTTTAGGCGCAATCTTTTTTGGATTCTTAACACTTACTCTTCTTAAAAAATCATTCGATGGTGATGACGAATATTCACTCAAAAAACTTGCTGCTATTGCTATGAAAGCTGGACTTATTGCCTGTTCACTTATTGGTGTTCTTTATGTTGGTATTGCGTTTTTAGGAGCATTCCATGGACAAAAATTCGCTAATCTCAATGCCGCAGAACGTTTTATTGCAGTATGCATCAAAGTTATGGGAACTCACGGTGGATTTGTCATTGCAGCCGCTGCATCACTTGCTTGTTATTCAACGTTGATGGCACTCGCTGTTGTTCTTGCTGAATTTATCGAAGACAAAGTAACCGGCCACAGATTGTCATACATAAAATCATTACTACTTATTTTGAGCGCCACGGCAGTTATTTCATGTTACGGATTAACCACTATTATGGAAGCTTCTGGCGTGTATATTAATACGCTCTATCCAGCAATTATTGCATTAACTCTTTGTAACCTTGCGTACAAATTGTGGGGCTTTAAATTTGTTAAGATCCCCGTATTAGCAACGTTGGTAGTTTCTGTGTACTGCAACTTTTTTTAGATTGTCATTTCCGCTATGCTCGTATTCGTTATTTACGATAGCATTCATCACTCAATTTTTGAGGGGCAAGTTTTTGCCCCTCTTTTAAAAAAACTCGAAGCCCAACTTCATAACACCGTACATATCGTAAGTTTTGAAGAAGAACTCTCCTCAGCAGTGCTCGCCGCCCATAAAAAGTTTTCAACCATTGATCCACGTATCACCATCAACCTTTTTAAACGCCCTCGGTTTATAGCACAGCCCTCTCTCTGGCAACACATTTCACAACTTAAAAAAATACTCAAAAAAATACCTTATCATTACCAGCTCATAGCTCGCGGACCATTTGCAGGAATCATTGCAAAGCAATCAGCTACAGATGCATGCACCTCTCTGACCATTCAAGCACGTGGATTACTTGCAGAAGAATATGCCTACACACACAAACACGCTCTAGGCATCAAAGCAATTATTCATGCGCTAAGAACAAAGCAGCTTGCTAAATTAGAAGAAGAGGCCTATACGCCATCACCATGCACAAGGAATTTTTTTATTGAGGCAGTAAGCCCAGCTCTCAAAGCCTATCTCATCACTATGTACAACATTCCTGAATCTATTTTTACCATTCCATTATTTGATGCTCCTGCAAAAATTTCTCCTGAACAAAAAAAAACTTATCGCACTGCAATACGAACAGAACTTGATATATCTGATAAAGCAACTGTCTATGTTTACAATGGCTCATTAAAGGCATGGCAATGCCCTCGCGAAACAATCGCTTCATTCAAAACAACATTAGAAATAAATAAGAACAGTATTTTTTTAGCACTCACACAAGATGATGCAGTAATGCGGAACTTATTAGAACAAGCAGAAATCACTGCACGTTCGTATCGAGTACTCCATGTGCAACAATCAGAAGTTATGCATTATTTATGCGCAGGAGATTACGGCCTACTGTTCCGAGAATCACATCCATTAAATTGGGTCTCGCGCCCTACAAAATTACTTGAATACCAAGCAGTTGGCCTTGAGATTATTCATAACAATACGATTGCCTTGTTAGCGCAGTAAACCCGATAAAAATCAATGCCATCCTCTTTATAATTTTAACGTTATGGCATTGTACTTAAAATTAAGGCTGGTAAGGCTTTTTTTGGGGTCATTACGTTAAAAGCTTTGCAGAATACTAGACTAAAGGGTTTTTTCTGGTACAGTAGTTAGTAATGGTTCGATTCAGAACCGTTTTTCGACTTGATAGTAATAAGCCCAGGGGTAAAATCCTGGGCTTTATTTTTTTTATCTGTAGACGTATACTCGAACCCATTGTTTCATTTCTTAGTAAGGGTTTTTGTCATGGGTATCGTTTCCTATTTTCTCGAGTATAACCGCTATTTGAATGCTCTTGGCATCGGTGTGGTACTTGCGATAGCGTTCTGTTTTTCTCGTTATAAAAAGCACATAAAATATCGCTTGGTTGTAAGCGCTCTTGCGTTACAAGCGGTTCTTGCGTTTTGTGTTTTAAAAACAATGGTTGGCAAAGCGATTATTGCTTTGATTTCTCGTGGTATTAATCATCTGTATGATTATGCAGGTTACGGCATATCGTTTGTGTTTGGAGCGCTAGCTGATAACATAGGTACCCCATGGGGAACTATTTTTGCTGCAAAAATCCTTCCCATCATTATTTTCTTTGGCGCGTTTATGGCAGTACTTTTTCATTTTGGAATTGTGCAAAAAATTATAATGGCGCTTGGCTATGTAGTTCGTCCAATCTTGGGAACTACCGGCGCAGAAACTTTATGTGCGGTTGCAAATAGTTTTTTAGGGCAAACAGAGTCTCCGCTTCTTATTAGAAATTATTTAGAAAATATGACCAAATCGGAACTCTTTGTGGTGATGGTCAGTGGCATGGGAACTATTAGCGGATCGATTCTTGCGGTGTATGCAAGTATGGGTGTGCCAATTGAACATTTATTGGCATCATCGGTGATCGCAATTCCTGCAACTATTTTGATTGCAAAAATTCTTATTCCAGAAACAGAAACAAAGACAAGTGATACAGTTCCTGTGGTAGCAAACGCACAAGAATCAAAAGGCAATGTGTTCGAAGCTGTTTCAGCAGGGACATCAGATGGGCTTAGTTTAGCGCTTAATGTGGGTGCGATGTTGATAGCATTCATTGCATTGATCGCTTTGTTAAATGGAGTACTTGAAGGTAGTTGCCAACAATTGAATGTGTGGTTCTCGTTAGGACTGCCAGTTATTAACCTTGATTACATTTTTTCAAAATTGTTTTATCCGTTTGCTATGTTACTTGGGTTTACTGGTACAGATGCTTCATCCGTTTCGCAATTGCTCGGTACTAAAGTGGCAGTGAATGAGTTTGTAGCGTATTACAAAATGGTTGGCATGCAGTTACCAGAACGTGTGCAAACATTGACAACTTATGCGCTGTGTGGTTTTTCTAATTTCTCATCAATTGGTATTCAAGTGGGCGGTATCGGGGCATTGGTTCCTTCAAAACGTAAATGGTTAACTGAACTTGGTCTTGCTGCAGTGTTTGGTGGTGCCTTATCAAACTTACTGACTGCATTGGTTGTGGGGCTTTTCATTTAAAAAGTTATGAGTAGTAAATGTGTAAGTCGCTCTGAAAATGGGCGGCTTTTTTTATTTATTAATTTTTGAAAAAATTCTTAAAACGAATCAATCCACAAAACAAGCTCCTAGCCATCATTTACAAAAACAAAATAAATGTTATACTCAGCTGCGTACTAAACTTTAAAGCAAAGGTTATGATTATGAAAAAATTACTTATACCATTGTTCTTCTGCTCAGCAGCTTTTACTTATGGTAGTTACTCAAAAATTTCTTTAATGGGTCGATTAGGGTTTTCTGGAATTTTTCGACACGCACAATACTCTGCAGTTATTCAAGCTCAAAAGTTACCAATGTATGTCAACAATCGTGTAGTAATACGTGATTTTCTACCAGTTCAACCATCTCCTCATTCTGCTGTTGCTCGTAGAGGATTAGAATTGTTCACCACCAAACTATTTGCACCTCTGAAAGAGTTTCGTGATTCTTTCTCACGGCACAGGAATTCTGGTGACGCAAGCCAACAAGTTGCGGATATTCTGGCAAGACTAACAAGACTCGATGAAAAACTCGATCAGGCACTGACAAGTCTTGCAAGAGCAGAACCGCCACTGAAAGTATCTACTGCTGCCTAAAAAATTATAAAAAGTTTTAAAATTAAAAACCCGGTCATTGAAAACCGGGTTTTTAATTTTTTACGTATATACATAAAATGTTTTTATTTTTTCTTACGACGCTCATCACGTTCATGCTGTATCAATGCCTCGATAATATCATCCATTTGACCGGTCATAATAATATCTAATTTTTTAAGTGTTACATCGACCTGATGATCAGTAATTCGATTTTGAGGATAATTGTAGGTACGAACCTTTTCAGCACGCATACCGCGCCCAATTAGTTCTTTACGATGCTCAGAAAGCTCCGCTTCCTGTTTTTGTTGCTGCGCCGTAATAATACGTGAACGTAACACCTTCATCGCTTTTGCTTTATTTTTATGTTGAGAGCGCTCATCCTGACAAGACACTACAATACCTGTCGGTAAATGAGTGATACGAACAGCAGAGTCTGTTGTATTTACGTGTTGACCACCCGCACCACTGGCACGGAATACATCAATACGTAAAAACTCAGGAGAAATATCAACTTCTACTTCATCAACTTCTGGAAGCACCGCTACCGTTGCTGTTGAAGTATGAATGCGACCTTGTGTTTCTGTTGCAGGAACACGTTGAACGCGATGAACACCAGATTCATGCTTTAAATGGCCGTACACATCTTCACCTTCAATACTTACAACCACATCCTTAATGCCGCCTAGATCTGTTTCGCTCATGCTGACAACATTTGCTTGCCAGCCTTTAGTAAAAGCATAACTGGTATACATCTTTACAAGATCAGCAGCAAAAAGAGCAGCCTCTTGGCCGCCAGCTCCTGCACGAACTTCTAAAAAAACCGATTTTTTATCATAAGGATTAGGTGGATACATTAAATCATCAAGTTCTTTTTCAACCTGAGACTTATTGCTTTGCAATTCAACAAGCTCATCTGCAAAGAGCTGCGCCATTTCAGCATCAGTATTTTCTTTTTGCTGTTCTTGAATTGCACTGATTTCCGTCTGGAACTCATCAATAGCACGCATTTTTTCCAAAAAGTTCTTTAATTGAGAAAGTTCTTTCTGCAAAACATGACGCTGACGTGTATCAACAGTAGCACCCGACAGAAGCTCTGTAAGCTCATCATATCGGGCCTGCATGGTTTGTTTCTTATCGGACATGGAAATCCAGTCGCGTTAGATAATGCTAACTATTTTTTCTTAGGCGTAGCTGCAGCATAACGTTGTGCAAATTTTTCAATACGTCCAGCAGTATCAACAAACTTTTGTTGCCCGGTATAAAACGGATGACAAGCTGAACACAAAGTTGCACGGATTTCTTTAACCGCAGAACGTGTTAAAAATTGGTTACCACAAGAACAATGGACAGTTACGTCATGTAGTTCTGGGTGAAGATCTTTTTTCATAAGGGCTACCTCTTTCTCTCTACTCTAGATCTCGATATAGGACACTCAACATTTCCTTAGTATCCTGTAAAAGGAGCTTTTTGTAAAGACCGACAGGCAAAAACCCTAAGCATCGTCATTTTGATCTGATAAGAGCTTTTTACATTAATCTTTTAACCCAATCGATTGAGCTTATTTTAAGCACAAGCACCCGCATCTTCGATTTTTACCCAATTCGTGTATCCTACTATTTCAAGATAAAAACTTATTCATTACACACTCGTAAGAAAGGAACGTTGTATGAAAAACAATAGCCTAAAGCACTTAAATATCGCTTTACTCTGTGCCGGAATGCTCAGCAATGGTTACACCACCGCAAAAGAAAAAAAACAGGAAGTTGCACCACAACGTATAAAGGCTTCTTCAGGTTGGTCTTATGAAATTATTACCGCAGCTCCAGCAGGGGCAAAGGCTCCGAAAAAAGGGGACCGCGTGTCAGTCCACTACACTGGTTGGCTTGATGAAAAAAAGACTAAAAAATTTGATAGTTCCGTTGATCGCAAAAAACAGTTTGAATTTAACCTTGGTAGAAGCGAAGTTATCAGGGGCTGGGATGAAGCCGTTGCTGATATGAAAGTAGGAGAAAAACGCCTCGTTATTATTCCTTCAGACCTTGCTTACGGCAACAGAGGAGCAGGCAACTTTATTCCCCCACACGCTACTCTTTATTTTGAAATTGAATTGATTACTCTAAAATAAAAAACTTGGGAATAATACATAAGAGGAGAGAACGAATGAACACAATGCTAAAATACGTAGGCATCACCCTTCTAGTCGGAGGACTTGCTTATGTTGGATACACCCATTTTTACACTAAACAGGAACTCATGAAACGAATTACTGAACAATCAGGATTGTCATACGAAATTATTACCCCTGCTGCTGCAGATGCACAAAAGCCTCAAAAGGGCCAAACAGTTTCTGTTCACTACACTGGCTGGATTGATGAAAACGGACAACTTGGCAAAAAATTTGATAGCTCTGTTGATCGCGGACAACAATTCCAATTCCCCCTTGGTCATGGTTACGTAATCGCAGGCTGGGATGAAGCTGTTGCAGGCATGAAGATTGGTGAAAAACGCCGCGTCTTTATTCCTTCAAAGCTTGGTTACGGCGCACGTGGAGCAGGAGCTGCAATTCCTCCTCACGCAAATCTTATTTTTGACATCGAATTGTTCGGCGCCCAATAAGAACGCACGACAAATAAAAAGAGCTGGTCAGTGTAAAAACCGATCAGCTCTTTTTATTTGTGTACAAATTCTAAATATTTTACTTATTTTCTTCGCTTCTCTTTTGAGCAGCGATTTTTTCAAGATACGCAATACGCTTTGAAGTACGAGGATGATCCTGAAGCAACCATGCAAAATCACTTGCAAAAGCTACTACTTGTTCTTTGTTTTTTTCTGACCAATTTAATTTTGAAACAAATTCTGTAACAATAACAATACTCTGCACTTCTTTATCTTCAGGAAGGCCTGTCTCTTTTAGGTAGAAAGCTAAATTTTCAGCATGTTCAATGGTATCTGCTGCATTTCTATCGCAACGCTCTTCTTGTTGTTGAGCGCGTTGCTTTATTGAAAGAAACAAACCATAAAAAGAAAAAATTCCCGCCGCAACTGCAAGTTTTTTGCTACCACCAGCAATTCTCACTATTTTCCCAGCTAAAATTGCTGTAGGTCCAACTATTGATTGTTCTATTTGTCGTTCAACCATATCTGGATGCTTTAAATGATCAACTTCATGACAGAGTGCTCCATCTAAAATATGTTTTTTTTCTAATGTTTCATTTAAAGTATACTTTATTTTCATCTTTTCATTAAAAATTAACCTCAGCCTTTTATTAAAAATCAGCCTATCCAAAACACATCTGCTTCTTCTATCTAAAAGTAAGCATGTATAATCTCCATTTTTAAAAACAGCTGGACAATCTCCAGGATAATCTTTTATTACAGGAGAATATCCATGAAGCTCAAAAAATGTTTGCACTTCTTTTTGCGATTCTTCCGATAATAATGTTTCTGCATTTTCAATTTTTTGAATAAGATCTTGACGAGCTTTATACTGCAATGCTCCATTTACACCTGCAAGCGCTCCTGCAACTGCAGCAGTTTTTGAAAAAAAGACTTTTTTTGCAAAATTTCTTGCCCCACCCATTGCCTGAGCATTCTGACCAAAACCTGCACTTACAAGTAATAATACTGTTATAATTTTATTTTTCATCATGATAATTCTCCATTTTTATTTAGACTCATTAGTATCCCTTCATGCTCTTTTTTAAGCAAAAACAAGAACTCCTTAAGCTTATTTTAACCAACACTAGTCTATTATATATTCAAACAAACCATTCACTGATTCATATTCCTAATTGAATTATATATGTTTTGTAACTTTTTACAAGCAGCTCCCCTGGCCTTCCTGCTTTTAAGCAAAAAAATTTTTTTAATTGCCAGATTGTGGAAAAAACAGTTATAAATAGATTGATTAAATAGAAAGGTTAGTTACCCTATGCAAAGAGTCAGCTTTTCTGGTTAAAGCTAGAGTGCTATTATTAAAGCTAGGCTCATAGCAAAAGAACAAAAAAGAATCCTTAATTAACCATAAAGGAAATAACCATGAGTATACCTTGTCTTGCTGTATACTTCGCCCTTTCAAGCTCATTGTTAGGCGCGGCTGCTTCACCACTCTTTGAACAAGCACGCATGACTTTTTCGCAACTTTTTGCTTGTGCTTCTCAGTCACAGTTTCCGTTTACCTTTATCGTGGTGCTCGGAGTTGTTTCGTTGTGGCGAGGAGCCTGGGGACTTATGGATCAATATCTTTTCCCAAAAAACAGTTCGCTAAGCTACGTGGTATCACTCATCATTGGCTTAGTTATTTTATTAAGCACCTATGATTTAGCAAAACAATTTCTCTAAAATCATGTTAACTAACGAGTAGCACTTTCTGGCTCAATCACAATGATCACTTGAATAACCTCTTCGACCATCCTATCAATGGTCGATTTACATCTGAAAGTTTCCACTAGCATCGGGATTTAGCTCCAAAGCAA
>CAZQDJ010000002.1:0-58020 GCA_964592275.1 uncultured Pseudomonadota bacterium | reverse complement strand
AAAATCACTATGGATTGGAAAGTGCGTAGGAGCTCACGCATGACGCTAAATAAAAAAACTGTCTTACACCTCTTTTTGCTGGCCATCGCCCTACGGACTGGTATATCTTTATCACAACAATCACCAACGCCCAACCCACTAGAAGAATCTGAACAACTGGAAGCACCAAAAAAATATATTGAGAATATCTTTATCAAAGGACTCACTGTTCTACCTGAAGACACCATTTTTAGTAAAATTCCTTACGAAAAAGGTGATCTTTTTGAAAAACAAGCAACCAACGATGCCATTAAAAAAATTTACGAACTCGGCTATTTCAAACAAATCAGTTTCAAAACAGTTACGACAGCCCCTAATGCCATCGATTTGTACGTTGTACTTACCGAAAAAACAGTCGTCAAAGAGATTGTTTTCAAAGGAAATAAAAACGTTGCAACACATGATCTTAAGAAAAAATTGGGAGAGCAATTACTCGCTGTAGAACTACGCGAATTAAAAAAATACGTTATTGCTTTAAAACGATTTTATGCAGAAAAAAATTACCATTTTTCCAAAATAGTCCCTTCTTTAGAAATCGATGCTGAAGGCAAAGGTACTGTTATCTTTACCATCACCGAAGGACCTATTGCACTCGTAAAAAAAGTACGCTTTGAAGGAAACAAGCATTTTAGTGGGAAAAAATTACGCTCACTTCTCTTTACTCGTGAAGATTGGATTTTAGGAATTCTAGACAGAGCTGGAACCTATAACCCGCTTGCTGTTGAACAAGATCGCGATAGCTTAGAACGTTTTTATCAAAGTAATGGCTATCTTCATGCAAAAGTTCCTCACGCAAATATTGTCTTTGATGATAAACGTAAAGAAATAACCATTACTTTTGTTATTCAAGAGGGAGACCTTTACACTATCTCAAGCGTCAAAGCTCCTGGTAACGACTTGATCACCGAAGAAGAACTTTTAAGCATTATTCCTTTACGCGCTGGTCAACTGTACTCGAAAGAACTCGTACGTATTTCTATCGATCAATTACGTACTCGCTGGGGAGCGCAAGGATACATCTACGCTGATATCGACCCTTCAATCGAGCCTGATGACGAAAAGAAAACCGTTGCGATTACCTTCTTTTCTCACCCTGGAAACACAGTACACGTCAATCGCCTCAATATTTTTGGTAATGAAAAAGGCCGTGATAAAATTATCCGCCGACAACTCACTATCGAAGAAGGGGACTTGCTTACTACCCCCAACATGGATGAATCAAAAAACCGAGTTGCGCAACTCGGATACTTCGATGTTAAAGAAGGGGTTAACTGGAAAATTAACCGTCTTGATGAAGAAACTGCCGATCTTGACCTTCTTGTTAAAGAAATAAAAACCGGACGTTTCGAATGGAAAACAAGTTACGGTGGTAGTCCAACTCGTCTTGACTCATCAAACACCGGTATCATGGGTGAACTTTCCATGTCTGACCGCAACTTATTTGGTAAAGGTCTCTTTGCACAAGTTGTTGGCCGTATGTCTCAAGAAGAAAAAGCATTCAACTTCAGCTTTGCAGAACCATGGTTCTGCGATAAACCGGTTCGTGTTGGTTTCGATGCCTTCTTTAACCACACCAGCTATGACGAAATTAAAAAAGTTGTAGGAACCGTGGGAGAAAAACAACTCGGAGCTTCATTAAATCTCGGTTTTGTTTCAAAAAAACTTGATAATACTATCTTCATTTTTGAAACAGGATTCCAAAACATCAATCATCTAGGCGCTGCTCCAAAAGCTGCTATCAACTCAAATCCTATCGACCAAGCTGAATACCAACTCATTCTTGATGAACGATTCTTAGGAGGTAGATTTGCTTTTTTCCAAGCTGCTATGAAACAAAACACCCTTAATCACCACATGCATATTACCGAAGGATACAAATGGGATCTTACTTCAAAATTTGCCATTCCAAGCCTTGGCGACAACATCATCGGCTTTTGCAAAGTAGAAGGAGATGCACACTGGTATACTTCAATTATTGGAGACTACCAACTTGTATTCCATAGTCACATTCATGGAGGTTTTCTCCACTCTATTCATAATCGTGTTATCCCTTATCGAGAACTCTTTAGTATTGGTGGGCCTGCAAGTGTCCGCGCATGGCGATTCGGTCAAATCAGCCCTATGTGGTACACCACTGACCTTGTAGTAAATGAAGACTGGCAAGGAGAGTCTATTGGTGGTAAAAAAGCAATGTTCCTTAACCTTGAACTTATCTTTCCTATCACTTCAAATCTGACCATGAAGGGCTGTGTCTTTTATGATGGTGGTTCAGGCTGGGATACTCCTGATTCAAGAACCATCAGGCCAAGCCACTTGAGGAATAACTCTTTTGACTATCGTCACTGCATTGGTCTTGGTATTAGACTGATAGAACCACAACCAATTCGTGTTGATTGGGGCTTTAAACTTGATCGCCGAAAAGGTGAATCTTTAAGCGAAGTACAATTTTCTGGTTATTACGACTTCTAAAAACTTAAAGGGCCTTGGTTTTACCCAAAGCCCTTCATTGCTTTTCTTATAAAATAAAATGGGGATTATGCGTTGTCTTCTTCTTCCATCCTTCTCATCTCTTTATTCACAAGCATATTTTTTTTCTCCATTTTCTCAATGTCGCCAACTTCTTCTTTGCGTGCTTTGATATCATGATGATCTTGAGTCAAAAGACGAGTTTTTTCACCACTTGCGATCATTTGATCAGTGCGGTTATCGTGCTTTTCTTTTTTAAGATCTGCCTTTGTGCCCAGTTCTTTTGCTAGTGTTTTGCGAGCTTTATCATTAGCTACAACCTTTTTTCTTACCGCATCAAGATCTTCACGAACGCGTTTTTCTTTTAAGTGCTGCACTTTCATACGATCAGATTCTGTAACAAGCATCACTTTGTTAAGATACTTAGCTTCTCCAGAATCATGTCTTGTTTCAGCTCGACGTCTTGCCTTGATATGTTTTTCATAAGTAGGTTTGTCATCTTCAAGCTTGTTCTTCAGGCCTACTTCTTCTGCTTTTAATGCTCTTATTTCATCTTCAATTTTTACAAGCTTATCTCTGCCATCTCTTTGATTGTTGCCATAAATTTTTGCAAGAGCTCGTCTATTAGCAGCTTCTTTATGCTTATCACCTTGAGCACCATTAGAAAGCTTAGCAAGCGCATCTTCTTTACGAGCTAACATTTCTTTTTGTGCTTTTATTTCTTTAGTCAAATGATCAACCTTAACTGATCCATGATTAAGAAGATGACGATCTCGTCCTTTATTAACTTCCTTGCTTTCGTCTTCTTCTCTTACAGCATCAGCTTTTTTACTTTCAAGATCAGCAATGGCGTCTTCAATCTTTCTTATACTTTTTTCTAAATCAGCTCTTTTTTTATTGAGCATTTCTTCTCGCTTTTCACGAGCATCTTTTTTCTTTTCATCCTGATGCTTTATTTCATGCTTTTTATGTTCCGCTTTCTTTGGTTCTACTTTCTTAGATTTTTCTTTTTTTGGTTCATCTTTATGATGACCACCTTCATGTTTGCGTTCATGCTTATCTTCAGGTGCTTCTTTTTCTTTTTTTACAGGTCTTTTTTTTACTTTTTTTTCAACTTCAGTTTTTTCATCGATGCGATCATCTTGAGGTATAGGTCTTACAGCTTCAGCTTGAAGTACCATACTAAGCAATACGGCAATCGCTATTTTTTTCTCTTTCATTTTACTCTCCTTCTGAAATCATCCACCTTTGTTAAAACTTCGGCGTGACAAAGGCCTTAGTATGAGCAACGGCTAATGACTTTGTTTTGAACATTTTTTGTAACTATGTACAGACTGTAATAAAGGCTAAAAGCGTAAAGCAATATTTTTACTCCAGCATAATCAACCTTAAGGTCTTATTTCTCCTTTGATCCTTGTTATACACGAATAATTTTACTCATTTGATTTTTTTAGATTAGAAACGGTAGGGTACTATTCGTGTGTTATAAATCAAGAATACTGAGTGGTCAAAAAATGAAAAAACGTACAAGCATTATTCTCTTTGTTTTTGCTCATCTCTTTTTTATTGGATTTCAAATCGATAAACAAAGTCGACTCATAAAATTGTCCTATAAAAAACAAGCATATGAACAAAAACTTAAAAACCTAAAAATACAAAAACAAAGGCTCACTAACCATCTTCACGAATTTCAAAATCACCAAAAAATTAAAACTTTTGCTCGCAATGAACTGGGCATGCAGCCACTTTTTTTAAAAAATATTAAACATCTCTCAAAAAACGAAACCTCACCCCATGAAGGCACTTAGCAAAGCTAGAGGCACTTGTGTCTTTTTTTTATTCTGCTTTTTATTCAGTATCACAACGCTTCACTTGTATGGCCTGCAAATACGCCAACACACTTTTTTTAGTAATCTTGGGAATAAACAATATTTTCTCACTCTTACCACTTACCCACCTCGAGCACTCATTTTTGATCGTAATGGCATACCAGTCGCACTCAACAAAGAACGCCTTTCTGCCTTTGTTATGCCTCATAAAATTAAAGACCCAAAAAAACTTACTCAGTTTTTAGAGAAACAATTTCCTACCGCTCTTAAACGTCTTCAAGAAAAACAACACAGCTATTTTATTTACATTAAAAGAAGACTCACTGACGAAGAAGAATGCATGATAAAATCTAGCGACATCGAAGATATTCACTTTCTTTATGAACCAAGCCGCTTTTACCCTATCGACGCTACTGCAAGCATCACGGGAATTACTAATACTGACAACAAAGGGCTTTTTGGTATCGAACTCTTTTTTGATGAACAATTAGCAGGAACTCCAACAACCACTATTTTAGAAAAAGATGCACGATCCGGACTCTTTTACTTTTCAAAACAAACAGCAAAAGAAGGTGCTGAAGGAACACCTGTAGAACTCACCATCGATAGTAATCTTCAATTTTTGGTACAAGAAGAGCTCTTTGCAACCATTGAAAAATATCAAGCATCACAAGGTGCTGCTCTTGTCATGAATCCAGATTCGGGAGAAATTCTTGCCATGACAACCTATCCAACCTTTGATCCTAATAACACACAAACACTTTCTGCTGCTTTGACAAAAAATGTTGCCATTACCGAATCATATGAATTTGGATCAGCATTTAAAGCATTTCTCGGGCTTGCTGCCCTTGATGAAGGAATAGTAACGCAAGAAGAAATAATAGATTGCGAAGGAGTCAAAACTGCCTACATAGAAGGAAGAAAAGTTAACACCGTTGAAAGCTCTGTTGCCGGACTTTTGACTTTTTCGGAAGTCATCGAAAAATCAAATAATATTGGAGTAGCCAAAATTGCCAAACGGCTTGGCACCCCATTGTATGACCACTATAAAAAACTTGGCTTTGGCACCAAAACAGGCATCCCTTTCCCAGGTGAACAAAATGGTTTTCTGATGCACCCCAACCGCTGGTCAAAACAGTCAGTCATTTCACTTTCATATGGTTACGAAGTAACTGCAACTCTTCTACAATTAGCAACAGCATTTTGTCCCTTTGCCAATGACGGCTATCGAATCAGCCCCGTTCTTGTAAAAAGCCAACAGATACTACCTCCAGAAAAAATCTATTCTTCTGAGTCGATCAATGCCATGCGCACTATCTTAGAAGAAACGGCAATAAAGGGAACGGGGAAATATGCACACGTGCAAGGCTACAAAACTATGGGAAAAACAAGTACTGCTAACTTACTTGAACATGGACACTACAATCCGCATAAGAATCTCTATGGTTTTGTAGGAATCATCGAAAAAGGAAATTACAAACGCGTAATCGCCTGTTTTGTAAAAGAATCACCTCGGCACAACCTTTATGCCGCAACAGTCGCAGCTCCTCTTTTTGAACGCATTGCAGAAAAAACTATCATGCATGATAAGGTTTGGTGAAGAACTTGTCTTTGTGTTAAGCCTATTTTAGAATCAAACGCAATCTACTTTAGGAAAAAAAGGAAGAATCAATGAAAAAAGTTACCGCCTCCCTGATGCTTTGTTTTTTTGCTCTTCAAGCAGAAACTCCAAAGAATAGTCAAACATTTTTATTCACCAGACCAGGACAACAAAATTTCTGCCTCCAGCAATCCATTTGGCATAATCTTCTTTATGACAAAGAGAAAAAAAATGCATTCAATCTTGATGTGTACCACCAAGAATCAACTCATGCAAACAATATTCAAGCTTATTTTTTACCTTCATTCAGAACTCAACTTCTCGTAAATAGCACTGCCATCAATCGTGATGTTCTACCTCTTTGGCTTGAGCTTCCAGTTGATTTTAATGGAGTATTAAGAATAAAACCTACCCAAAAACAAACCGGCTTTACTCTTGAAGGTCGTCATCTTTTAGGAAATTTTTTAGATTTCGGATCTGTCGCTGGATGTAAACTTTTTCAGAACTGGTGTGTCTTTTTCACCGCTTCTTTTAACTCCGTAAAAAATAATTGGGGGCTTAGCCAAGACAATGTTTCTGGAGAAGGGCCTAAAACTTCACCTGTGTATGATATATTAACCGCCTTCAATAATCCTGAATGGGCTTTTTACAAATCTGATGGACCAAATACCCAAAATCAACTCTCTGAAATACGTCTCGGGCTCAACACTACTTTTATATCAAGCCCACGAGCTCAGGTTGCCACCTACTCAGCCTTTACTCTTCCCTGCACAAAAAAACCTGCTAACAAATATATTTTTGCAGCACAAAGTGGTTATAACGGACACTTTGGAGTTATTTGGGGAATATCGTTTCAGTTCCCTTTAAATCGCCCTGACGAAGATTACACATTAGCAGGTACTATTAATTTCGAAAATATTTTTCTTCTCAGAAACCACCAATTCAGAACTTTTGATCTTAACGGAAAACAATGGAGCCGTTTTATGCTCTTACGCAAACAAAATGATCCCACCAACACCCTTATTCCCGGCGTAAATATTTTTACCCACAAGGTTCGCGTATCTCCTCATGACATTATAGATTTTGGCACAGGACTCCGTTTTACCAAAAATTGGTTTGAAGGAGAGCTCGGATATGGACTCTGGGCTCATAAAGGTGAACGTTGCCGCTTTTCTGATGCCGTCTGGGTACCAGAATATGGCATTGCAGGAACTACACTTAACACTACAGCAAGTAAAAGTACCATTGCTCATCAGGCCCCTAACGATCCTACCTTTGTAACCATTCTAGAAAGTGATATCAATCTTAAATCTGGAGAACAAACTTCTAACCTTGCACACAAAGTATATGGGTCCCTCGGCATAAAACGGTTTAGTGATTCATGCGACAATACTTTTAATATTGGAGCGGTAGTAGAAATCCCTCATAATAACACTGACGTTCTTTCAACCTGGGGAATCTGGTTATCCGCAGGTATCGCCTTTTAATTTAAGCTCAGAGCGCTAAAAACAGTCGGTAACTGTATTGAATAACAGCTTCTAATCAAACTATTGTTGACTTTTCATTAGTTTAGTTTACCATTCTGAAATGTATTCTTACATGCTGTTCTTTTAGAAAGGATCCTAAAAATGAACAAAAAAATTATCGCCCTAGTGGCAACCTTGTTTGTAGCAACTCCAACACAAAGTTATAGCTTTGCCGAAACCAATATCGGTGCTATAAACCAAACATGGCCAACTGTATTTCGTAGCTCAGAAATGCTAGCAAAACATATCGAAGGCTTAAAAACCTCTCCTGAATACGCAAGTGAATGTAAAGCACAAGCCCAATATGAAAGAAACATTAATACTGGCGTTCTTGTGAGTACAGGTGTAGTTGTGGCTACCTTTTTTGGTTGCATATTTGCAGAATGGCTTCAAGAATTTAAGGTAAAAAAAGCTGAAAAAGCTGCGCTTATCGCAAAAATACAATGTAAAGCACGTCAAGAACAAGCCGCTTGCACCATCGCGTAAGCTCATCATATAAAATATACTATGACAACTTTGTTGTTAGCATATTCTTATTGATAATTTGTCTTTTATCTCGTTTTGCGCTTCTAGCAAAGTGATGGAAAGATGTGATTATCAGTAAAAGAAGCCCTGATTAAATTTAGGGCTTCTTTTTTGTATTAATTGCAAGAGCAAAAACAAGACATTTCTGCTCTTGCAATTAATACAAATTCAGTTAGAATATAAAAATAGATATGTATTTATATAACACTAAAGGAAAATGTCATGAAAAAAAATAAATTTAAAATAATCATTGCCTTATTTTTAGGCACAATAAATTTTCATATGATTAATGCTGCACAACAACCATATGAGGATCTGCGCGTTTATAGTTCTAACGCATCTTTTGCAAGTATTGGCTATTATGTAGCATCAACTATACCATCTATGCTGAACGACGTAAGCCAATTAATTTCATTAACCTCGATTATTCGTAGTCAACAAGGTAATAGATCCGTAGAGGCGAACGAGCAAATATTCCCTTCTTCAAAAGCAGCTCTACGTAATATTGCTATTAAATCTTTAAACCTCACAATAATGTGTAATGTTGTTGCATGTGGACTTGGATTTACTAAACAAACCGATTCTGCACTAATGTATGGATTTCTAGCAGGAGCAACCAAAGCCATTTATTCTCGACTCACAACTCCAGCAGAAGTTGAAGAAAGATAAAGACACGCCTCTGAAATCTTGATACAACAAGAACACTCTCTTGCTATTGAGCTCATAACAGAAAAATACACAGAGCACCTCAAAATAGAAGACGTGCACTAAATCGGTTACAAAATAATTTTTTTCAACCTACAAAAAATCCAGGAGTAAAATCCTGGGTTTTTATTTGTTAATAACGCGACACACTACCGCAGCAGAACAATGTGCCGGTCGTAATGGTCGTAGTGTTTTACAAGCTTCATGCAGCGTTGCACCAGTAGTTAAAACATCATCGATAAAAAGAATACGTGCTCGTTCGTACCGATACGCATCTTTTGTTAAAGAAAAAACATGGTGAACATTAGTAGCTCTGTTTTGACGAGATAACCCTGCCTGACCTGCTGTTTTTTTTGATCGTTCAAGCAAATGAACTATTGGTTTTTTACTGTATGTGCTAATGACTTTTGCCATTTCTTCTGATTGATTAAACCAACGCCATGCATACCGAGTCCAATGCAAGGGAATAGGGACAATAATATCAAACTGAACCTGTTCAAGTGGAGTATGTTCCCATAATAATCTACCTAGTTGACGACTTGCACAACGATTTCCGTACTGTTTTTGTTGAATCAGCGCGCGCAAAGGATATTCATAATCACTAATTGCATACACTGAAAGTTCTTTTTTTTTCGTAATCCGTAACGGCATAGAAACCACAGGACGAATACGAGCAAGACACCGCTCACACAGTACCGCATCAACGATAATAATGTCTCGGCAATATGCGCAAAAAAGGGGGGTGATCACATTTTTTATACGAGAAAGAACAGCGCCAATGCTCTGAAAAATAAAATGCACACAGGAACGTATTTTCATTTGAAACTTATCCAGAAACTAATGGGTAAATAAAAATCAATGTCATCCCCAGAGAACGTCTGGTCAAGGCTTCGCACTACTGCGACTACCGTTCTCTGGGGATGACAGTGTTAACAAAGATAGTCTGAATAACGATCAAAAATACTCCGACAACAACACAAATATCCGCGATGTTAAAAATAGGAAACGACCATGCTCCATAATGAACATGAATATAATCAACCACGCCACCATAAAAAAGTCGGTCAAAAAAATTTCCTGTTCCACCAACAATAATCAACGTTTCGGCAAAAGAACATTGTCCTACTTTTTTATGAGCATAGGTAATCCATGCAAAAAAAACTAAAAAAGAACCAACTAGTGTAGTTACTGCCGCAAACACATAAGGATTATTGCTCGAAAACATGCTCCACGAAATACCACGATTAATGCTCAACTCAAACGTAAGATTAGGAAGCACAGATAGTGATTGATACTGCAATGTATGCACAGCCCAACGTTTTACCAATACATCAAGAACAAACAAATTCCATAACTGTGCATGAGAAGAAAAACAAACTTTTGGTAAAAAACAACTCATCGAATGCTCGCTCCCACGCTCAAAACTGCTTTTTTAACAGAAGCGTACACTGCGTCAAGAATATCTTTAGAAACCGTACAAGTTGGATCTTGCACAAAAAAGCGAAATGTCATCGATTTTTCATCGGTCCATTCTGGCTTTTGAAAAACATCCTGAAGCTGCACCTGTGTGATACGCTTATCTGCATGTGCAATTATGTGTTCAAACATTTCAACTTTAGTAACAACAGGCACCATCATACTAATATCCAAAAAGCTTCCTTGGTATTTTGCAGGAGGCAGAATACCATTTTCAGTATGTTGATAAGCAAGTAAAAAATCACCCCGTACTTCAAAGGCAAATGCATCTCCACCACCTAATTTTGCCATCATCACTGAACTTATTTTTCCCGCTCTACCGATAACTACCCCATTACAAACGAGGTCTGAAATTTGATAACGGTGAGCCCATTGCGGTCTTTCTGCACAAGATTTCCAGGTAACTGGCATAGCAAGCAAGGTAAAAAGGTCGTGGAGCCTATCTTTTGAATGATAAAAATCGACCGTCCCTTTTCGTTGATACCAAATCCCTGCAAGTGATGGATATTCAATTACTTTATTTTTATGATCAGGCTGCAATTGCCACACACGATCCCATTCAAAAAATCCAAGCTGTTCATGATTTGCGCTATTTTCAGAAACAGTTTGAAGCAAGGGAGCAATAAGTGAATCAGCCAATGTTGTACGTTGTTCTGCCAATGGATTAGCCAGTGTTACCGGATGTGCAACATGCCAGCCAATTTTTTTCAAAAAATCATTATCCAAAAAGGCATAGTTTTGTACCTCACGCATACGGCCAGTAAATGCAAGAAAGTTTTTTATACGAGTTATACGGTCATTCCAATCAGCCGATGGCTGAGTAGCACTGTACGTATCTGGTTTTTGTCGCGACGCTAAAGGAAGCTTTTCAAAAACAGGCAAAACTTCTGGGATAGTTGTATACCCAATCAAGCGCCCTACTTCTTCCACAATATCTTCTGGCTGTTTAATATCTTTTGTTGCACGAAAGGTGGGAACGGTAATAATAAACTGAGTATCAAAGGACTCATCATGCATACCATGACGCATGGCTAATTCGTTTTCTTGTACGGTAAAACCAATACCTTCCAATAATTTTTTTACCACCGTTTTTTTAATCTGAATGCCAAGACGATCTTGGATATAGGACTGAGTAATTTCAATAACCGTCGGTTTTGGTAACTCACCAAGTGATACAATAAACGGAGCATGATGAAACACCACACCACCATCTTCTAGCAATTTCACTAAACGCGTGATCCCTGCGATATTTTGATGAGGATCCAACTCTTTTTCAAAACGAGCTGAACCATCAGTACGAAGTTTATGAAAAGAAGAGGCAAGGCGCACTGTGCCCCCTTCAAACGTTGCTGCCTCAAGAAGTACTGAATGAGTTTGTAAAGTAACTGAAGATGCTACTCCTCCTTTAATTCCTGCAAGAGCAAGCGCTTTTTCGTGATCAGCAATCACCATGTCAGTTTGCTGCAATGTTAAATTAATACCACCAAGCAATGAAAGTTGTTCTCCATTTTTTGCCATACGAGGACCAAATGTTTCTGGTGAAAGCGTATCAGCATCAAAGGCATGAAGTGGTTGACCAATATCAAGCATCACATAATTTGTCGCATCCACTACGTAATCGATGGGACGCTGACCAACACGCATTAAACGAAGTGCCATGCTCATAGTAGAGAGAGTAAACGCAAGTTCATCAAAATACAAAGCTGCAAATCGTTTACACGCAGAAGTTTTAATCGCTACCGAAACAGGAATCTGCTTAATCGCTTTAAATTCATAATTACTTTCTTTGACTGGTACATCTGCCAAAAATTCTTTTTCGTCACGAAGTGTTGTTTTTAAAAATGGAGCAATTTCACGGGCAAATCCGCGGTGGCTCCACAGATCTGGTCGATGTGTTATTGACTTATTATCAATATCCAAAAGATAATCCGTTGCTTCACTTTGCTTCCAATGCCCCGATTGCGCCTTTGCAGGAGTCATAATAAAGGCAGGAAGTAAGGCATCTTTTTCAACACCAAAATCTGTTGATTTTGCCCATAACCGTTCAAAACCATCTTGCTTAACCAAATACCAATGACCTTCTCGAGCATCCGTACGCACCGGCAACTGAATGGTTTCTTTCCACTCCGGCAAAGAAATCTCAACTGCTTGAGCAGTTATTTTGGTAACCAAACCCATAGTAAAAACCGAAAAATCCGTCTCTACTTTTTCAACCGTTTCTATCTCCGCAACGGTGGTATTAAACCATGCAACTAATGCAGTAACGTCAACTTTTTTCCAATCAATGTGCAAATGGTCGCAGACCCAACGTAATGAAAGCTTCATGCAGCAAAACCCTCTTCTAGAACTCAATAACAGCTTTTTAGAATAGGATAAAAGACCTTTATGCGCAAATAGCTCTCAAAAACCAATCCACTTGAGCCCATTTGCCGTAAGAAAACCTATAAGCCAATATATGACAAAGAACAAAAACAATCAGGCAATAATTTCAATTCCTCGAAAATACTGATCTGCTTCTTCTTCTGTAAGGGGTCGCATATAAGATTCAGAATAATTATGACTTATAGTTTTTTTTCTTAAACAAGCTAAAAATTTCATAAATTTTGTACAAGTAAGTTCATACTCTTCTTCTGGATATCTATTTTTTTCTTTATCCTCTCTGCGTGCGTCTCGTTCCTTCTTGCTCTCTTTGTACCACTCTCTAGAAGGATTTTTAATCTGTTTACACCAACTATCGAGGTCCAAAAAATTTGCATAATCAAATTCAAAAATCTCCTTTTCTCCCTGTATCAATGCTTCACAACGGAGAACAATCATTTTTTCTGATCGATGAAGGATAAAGTCTCGTCCATAAAGAGTAAGTTTCATCTTATTTGCAACTGCTGAACCAGTTATTCCTAAACTGGCATTGCTTACAAGATTTCCTAACCCTCTTGTAACATCACAACTCTGTACGGATAAAAATGAGCCTTCTCTTAAATTAATTCCATACTGAATCACTAAAGAACCTTTGTTATAGCGAGAAAGCACCAAGCAACCATCAATGCAATCCACAAATTCATCATTTTCTTCTCGAGAAAAATGTAAAGATTCATTCCCCGCAATTGCAGCACTAACTCCATCAAAAATAACCAGCTGTATTCCTAAAAAAAACCATTTTTTCATCATTTTTCCCTTCATTTTACATTTCTTCTACCTTTTGATAATACGCAGTTAATGTGAATCACAACAAGATTTTCTGACTTAAAAGCTTATCTGCAAAGTAGGATTGGCGACATTAAGGCTCTGTGATAGACTAAATCAATAAGCTTCATAACCGTTAGGATTGCCCATGGGAAAAATACTTTTATTTTATAAATACATAGATGTTCAAGATCCACAAGCTGTTGCTGTCTGGCAACGATCTTTGTGTACCGCTCTTGGATTGCGCGGTCGTATTATTTTAGCAATAGAAGGTATCAATGGAACCCTTGGCGGATCTGACGAAGCTACAGATGAATACGTCAGACAAATGAACGAACATCCACTTTTTGGCGGCATTGATTTTAAAACATCTGAAGGAGATGAACGATACTTCCCTCGTTTACGAATAATGGTCAAAAAAGAAATCGTCATCATGGGAATTGACCCAGCAGCTCTTAAAGCATCAGAAGCTGCTCCTTATGTAACCCCTGCAGAGGCTCATGAAATCCTAAAAAATAGTCCTAAGGATTTAGTTATTCTGGATACGCGCAATAATTATGAAATTGAAATCGGTACTTTCGAAAATGCAATTTCTCCACAAACTCGTTATTTTAGAGAATTTCCTGCCTACATCGACAACAATTTAGAAACATTTGCGAATAAAGAAGTGCTTATGTTTTGTACTGGCGGTGTGCGTTGCGAGCGCGCTTCTGCTTACTTGCAAAATAAAGGTGTCGCAAAAAAAGTTATGCACATTCAAGGCGGTATTCACCGTTATGTTGAGCAATTTCCCGATGGTTTTTTTAAAGGCTCAAACTATGTATTTGATGCCCGCGTATCTCATAAAGTTAATGATGTTGTTTTAGGCGCTTGCAGCCAATGCTCAACCCCTTCTGACTATTACATCAACTGCAAAAACGCTGAATGCAACAATCAATTTTTAAGTTGCCTTACTTGTAAAAACCAACTGCAAGAATCATGCAGCAAAGAATGCGCTACCTTAGTTGAAACACAAAAAGTTATTGTTCGCACTAAACCTGCACGCATTGAAGATATTATTGCGCAGTCAAGTTGCACTATTGGTGAATAAAATGACTTCCTTCATCATTCAAGAAAACGTTCCCCTTGCAGATAAAAACTGGTTCAAAACCGGTGGGTTAGCTCGCTATTTTTGCGAGCCTCTCACTGCTTTTGAATTTCAGCAAGCATTAACATTTACAAAAGAGCGCAATCTAGAATTGTTCTTTCTTGGAGAAGGAGCAAACGTTTTAATAAGTGATGAAGGATTTGATGGCCTTATCATTCATCCTCGTTCTGCCCCACTTGTTATTACCGACGATCCTGATAATACCACCCATGCTTTTGTGACTGCGCCTGCCGGCCTTACAATGGATAACTGCATTGAACAAACATTAGGAGATCATCTTATTGGCCTTGAAGTATTTAGTGGAATCCCAGGGTCCTTGGGCGGCTGCGCTTATATTAACTTGCATTACTTTCAACACTTTTTTAGTGACTTTTTGGTAAGTGCAGAAATTATCGCAAAAGACACTAGTACTCTTCTTAAAGTTGATCGCGCTTGGTTTAACTATGGCTACAACCAATCGACTTTAATGAATGGAAACTATTTCATTATTTCAGTCACTCTCAAATTACAACGCGCAACTGATACAGAAACAGCATATGCGCAAGGTAGGCGTTATGAAATTATTCGCCATCGCACTTCCCGCTACCCTTCATCGCATACCTGTGGAAGCTTTTTCAGGAACTTTTACGAAAATGAAGTAACTCTTATTTGGAATGGTAAAAAAATGATTTATGTTGCTTTTTACTTAGATAAAATTGGAGTCAAGGGCACCGAGTCAGTAGGAGGCGCCTGTGTCTCATGGCAGCATGCAAACATGCTCGTCAATAAAAATTTGGCAACCTCATCAGATCTAATCCAACTTGCTTGTACATTGCAAGAAAAAGTTAAAATTGAGTTTGGAATTATGCCTCACCCTGAATGTATTTTTGTTGGATTTAAAGACTATCCGTTGCTAGATAAATAATACTACCACTCTCCCTTACTTCGTAAAATCAGGTGATGGCAACTCTTGTAGTTTTCGTTGATAAGCTAACTCAACTTCTTGATAAGCAGCCAGTGGTTCCACTTTTTCAAAACCATACTCATGACATTTTTGCTTCAAAATAGAAAGCGGTAGCGTATCTCCAGGAAAACTATATGAACAATCTTCTTTTAAATCTTTTATCTCCAGCGAATCTGCCATTGTAAAAACAAATACCCCTCCTCGTTTAAAAAGAATAGGATGGGCTCCATCTACAGTATAAAAATGTTCATTACCTTGCGGATCAACAACATCAGCACATCTTTGATCCTGATGAAAAATACAGCGATAATCTACATCTTCAGGATCCATTGAAGCTTCGTACAATCGTTCAAAAAGGTGTATTTTTAAGCTCAATGCTTCATTAAAAGTTTTCGGATATCCATATGATTCAAAAACATTTTTTTCTAGAGGATTTTTCTTTTTAAATTTTTGTTTAACAATAAATTCTGCTAGTTCTGCTATTTTTTTATCACCTACAAAAAATGTTATGGGCGCAGAAGTACTCCGTTTTTGAACTTCAATAACCGCTAATGGCGAAGGTGAAGGAGGAGTAATAGGGGATAATGATGGGCTTACAAGAGGAGAATCAAAAACATTATCAGAACCAACTGAAAAAGATGATGGAGACAAAGAAAGTGATGAAAATTGAGAACTTTTTCCTCTTATTTTTAAACATTTTTTACAAAATAATCGATATTCACCATTCAATTTATCAAGTAACGTAAAACCGCGAACAGGAGCTCCGCATTCGGCACAAAAAGTTACTTGCTCACGTACATCATTAGCTCGTGCTACAAAATCTATTAGTCCAAAACCACTGCTCATGACACATAACAATAAGATTTTTTTCATACTCCCCTCTTTTTTTATCAACTTTTATAATTTTGAAAATTGTTTCAAAATAGAATCTACTTGAATGTTATATTTCTCATCATTTTTTTTAGTATCCTGCTGATACTTTTCAAAAGCTTCAGATATGTTTGTTTCAAAATGAGTAAGAACATTCAAAGAATCTTGTTCAGATAGGTGCATTATCGGATGCTCATCTTGTATAAAAACTTTAAAATCAGGTCTAAATCCTTGAATAGCCAAATGCTCATCAATATCCTGTTTCTGAGAGAAAAAAAATCGCTGATTTTTTTCTATATCAAAAAAAGTGTAACCATCTTCTGTAACCACTACGCATCGTGCTCCCTGACACCACAATTCATGCGCCGGAATTGTTGAAAAAGCAGTAAAGAGAGTATCCCCATGAACCACTTGCAATTGTAAATGAGACCCTAACTCAGAATGAGGCAGCGCATACATCCACATTTTTTGCAAAGGTGAAACAGGGGTTGATAAATGCACAGTGACATCAGAATCATCTTCTAGCGATTTCTTTTTTTGAAGCTTTTTCTTTTTTAAAACCATGTTTTTTTTATGTTTACCAACTTTAATTTTTCGTGGATTTTGCACATCAGCAGGCGAAAACTCCCATATTGCTTCATCAATAAGTTGCCGCACTCCTGAATGTTCATAAAAACAATCCGCCTCAACAACTTCATCAATAAAAGACGTCGATGCCTCATGTCCCTCAAATTGT
The DNA here is from genome assembly GCA_964592275.1 of uncultured Pseudomonadota bacterium. GTDB lineage: Bacteria > Babelota > Babeliae > Babelales > CAIQNR01 > CANNBR01. The sequence continues at coordinate 40,975 of CAZQDJ010000002.1, read as the reverse complement.
ATTTTTAAAGCCTGCGCTAATGATTCTTCTTCCTTTCCCCGTATAATTCTTTGGCACTTTTGACACAAAAATCGTTTTTTGCTCTGCATGTCACTAGTAAAAAAAATTTCGTTAAAAGAAAGAGCACTACCACATACACAACACCTATAAGTGTTATAGATAGCGGTCTTACATTTCACCTCTTGAACCGCTCCAAACATCATGCTCAATAAAAAAAATACTGTATTGCCGTTCATGACTCCCCCTAACCCATTCAGCTCATTATTTATAGTAGGTTTAACATAGAATGTGTTCTTATAACTCTCCTCTACACTAAAGAAGAGAGGGAAAAACAAACAAGAATAATGTACAAATAAGCCTACTTAATTTTATTAAACTTTAATTCAGTAAGGGCTCCTTCAATCTCTTCTATTGGGGTAATTTTCTCTGTGTCAAACCGCTCAACTTCCTCTGTTTTAAAATTATATAAAACAAGATAGCCATTATCAGGAACAAGAATTTCAGCTCCTCGCTTCCAAACACAATCTTTAGGGTTATTAATGGTAATTTCAAAACCATCCTCTTCTTCTTTCATTCCTCTTTTAACGAAAACATCTACCATTTCTGTTTCTGCATTAATTTCACATTGACACTCATGACTTTCTTGATCCAAAGATCGACCTTCTTTGCATTCCAAATTCTTTAAACGCTCTACAAGTTTTTGCAAAGAAGTAGGATGGTATATCGTTTGCGTAAATCCCTCTGGAATGACCGCCATTTCATGAAACATTTGATCAAACGTTGTTTCTCTTACTGCCGACTCTAGGAATCCTTGTTTCATAAGTTCTTCTTTAGACTGTAATGGCCCTTCTAAAGAAGTAATCGGATATTCTTGAAATGTAATTATGTCATCTTCATTATGACGAGCAAAATCATGCCATATTTGTTTATCAACACCATCTACTTTGGTAGTAACAATTGCCTCTGTTCCACGAGCCAAAAGACCGGTTATTTTTGACTCCACTGGCCATTTGAGAATATAGCCGCTCTCATTTCCTACTAAAAGAGTTTTTTTATCCTCAGCCACCGCATAATAAAATTCAGGTTTTTTATTTTCCATGGTAAAAAACATCGATTTCTGCGCATCAGAAAAGCAAAGTTTTTGAGTTTTTTCCTGAGTGTCTTTTTCTACTTCTAATTTTTCTTGTCTCTCTTTTTCTTTTTTGCGTCTTAATTCTATATCTTGAGGTGAAATAAGTATTTTTTTAGAAGCTGCCTTAGGCTCAGCTATAAAAGATTTAGAAAAAATATACATCCTAAAATCAGTCCCATAACCAAGCGTTTCTAGATAAGCATTAAGCTCATCTAATTGTTCAGGATAAAAACTTGCAGTATCTCCAGTAGCAAAATCATGTACCCTATAGCCTTGTTCAGAAGAAAATATTACGCAAGACCCTCTATACAACAAATGGGTTAAGGGAATTTTTGAAGAACAGTGAATCTTTTTAATTACATTTTCAATATCAACAGTATGATCATCTAGCACTCGATAGGTCCACGCATGTTGACGAGCAAGCTCTATTTCTTGTTCTGCAAGTTTTTTAAAATGAGGCTTATCCTTTCTTTCAAGGCCGGTTCGTGCCTCGCGCAGAACAATCATCTGATTTCTTTTTCCTGCTTTTGAAAGGAGAACTCCCTGAGTCTCCCTGCCAGAATCATGCTCATCACTCTCATCATCAGACGAAAAATTGCAGCTTTCTCCCAATAATCTTTCCGTCCTTGCAAGTACACCGTCTTTTTTACCACGCATCATTTTACGACAAAAACTACAAAGCACTGGAGAACCATCTGAATAATCTTCTTTTTCAAGAAAGTCTTTCTGCATAAAAATGAGCCCACAAAGCGAACATTTTCTATCTTTTAGTCCTTGAACACTTGATAAATCATACAAAGATGAGTGCAAACTTACTGCAAAAAGACTTATTACAAACAGTATGATTTTCTTCATCCTCAGATTCCTTTTTTATAATTTTTTCAATCTATCTACAAACGTAAGCCAAAACCCTCTGCTCATAAGCCAATAATTTTTTAAAACGCTTCTTTTACGATATACTTATCCCTTTATGAGGTACAAGAATGCTTATTGGAATGAATGAATTTATTTTTTTAGCACAAAGCTGCTTAGTTGCTTTCTTTGCAGTTGGGGCGATTTTTTTTGGACTTGGCGGATTAACGTCACTCGTTACTTTATGCGCTCTTTTGAGTAATATCTTTGTCCGTAAACAAACCACCCTTTTTGGACTTGATGTAGTCACCTGCGATGCACTTGCTATCGGTTCTGACCTTGCCATTCATTTGATTTATGAATATTTCGGGAAAAAAGAAGCACAACGAGCTATTTCTTTATGCCTCTATCTCACTCTCTTTTTTATTGTAATGGCACAACTGTTTTTGTGGTACCATCCCAACATCTATGATGTTACGCAAGCTGAGTATAGTGCTGTTCTTGCCCCACTTCCTTGGATCATGGGAACATCATGCCTTGTTGCATTAACCACAAAAATACTCAACCTTTCGTTGTATCACCTTTTTTCTACCTGGTGGGGTACTACTCATTTTTTTACTAAAACTATTCTTGCTCTCACCATTAGCCAACTTTTTGACACCGTTGCCTTTACTATGATTGCACTTTCTGGAACAGTTCACTCCGTACTTCAGATTATTGTGTTTTGTTACACCATCAAATGTCTTGCCATTTTTTCCGGCATTCCACTGGTTACTTTTTGTCGAAAATTTTTGCCCTTTAAACCTTATAAAGCTCTATGATCACCCCTTTTTCTTTTGAACTTATTTATCAATCAAAAAAATCTCGTGCACGCGTAGGCAGAATCCATACGCCCCACGGAGTAATTGATACACCTAACTTTGTTCCCGTTGGAACTAACGCAACACTCAAAGCGGTTGACAGTGCTTACACGGACAAACTTGGCATTCAACTTATGTTTTGTAATACTTATCATCTGATTTTGCACCCGGGAACTAAGCTCATTAAAAATGTCGGCGGCCTTCACAAGTTTATGAACCGCACCCAACCACTCATTACTGATTCGGGCGGCTTTCAAGTTTTTAGCTTGATGTATGGAACAGTAAATGAAGAACTTAAAAGTAAGGGTAAAAAACAGCTTAAAAATTCTGTTTTAAAAATAGATGAAGAAGGGGTACTGTTTCGATCATACCGTGATGGTAATCCAATTCTTTTAACCCCTGAATCATCAGTACAGGCACAAAAAGATTTAGGAGCCGATATTATCATTCCTCTTGACGAGCTTCCGCCCTATCACGTTGATAAGCGAACACTCTTCAATTCATTTGAACGAACTCATCGTTGGGAAAAACGTTCACTTGATGAACACATGCTTCATGAAAATAATCAAACTATGTATTCCGTTATCCACGGAGGGGTCAATCCAGAGTTGCGCAAAAAAAGTTGTGAATTTGCAGCTAATCTTCCTTTTGGCGGTTATGCCATTGGAGGATCACTCGGTAAAACACATAACGAAATGTTTGCCATGCTTGAGAATATGATGCCTTATCTTCCTCTGGACAAACCAAATCACTTACTCGGCATTGGAGATCTTGCTTCTCTTGAACCATGCATAAAGCTTGGTATTGATACGATGGATTCTTCCCATCCTACTCGCTGTGCGCGCCATGGCCTTTTGTTTACTAATAATGGCACTATTAAAATCTTAAATGCTCGCTATCAAAATAATTTTACTCCTTTAGATCCTGCATGTAGCTGCTACACCTGCAGAAATTATACCATTGCCTATTTGCGTCACCTTTTTAAAGCACATGAACTTGCTGCCTACAGTCTTGCAAGTATTCACAACCTTCATTTTATGGTACAAAAAATGGCCATCCTCAGGGCAGCAATTTTGGAAGACAAGCTCTAAGAACTTGTTACTTTCTAAAACCTATCGCAAGAATGCTCTTAGTGCTGTAATGTTTTCACATTGAAACACTTATTTTCATTGCCTATCTAAAAACAAGCTTATTTCTCGCAATCTTCTTAAAAAGTTTTATTTTTATTGCTTTTAAATAATTTATAATTGTAAATTTATTCATAAGTAGTAAAAAATAAATAACATGCCACAAAAGAATAGCTGTGGTCTTATTTTATAGGAGAGTTCGAATGAAATTATATAAATCAAGCTTATTAACCCTTTTAGCAATCCTTTGTATAACTTCAGCGCAAGCAGGTGAAAGTAATCCTTTTGCCCCTCAAAATCATCCACTTGAAGCAAGTCAACCTGTAACTCCAGTAGTAAAAAATACTTCGAACAAAGAAGAATCAGCTAACCCTTTTGCTCCAGAAGAACATCACACTATCGCTTCAACTCCCGATTCTTCCGATGAACCAGAAAATCCTTTTTCTCATCACGAATCAAAAAACAGTGAAGATCATGCTCTAGTGTCGGCAAAAACAGAACCTGCAACGCCAACCGAACATAATCCATTTTTAACAAAAGACCATCGTTCAACTGCGCAGCAAACAGCCTCTATTAAAACATTGCATATCACTCCAGGAAATTCAGCAACTCTCGATCCTCTTGCTCTTGCGCATGGCGTTGAAACTTATCGCTACCTCATTCAAGACAAAAAATATGAATCCTACCTTTCAAGCACTATAAAAAATGGTGCTCACGGAATCCCAACAGAAAAAAATTATACTATAACTATTCCTGCAACAGTACATAGCGGTTCATTTACGGTATTTAAAGCACAAGGAATACACGGAATACCTGATCATTTTGAGCCAGTCTATCATGTTGAAATTCAAGGAAACCCTCATGAACTTATAAGCGGAACACAATATCCAGAACCACAAAATTTTGTTTTTGAAAAATTAAATCAATTAGAAGAAAAATATCTAACCAACATACAAACCCAATTTAAAACATTCAGCCAAGAAGTACGGAAACTTATAACTACAACACAAAAAGTAGATGATTCTGAAACTAAACAAACATCAGCGCCACAAATGATTATCACCAAAGAACCTCTTACGCTCATGATCGATGAATCTCACCTTGCAACTTCATTTGCAGGAGGAAGTGCCCAGTCAAGTGACCCTGCAATTGTTTCTGCCACTTTAAAATTTGATGGAACTAAAACTACCCCGCAATGGAGTCTTATTCTTACCGGTCATAAAATTGGAGAAGCAACTATTACCTATTCAACAGGATCAGAAAGTCACATACAGCACGTTATTGTAGTTGAAAAACTAATGACAAAAGAACTGGCCACTACTGTTCACGAAGATCCAATTGAAGCAAAAAACACATTACATGATCAACAACTCCCAACGCACGATGACAAAGAAAAGCTAGCAGAAATCAATACTCAGGTTTCCACAGAGGCCGTTTCAGAACCTGCAAAAACAACAACCGATTTTGCCGATAATGATAGAAGAGAGAGAGATGACATTGCGCATGCAGATGAACCATTTGCCAGCTTTTTAAAAGAATCGTCACACGACGACGAAAATAATACTGACTTTGAAAACGAAGAAGAATCTCCATCACTTCACGAAGAATCATCTCAAGAATTTCCACAAGAAGATGAAGAAGAACCTACTGAACATCAAGAAATAGAAAAATAAAGGAACGCTATGAAAAAACATCATTTATTTTTGCTCATTGTATGTTTGCTCCTTGTCGCATCACTTGCATTCCCCCATGTTCTTTCACAATCTGCAACAAGCCATCCTGTTATCTACGAAGTAAGCGATATCAATGATTTCCCAGGAAGAATCGTTGAAGAAGACACACTTCATATTAAAAAAATTATGGATCAGCTTTCTGCAGAAGAAGGTAAACAGATCAGTTTTAAAATCTCAAAAAAAGTTACCGGGCAGGCCAATGTCCCCGTTCCTTTTGACAACACATTAGTATGGCGCAAAGGCAGCACTGATGATATTGCACAGGAATATTACGCACATCCTCCCTTAACTCCAGGAACATACAATTTCGAACTTACCAGTATTAGAACAAGCGGAGGCGGAATTCAGGAAAAACCTATGATAATAAATCGTGAAGTTGAAGTTATTCCCAAAACCAACCTGGTTGAAGCAAAAAAAATAAGAGAAGAAGGAGATAATGATACCTAAAATTTTAAATATCAAATAAAAAATTGGTAATTTTTTTTAAAAAATGAAGGAATTAAAATGAAAAAACAATTATTTACTCTTGCTCTTTTGACCCTTGGGTACGTTGCAAGTTCACACAGTATGGGCGTAGCAGTTCTGGCACATTTAAACAAAATAAAAGAAACAATGGCTCCAGAAACTATTCAGTTGGTACGCGGCGTAAATGCTTATGTTGTATCCCAAACACCTAAAATCGCTGGCCAAACAGTGCTCGAGATTGAAAAAGTAGTTTCAGGACCAAACAAAGGTAAATGGTGCATCACCACAAAAAATCCTGGCCTTGCTTCTATTGTCATTGAAAAAAAACTATCTGGCCATACTAAAAAAACACACATGGCCGAACATGACATCACTGTAACAGGATCAGCAAAAGATAAAAATAGAGGACGCGTTACAGATCGCGATGGCCTTATTGTAGAAAGCGTTCAAAGCGACGATGAAGGTATCGAAGTAGATGAAATCGACCTAGATAGCGAAACACCAAATTCCGATTCAGATATGTAATAGATGCCGAAAACAAAATTAATAAATTTTATCTCCCCTAGTAATAGATTTTAGAAAGGAATCAAACATGAAAAAACAATTATTATTAGTTGCTTTAACCCTTGGGTTTGTTGCAACAACCGAATGTAAAAAGAGCAAGGATTACTCACTTGCCGCAGGTACTAGCATCACCGTTAAATCAGGCAAAGCGCCTGTAGTTCCTGCAGGAGTTACTGTTAAAAGAGTTAGCGGTAAAAAACGCTGGCTACTAACTAATACTAATCCGATAGGAACACCGCCGATCATAGTTAGAGGCAAAAGAAAATAACCCCAAAAAGCTTTTGTAGCTTTTTATGGTAAACTTTTAAGGAGTGAGTTTTCTCGCTCCTTTTTTATTACCTGGAGATACAAACAAATGGCCTTAACTGCTCATATGATAAAAGATATTCGTGCTCTACAAACTGTCAAAGGGCGGAGGGCGTCTGGCCTTTTTTTAGCCGAAGGCATTCGTACTATTTTGAGTTTTATCGAAGCTGGTCATAAACCTGTAGAACTCTACATAGAAGATAAAAAACCGTACCTCGTGAGCCAAATACCTTCACATATCCCTTTTGACAGAGTTTCTGAATCACACATGGAATCTATCAGCGCAAGCACCACTCCAAGTGGCATTCTTGCTATTTTTAAACTCCCTACTGAACCTGACGCTTCTGCTCTTTCAGCTGGCCTTGTTCTTGCACAAGTTTCTGATCCTGGAAACATGGGTACTCTTATTCGCTCTGCAGCTGCATTTGGATACAGATCAATTGTTGTGATTGAAGGGTGCGATCCTTACTCACCAAAAGTAGTGCAATCGACTGCTGGATCCTTAGCTCATGTCGACCTTTTTCGTTGGACATGGGATCAACTTTTTGAAAATAAAAAAGATCTTTCTTTATGCGCCATGGTTGCAAAAAATGGAACCCATCCTGACAAACTTAACCTTAAAAAAAGTTTGCTCATTGTCGGAAATGAGGCACATGGTATTCCAGAAAATTGGATTGAAGATTGTGATACAAAGCTTACTTTACCAATGGCTAACACTGTTGAATCTTTGAATGCCGCAATAGCTGGCTCAATAGCTCTTTTTATTGGAACACAGAACAAGTAGAGCTACAAAAAATGTGGCTTTTATTGTAGAGCTCAATATTCTTATTTTAAAATTTTTAAGTTAATCTAAAAGGCTTTTTATGTCACAAGCACACAAACTTTCTCTTTTTGCGGCGATATTTATAAACATTAATATCATGCTTGGCACCGGAGTTTTTGTTAACACCGTAGTATTATCCCAAAAAGTTGGCGGGTTGGCTCCCTTGCTCTATTGCCTCGCAGGTATTTTAATGCTTCCTCTCGTGCTTTCCATTGCTCGACTTATGAATTTTTATGAAGAAGGAACATTCTACGCATTCGGCTCTGCGTTTAGTCCCTATTGGGGATTTATCAGCACCTGGTGTTATTTTGTAGGAAAACTGGCAACGCCTACGCTTGGGATTCATGTCTTTAATGTATTTCTCCAAAAAAGTTTCCCTGCCCTTGCAACTTATTCTGTTTTTTCTCTCGATATTTTTATCATTTGTCTCTTTATTTTTCTTAACATGTTCAGTGGAAAGTTAAGCCAAAAAATTCAGTACCTTTTTATACTCACAAAATCAGTACCTTTGTTATTTGCTATTGGAGTTGGTTTTTGGTTTTTTGATTATGCAACAATCGCTAGCCCGACGTTGATTTGGGAAGGGATGCCGCTTTCATTGCCTCTTGTCATTTTTTGCTTTTTAGGATTTGAAGCAAGTTGCTCGCTCAGTAAAGTTATCGACAATCCACAAAAAAATGCCAGTCGAGCAATTATCTACTCATTTTTTATTGTAGTAACACTTCTAACTTTGTATCAATTTTTATTTTATGCAGCTTTGGGAGATACCCTTGCGCAACAAGCAAATTACGCTGATGCATTTCCCCTCCTTATTCAAAAAGTATTTCCAACTTTTCTAAACATCCTCACCCCTCTGCTTTCACTTGCTATTGCAGCTTCTGCTTTAGGCGGAGCATATGGGATTCTTTTTAGCAATGCATGGAACTTACACACCCTCGCACAACACAATTACCTTCCTGCATCACGATCATTTGCAACATGCAATGCAGCTCATATTCCTTACCTATGCATTCTTGCAGAAGGAGTTTTGTGTCTTTGTTTCTTAGCTTTAACTAAAGGTGCTCAAATCCCCTTGCAATACACCAGCGTACTTGCAGGCATGACTGCGTATGCAATCAGCATTGCATCACTTAACAAAATTGCTCGCTCTTACTTGAGCATCCTAGGGATGACTAGTTGTTTGATTGGCATCATTTTTTGCATTCGTGGATTTATCTTTACCAATATCATTCCACTTTATTTTTTTGGGAGCATTCTTGCTCTGGGAACGCTTTTGTATCTTGCTAAGCGAAAATCAGCGCAACTTTAATGTCATTAAAGCAATCAAGCACAAAATAAAAGATATAATGCAGAATCTAACAGTAATTTTCGATTCACCCCATCCTTGTAACTCAAAATGATGATGAATGGGAGCCATTCTAAACATACGTCGTTTTAAATAGCGATATGAAAGCACTTGTACCATAACCGACAATGTTTCAATCACAAAAAGCCCACCCGCAATTATAAGCAAAAGTTCTTGCTTGCAACAAAGGGCCATAAAGCCTAAGACAGCGCCTAATGACAATGAGCCAACATCACCCATAAAAATTTGAGCAGGATAAGTGTTATACCATAAAAATCCTAATGAAGCCCCTACAAGCGCCCCTCCTATAACACCTAATTCAGCTGTTCCTGCAAACGGTATGTTAAGATAATGAGCAATCACAACATGCCCAGCTACGTAACAAATAACAGCAAAAGTTGCGAAATTAGTAATTAATGACCCAATAGCAAGACCATCAAGACCATCAGTTAGATTCACCGCATTGCTTGTCCCTACCATCACAAAAACAGCCCATGGTATCAAAAAAAATCCCAACTCAGGTTGAATATTTTTAAAAAAGGGAAACACAAGAACCGTTGAAGGCGCACACAACCAATACCAAAGCGATGCAACAATAACTCCCATTATCACTTGAAGAAAAAATTTTACCGAAGCATTAATTCCTTTTTTATAACGCAACTTCGAATAATCGTCCCATCCACCAATGCATGCAAATCCGATTAAACATAAGAGAAAAAGCCATACTTCAGGCTTATTTAAAGGAGCCCATAAAAATAGTGTTGCCACAACTACCGCAACAATAAAAACTCCTCCCATCGTAGGCATGTCATTCTTATCTGCCTTGTGGGCGTGAGGAGTAAACTCACGGGCCTTTGAACGTAAAAAATTACGCGAAAAATTTATAAACGCACTTCCCCACCAAAAAGAAAGGGCTAGTGAGCTTAACAATGATGCCATTGCCCTAAAACTTATATAATGAACAACATTCAAAACAGGCAGATAGTCCTTCCAGGCGAGAGCAAGATGATACAACATACTCAAAAACTCCTTTACAAGCTTATATTCATAATAAACAGTATCAAGGATAGAGGGATATCACGCTTAAATCAACAGATTGCAGCATGGGGGCTTTTGACTATCCCTTCTCCAAGGGTATTCTAGTAAGAGTACTTTGGTTTATTCATGTGAGGTTTATAAGTCAACCTAATTAACTATGAGGCATTCTTATGAAATATACTTTCTCTACTTTCTTATTAGTATCCATTTTTTGCATAACTGGAGATGTTGCAGCTAAAGCAACTCAGAAACCTCAAGTTGCTGTTTTTGAAAAAATCAAAAAAGCTTTTGAATCAAAAACTTCTAAAGTCTCTACTGCTCCCACACAAAAAACTCAACCAGTTGCTAAAAAGCAAGAGATTACCCATGAACACAAACTTGCCATTGTTGCTGCAGTTGTAGCCACACAAAAAGCAATTGCTGTTCAATCAATGCAAGAAGTTATTAATGAAACGACCGATAAAAATAACAAAGCAAAATTTGGTATTGCTGCAATGGTCAAAGCTTTTAGAGAACAAGCAACCAATAACAACAATCCTGAAAAACAGCTCTTTGTTCAAGATCTTGCTATAGGCGAACAGTTGCTTAAAGTAAAAAATAATGACATTAAACAGGCTACCGCTTTAGCAGAAAAACTATCTCCAACAGCAAAAAAACTTCTTCGTGATGCACTCGAAAAACGCTACCCTATGTTTTCACGACTTGGAGCGCTCAAAGATTTTGTTAATGCTCGTGAGCTTGCTACAGCATAAGACTCTGATTCGTTTAGGGGAGATGGAGGTCTCACTAGCCGAAAGACATTCTCTTTTGTACACTAAACCCTTAGAACATCACTGTTCTAGGGGTTTTTCTTATTATAAAGTAGGTAAAGATGGACAAAAAACTGCACAATTTTGACGTAGTAATAATTGGCGCCGGACATGCCGGGGTAGAAGCTGCCTACGCAGCGGCTCGAAGAGGCTCAAAAACTGCCTTAGTTACTCTTACTGAAAAAAAGATTGGTTATATGCCCTGCAACCCTGCCATTGGAGGAATAGGAAAAGGTCATATTGTTTTTGAAATAGCAGCACTTGGTGGCTTAATGCCAGAGCTCTGCACGAAGACTTATCTCCAAGTTCGTATGCTCAACACCGCTAAAGGTCCTGCCGTCCATGGCCTTCGCCTACAAATTGACAAAAACGCCTACAGCCAAGAAAGTCAACGCCGACTCAAAGAAACTGAAAATCTTACAATCATAGAAGCAATGGCAGAAGAACTTTTGGTCGATAGTACTAAAACAATCCAAGGCGTTCGCCTTGCTGATGGTACAATCTTAACAACACCGACCGTAGTTTTAACAACCGGTACTTTTTTAAATGGATTGGTACACATTGGCCTTGAAAATTACCCGTCAGGCAGAGAAGACGAAAAACCCGTTATTAGCCTTACCAAATCTTTACGCGATCTTGGACTAACTCTTGGACGTTTAAAAACAGGCACCCCGCCCCGTCTTTTACGTGAATCACTCGACTTTACCAAAATGGTAAAACAAGAAGCGGACAATCTTAACTATCTCTTTGAATTTTATCCTCATACCACTACTACTAAACTTGATTGTTATATCACGCACACCAATGAACGAGTACATGACGTTATTAAAGAAAACGCTCACCTTTCCCGTATTTTGAGAAAAGAAATTTCAGGAATTGGCCCACGCTACTGCCCTTCTATCGAAGATAAAATTACACGTTTTCCCGAAAAAACATCTCACCAAATTTTTGTAGAACCAGAAAGCCTTACGAGTGATTGGATCTATCCTAATGGTCTTTCTACTTCTTTACCTCTCGAAGTACAAACTGCTTATATTCAAGCAATTAAAGGATTTGAAAATGCGGTTATTGTTCGAGCTGGCTATGCTATTGAATACGATTTTGTACTTCCTCATCAATTAAAACAGACGCTTGAAGCAAAATCGATTCCAGGACTTTTTCTTGCTGGCCAAATTAATGGAACCACAGGCTATGAAGAAGCAGCCGGTCAAGGAATTATTGCTGGTATTAATGCTTCGTTAACATCAGCCGGCGAGCCACCATTTATAGTGGATAGGACCGAAGGATATATCGGCGTTATGATTGATGACTTAACTACTTTGAGCGTTGATGAGCCCTATCGAATGTTTACTTCTCGCGCTGAACACCGCTTAACATTACGTCAAGATAATGCGTTCCTACGACTTACTGAACGCGCCTATCGCATTGGCCTTATTCCACAACAGTTTTATCAAGATTTTGTTACCGAAAAACAACTGATTGAAGAAACGCTTCATGAATTAAGAACTGCCAAAACACATACCGAGCTTATTCATGCATTCTCTGACAATACACAATCACAAGAAGTAGTAGCCGCATTAACAGGCAAAAACCTCTCTCCTCGTGCATGCCAAACTATTCAAGCATCAATAAAATATGCTCCGTACATTGAACGAGAAGCTCTTGAGGTCGAAAAACTTAAAAAGTATCAGACTATGCGCATTCCTCTTGATTTTGATTATTTTATCACTGATGGACTTTCCATTGAATTGCGACAAAAGCTGCTGCGTCATAAGCCAGAAACAATCGCTCAAGCAAGCATTATCCCTGGCATGACACCAGCAGCCCTATCGTTACTTATTTTGAAAATAAAAATTCTTCAAAAAAAGGGAGCCTCATGCCACTGAATCTTCATATTTTTGGTCCTTTCTCTCTCCATATTTATGGGGCAATGATCGCTCTTGGCGTATCTGCTTTTTTGATTGGTTTTACCTATGACTTCAAAAGAAAGAAGCTTTTAACCATGGATCAGGTCTACACGCTCGTTGCGCTCTCAATAGTCTCGGGAGTAGTAGGAGGAAAGTTATTATATCTTTTAGAATGCATAGGGTCATGCGGTAATTTGAAAGAATTATTTAGTTTTTGGAATACAGGTTTTTCTGTCTTAGGAGCATTTATAGCAGTTCCTCTTTCTATCAGTTTATACATGCGACTTCATAATCTTCCCATTATCAAATCATTTGACCGAGCAGTGATTTACATACCTCTTACCTTTGCTATTTCTCGACTTGGCTGCTTTTTTGCTGGCTGCTGTTATGGCATACCCACTATCTGCTTTACGGCTATTATGTACACTGATCCAGACTCACTTGCACCACTATGCGAATCAATTCATCCAACGCAATTATATAGCGCTTTTTTAGAATTCTTATTGTTTATAGGTATGTATACCTTAGCTCAAAGAAAATTTACCAAAACAGGCCAACTTTTTGGACTCTATTTTATCCTCATGAGCATTGAACGTTTTAGCGTTGACTTTTTACGTGGAGATCGCACACTCATATCTGATAATTTTTCTTTCTCGCAAATTGCAGCAGGAGGAGTAGGAATGGTAGGTATTATAATTCTTTTTCTTGCAACATTTACAAAAATCTTCACTCCTTCTTCTAATAATCTACGCTCATGAATCTATTTGCTATCATCAAAGAACGTGTTTCTATCCTAGATGTAATAAATGAACACACGGTTCTCAAAAAAATTGGTGGCTACTGGAAAGGACAATGTCCATTTCATAGTGAACGCACCGCTTCATTTACTGTAAGCCCACATCGTGAAATGTTTTATTGCTTTGGATGCCAAGCAGGCGGAGATGTGATTTCATTTTTAAGTAAAATAGAAAATTGCACACAAATTGAAGCAGCAAAACAACTTGCTGAACGCTACGGCATTGAATTACCAGAAAATTTTGCACATGAAACTGTAACACTTGATGAAAAAAAACGACATTTTGTTTTATGTGAATTGGTAGCAAAATGGGGACATACACAACTTCTTAAAACACCCCATGCCCTTGCATACCTTCAACAACGAAACATTTCTCAAAAAAGTATCCAGTCTTTCACCATAGGCTATTTTCCTGAGGGAGAAAAAGCTCTCAAAGATCTTATTAAGGAAGCTGCACAACATAATTTTTTACTTGAAGACCTTTTTCAAGCAGGAATTATCAATGAGGGTAAAACGCCTTATTCTCCCTTTGAAGGACGCATTCTTTTTCCTATCAAGGACCACCTTGGACATTGTTGTGGTTTTGGTGGACGAATTTTTAAACCTGGTGATCAACGCTCAAAATACTACAACTCAAAAGAAAACATTTTTTTTCAAAAAGGATCACTCCTCTTTGGCTTTGATAGCGCAAAAAAAGAAATGCAAAAAACGAACAGTGCTTTTCTTGTGGAAGGATATACTGACTGCATAGCACTCGTGCAACATGGATACAGTAACACCGTTGCTACCCTCGGAACTGCCTGTACCCAAGAACACTTGAAAGCACTTTCTCATCACATCCATACTCTTTATACCCTGTACGATAATGATGATGCAGGACACAAAGCTACCTTACGCCTTGCCCAACTTTGCTGGCAATTTGACCTAGAAATTAAAGTTGTAGTGCTCCCGGAAGCAAAAGATCCGGCAGCATTTTTTGAAACGCAAACCGATCTTGCCCCTTTTGTTCAAAATGCCACCGATGTTTTAGAATTTTTCTTAACATCGTTAGGACAAGAATATTCCACAAAGCCCCTTACCCTTAAACTCCAAGCAACGCGTAGTTTTTTAGAGATTATTAAAAAAATTGATAACCCTTTAAAAAAGGAAATTTTGCTTCAACGAGCAGCTCTTACCTTTAACCTTCCCTTGGCTTCATTACGGCAAGAATTAAACTCATTTTCATCAGAAATCTTTGAAAAAAATCAAAATCTTGAACAAAAACCTGTTTTAACAGAACTTTCTAGTTTAGAAAAAAATTTCATTTCTGCTATATTTAATAACCTTATGCTTCTTGAAAATCCACAAGTAAGAGATCTTCTTGACTACCTTCCAGAACCATTTTACGCCATCATGAAGAAAGTACCACGATTTGAAAGTGAAAGTGAAAAAGAGCAACGTTTTATCATTTTTTTTAATGCTCTTGAAGAACAAGAAAAAACGCTTGTAAATCAATTACTCTTTACACAAGAGGAAGAATCTTGTGACATTGAACAACTTCTTCTTCTTCTTGAAAAGAAATATTGGAAAAAAATTGTAAGTTTTACCAAAATAAAACTCTCTCAAGCACAAGAAAAAAACGATTCCGAGCGAATTCGCACAATCGTAGAGTCGTTTTTAGAACTAAAAAAAAGGTTATTACACAAGGGGCTTATATAAATGACTACAAAAAAAACAACGGCAAACAAAAACGCATCAACCACAAAAAGTGTTGCTAATGCCAACGCCAAAGAAGTTGTTCGCGCTAAACCCGTTGCTCTTAACAAAAAAAACACACTTTCTAATAATGGCTCTCTTGACGCAAAAATTTCAGCAAAAAAAAGTACTCCAAAAAAAATAGATCCCACCTCAAAGACCAAAACTGTTGGGAATAAAAAAGATGTTGATTTTAAAAAAGAACTTATCGATACACTCATAGAAAAAGGCAGAGAATCAAATGCTCTTACCTATGAAGAAGTTATCGCTTTTAATGAACGCAATCATCTTACCGAAAAAGAAACTACCGATCTTTTCAAAACTCTTGAACGAGAACATATCGAACTTTTGATGGAAGAAGAACTCCATGGGCACGGCTCAGATCTTCATGATATTGAAAAAGATGATCTTGGCACACAAGCTGTTATCAAAGAAAAACTTGCAAGTAGTCTTCATTCTGAAGATCTCCTTGATGCAGATGAAGAAGACAGCGATGACGAAGATAGATCAATAAAAGATGTTTCTGATTCAACGTATATCACCGATGGGGTTAAATGTTATCTCCGTGATATTGGTAAAATTCCTCTTTTAAATAAGATCACTGAAAAAGTTATCTCTGATAAAATTGCTAATAGTAAACGTTCTTGCATTGACGCAATTTCTCACTTTCCTTTTGTTCATAAAGAATTCTTAAGTATTGGCGAAAGACTCCATACCAATACCCTTCCTTTAAAAGACATCATTCAATTTGCTGAATTTGATGAGGAAAATCTTCCTAAAATTGAAGAAGAAAAAAAAGCTTTTCTAGATACTATCTCCAAGATCGAAGAACTCATTAAAAACGAAGAAAAAATTTACGCAGCCTACCGAGATAAACTTTCTTCTGATGGCATGAAAAAAGAGATGCTTGCTAAAGTTCGTGAAAACAAACAAGCCGTTATCGAAACAATTAAATCGATTCGTATTGCCAATAAATTCATTCGCAAAATGGGTAAGCGTATTGAAAAATTCCTTACCAAAATTCAAGAGCGTCAACATTTGATTAAGGAAAGTGAAGATCGCTTAGCTTCTATGAAAAAAACAAAAAACCCTTCTTCTGATGACATAGAAACAAGGAATGACCTTGAAGTTGCTATCAGAATGGCGCGAAAATCGATCAAAAAAACAGAACTAGAAGCGGGCATTCCTCTTGATAAGATAACTCTTTATTATCGCCAACTCATAAAAAGTCAGAAAGATGATAAGTTTGCAAAAGATGAGCTTGCAAAAGCAAACCTTCGTCTTGTGGTTAATCTTGCAAAAAAATACGTCAACCGTGGACTACACTTTTTAGAATTGATCCAAGAAGGCAATATTGGGCTCATGAAAGCAGTTGAAAAATTCGAGTTTGAACGCGGTTATAAATTTTCTACCTATGCAACCTGGTGGATTCGTCAAGCAATTACTCGTGCTATTGCTGATCAATCCCGCACCATTCGGGTTCCCGTTCATATGGTTGAAACCCTTAATAAAATAAACAAAATAAAACGCATTTTTGTACAACAAAATGGTCGTGAACCAAGCTCTGCTGAATTAGCAAAAGAATTGAATCTTGATGAGAAAAAGATAAAAAACATTATCAAAATTTCAAAAGAGCCCATTTCTCTTGAAACTCCTGTCGGAGACAGCGAAGATGCCTTCATTAAAGATTTCATAGAAAATGAAAATGATTACTCCCCTGCTGAAGCTGTTGCAAATTCAGACTTAAAAGAACGAGTACGTGAAGTTCTTAAAACACTCGCTCCTCGTGAAGAAAAAGTTCTCAAAATGCGCTTTGGTATCGATGTCGCTTCAGAGCACACTCTTGAAGAAGTTGGTAAAGATTTTTCAGTGACCCGTGAACGTATTCGCCAAATTGAAGTCAAAGCATTACGAAAACTTCGCCACCCTTCCCGCAGCAAAAAACTTCAGTCATTTTTTGAAAAAGAACTCGATTTCGCTCCTGGAGACGTTGAAGAAGGGGATGAGTCTGACGAATAAAAATAATGCTAAAATTACTAAGTAGAAAAAATAATGTAATTATGGATTGTATAATTAAAAATACAAGTAATCCAAACCTATAGAAAAGGTTGAAATTTATGGATCCGCTCATAACTTCTGAGGTAACTCTTCAGTTTTCATACTTTGGTGTTTCTCTTTTGCTTTGCGCACTTTTTTCTTTTTTAGAAACTTCTATTACGGCATTACGTCTTTTTAATCTTAATGAACTTTCAAAAAGTACTGGTGGCTATAAAACACTTCTCGCTGCTCTAGAAAAAGAGCCTCAACGAGTACTTATTTCAATTTTAATAGCAAACAACATTGCAAATGTTACTGCTGCTGCTTTGATTACCCATGTTATGGAAGAGATTTTTGCAAAAATGCATCTTTCACAAGGCCTTGGCTTTTCATTAGGTATCGCAATTGCAACAGGTACTATTTTGATTATTGGAGAAGTTATTCCAAAAAATATTGCCCAATCTCAAGGTCAACGTCTTTTTAAATCAACATTATGGCTAACAAGTGTTATTTATTTTTTAATGTACCCCATTGTTATTGTTCTTTTTTCTCTTTCAAATTTTATCACAGGGCTTTTTCGAGAAAAAGGAGATGGGGCAGAACAAGCCATTGCCTCTGAAAAAGAAATTCAATTCTTAATCGATTACATCAATAAACAGGGAAAAATGGATACCGACAAAAGCCAAATGCTTCATAGTATTTTTGAGCTTGGACACACCACTGTCGAAGAAATCATGGTTCCCGAGGTTGATATTGTTACTTTGAACGTTTCTGCTTCATTAAGTGATGCTCTTGAAATGTTTTCTAAATATCATTTCTCTCGGTTACCTGTTTATGAACATAAGGCTGGCAATATCATCGGTATGGTTCACCAAAAAGATGTTTTTTTATTACTTTCAAAAGGTGAAAAAAAAGAACTTAAAGAACTTGTTCGTCCTATTTCATTTGTTCCTGAAAGCATGAAAGTTAACCAACTTTTGCGTCAATTCAAACAGCAACGCAGACACATTGCTATGGTGCTCAATGAATACGGTGGCATCATTGGCTTAGTAACCCTTGAAGATGCTATCGAAGAAATTGTGGGCGATATAAGTGACGAACATGAATCGGTAGCAGAACACATTGTTCCACTTGAACGTGGAGGATGGCTTGTCTATGCAGGAGTTGATCTTGATGAACTTGAACTGCTTCTCAACATTCGTTTTGATACAGAAGATGCTGTTACTTTAGGTGGCTTTTTAATGGAACAACTTCAACATCTTCCTAAAAAAGGTGAACGTTTAAAATATAAAAAACATATTTTTCAAATTCAAAAATCAACAGAAAAACGTATTGTCCAAGTTCTGATTTTTAAAGAAAAAATTACCTACCCTTCCCATTAACTCATACAAAACAGTATAGAAAATAAAGATAGTACAATCTTAAAAGAGGAGTTTTGTATGAAAGTAATGTCATTATTTTTAGTTATCTGTTCTGTTTCCTGTTTTGCCGAGCAAGTTCCTGCACAAAAACCATCCCCCACGGCAACCAAAGAGGAAGATATTGATTATGGGCCAGTCATTTTAAAAAATTTCTTGGGAATCATTCCAGGTCTTTTTGCATTTGCTGCAGGAAGGAAAGATGATAATCCTGAGCTTGCTTCAGCTGGTCTTACGCAAGTAGTACAAGGGGCCTCACAGTTTTTTAGCGCTTTACAACTTATTGTACGTAGTAAATCCGGAGCCCTTAAAGACCTTATAGCAACCATGAAAGATAAAGAGCTTTTAATGGAGTTCCTTGATAAAGAACTTGAATCAGAGGAATGTACACAAGCAATTCGTTCATGGAAACAATCTTTGCTTAGTGATAAAGCAAGCGAACCTTCTGCTAGTATAGTTTCGATATAAACTTCATACGTTTTACGAAGGATCCATACTTT
The DNA here is from genome assembly GCA_964592275.1 of uncultured Pseudomonadota bacterium. Lineage (GTDB taxonomy): Bacteria > Babelota > Babeliae > Babelales > CAIQNR01 > CANNBR01. The sequence goes on along the minus strand of CAZQDJ010000002.1, from coordinate 21,529 downwards.
TGTTTGGGTCCTTTTTTTATAGAACAATCCGCATTTCTACACTATAACTTATCATCTAAACCACAAGGTCTTGTTATTCAAAAGCAGCCGATTTAGAATAATATTCCAGTGTTTTTAATTAACCTCTCTAAAAGAAGGAATCTTCATGTTAGAATTTTTGCGCCATAGGCGTTGTCCAAAAGAAAATCCACCCCTAGAAACACATTGTTATTCAATGAACTTTCTTACATTATTACATCTTATTATTCCAATTGTCACTTCCTCTTTGGGTACTTCACCCATTAGACATTTGTATGTCTATCAGGCACAAGCTGCCTTTACCGCCTATTGTGCGGTCATTCAAAAATAATTCTTTTTTTTAAGTAATTTTATTTTCTGTAAAGGAAAATCATGTCTAAAAAGTATGCTATCCTAGCACTCGTTTGTATCTTAATCATCCCAAAAAAAAATTTCAGCAATGCCAACAAATACTGTTTAATTACATTAATGAGAATCGATTGTCCTTTGATACTAAAATAAGGGTAATTTTATCGTATATTTTCAGTAGATTTTTGTGAACATTTTTCTAATTTCTGTTGTGCAGAGCATTTTGCCCATTTCTGTTGTGCAGAAGGAACTGCTCCTTCTGGCAACAGATTTGCAATAACTTCTATAAGTTGCTCACGCTCAGGCCCAACTGAAATATAGCTGATTGGAACACCGCACACGCGTTCAAGTTTTTTTACAAAATCACGCGCTTCTGCAGGTAATTCACTAAAATTTTTTGCCTTTCCAATCGAACATTTCCAACCAGGGAAAGTAATGTAATACGGCGAAACACACTCAAGATCGCGAGAAACAGGCGGCAGATAATCAAAATCTTTATCCCCTAACTTGTAATGAATACACATTTTTATTTCATCACAATCATCTAAGTCATCAAGACGCGTAACGACTATGGAATTAACTCCATTAATCATAACCCCTTGTCGAACCATCACAGCGTCAACCCATCCAAAACGGACTTTCACACCCGCAGGACTTCTACGCTTTGCTTTATTTTGAATAACTTTAATAATTTTTTCTTCTTTTATTTCCGTAGGAAACGGACCTTCACCAACACGAGTTGCATAAGCCTTTACTACTCCAAGCGTATGACCTATACGAGTTGGACCAACTCCAGCTTCGGAACATATACCAGCAGCAGTCGTACTTCCAGCAGAAACATAGGGATAATTTCCATGCGATATATCTAAAAAAGTTCCATGCGATCCTTCAAAAATAACCCGTGGACCTCCTCGCTTTTGCGCAAGAAGACGGTTCAATTTTAGCTCAACCTGATCACGTACATAAGGAGCGAATTCTGTTACATATTTTTTATATTCTTCAAGTAACGGTTTATAAGAAATTGGCTCTCCATCATACAACTTAGTAATAATTTCATTAGAACGATCAACCGCTTTTTTAAGCAATTCAGGGAAATCTTTTGAAAAAAGATCAGCTAAACGAATACCAATACCAAATCGTTTTTCAGCAGAACAAGGACGTACCCCATAACGAGAAATTGAGCTTCCACGGACATGATTTGCTTTTGTAGCAAGCTTGTCTATTTTTTTATGATAGGGCATTAACAAGTGAACACTTGTTGAAACACGCAGTCGCTCCTTAATATCCGTTACCCCTTTTTCTTCGAGATTTTTTATTTCTTTAAAAAATAATGGAACATCAAGAATCATACCGCCAGCAAGATAACATTTTACTTCTGGTCTTAAAATACCAACCGGAATATGATGAAGATCATACTCTTTTGTACCAGCTTTTACATGATGGCCGGCAACACTCGCACCTTGAGCGCGTACAACAACATCACCAGACTGTGCAATTCCATCGATAAATTTACCTTTTCCGTCATCATCAAATCCAAGACTAACAACAACAATTCCCTTCTGAAGAGCGTACATCTCTCCAGAAAACAGTGCTAGAGCAGCATACAAAACAACATTTACTATTTTTTTCATCTGAAATCTCCTTTCAGTCATTATCTGGAGCAAGTCTGCCCCAAAAGAAAAATTCTGTAAACACCGTCAAAGAGAAACAGACCGATAGTTACTCGGTCTGTTTCTTATTTGTATATAGCTGTACTAATTCTTAGCTAAAGTTCCATTTTATTGGAATCGCTTACTGATATAACTAGTATCACCTCGTTGAAACTTGCTCAAAAATTGTTTTGATAGAAGCAAATGACCCCATCATCGCAGTTGCTTCGTAAGGCACTACAATCATTTTGCCATTAGTATCTTTCGTAATTTCTGGAAGCATCTTGATATATTCACGCGCGATCATATACGGAAGTGGATCGCCACCTGGTATTGCTTTGTGAATAATTTCAATAGACTCAGCTTCTGCTCTTGAAACTCTTAAACGAGCTTGCGCTTGCCCTTCAGCTTCAATAATACGAGAATCTGCCAAACCTCTTGCTCGTAAAATTTGAGATTCTTGATCGCCTTCAGCTTCTAAAATAGAAGCTCCTTTTTTACCTTCGGCTTCCAAAATCATTGCACGGCGACCGCGTTCTGCACGCATCTGTTGTTCCATTGCTTGCTGAATATCATGCGGTGGATTTACTTCTTGCAATTCAACACGATTAATTTTGACACCCCATTTATCAGTAGCATCATCAAGAATCAAACGAAGCTTTGTATTGATCTGATCGCGAGAGACTAATGTTTCATCGAGGTCAAGCGAACCAATAACATTGCGCAATGTTGTTTGAGTCAATTTTTCAATCGCTTCAGGCAAATTTGCAACTTCATAGATAGCTGCTTTAGGACTTGTAATTTGATAATATAATAATGCATTAATTTCTATGTTTACGTTATCACGAGTAATAACATTCTGCTTTGGAAAATCATAAACTGATTCACGCAAATCAATACGAGTAATACTTTTTGCAAAACGATAATAACGATTTTTTTCAACCAACTGTACATAGGTCCACAAAGAAGCATGAGGCGCATCCATAAATGGCAATACTAAATGCAACCCAGGCCCAAGAAGTCGATGAAAACGACCAAATCGTTCAATCACTACTGCTTCACTTTGCTTCACAATATAGACAGCACGAGAAAGAAGTATGAGGAAAAAAACTATTCCTACGCCTACTACTCCAAATAAAAATTCCATAACCATTGTAGGTCCTCCTTATAACTGCTTATCAGCAGTAACGATTAAGCGAACTCCCTCAACACGTATCACGATGATTGAAGTTCCCTTCTCAAGTAATTCTTGATGCAGCGACTGAGCAGACCAAATCTCCCCTTCTACTTGCACCTGTCCCACATGATGGTGGAACACTTTTTCGACAACAAAACCTTTTTTACCCGGTAGCGCATCAACATTTGATCGATAATGCTCATCACCTTTGACCGCTTTGCGTACACACACGTACAGCATAAAAAATGAAATAAATGAACTTATAAAAAACACGGCTGCTTGCCACTCAAGCGAAAAATTATACCATGCACACAATGCTGCAGGGACAGTTCCCAAAGCAAAAGAAAGGCAATAAAAAAGACCGGGAGTTATAAGCTCAAAGACAACACAAAAAAGCCCGAATAGGAGCCATCCACTTACGGAAGAAGTCATCATGCGGTACCTTTCATGTAATGAGTTAGACTATCCAATTGTAGCTTAAAGAAACAATTTTAAAAACCACTTCTAGGAAAAACAACGATTGAATACCTCTATTGATCAGCACTATGCTCAGCGTTTCCCTTCTTGTTCTTTATTTCAACGAGTCTAAACCATGTACCATCTTGCTCATTCCACATGAGACTATTCACACTACTATCATCCTCACAAGTAGAAGAAGTTTTTTTGCCAGCAGATAAAAAACATCTTTGAAAAAAAGACAAAAAAGCCTCGCAACAACCAGATGCTCTTTCATTTCGTTCATCATCAACTAATAATAATTCTTTCCCATCAAAAAGAGCATTACTTGCCAACACCGTATAACTTGCAAAAAACAACCCCATAAACAATAGCCACAAGCTTTTTTGCTTTTTCATTTTTATCTCCTTTTTTTAAAATGGATAGTGTCAAATATGCACTCAAATCGTACTTTACGATACATAGACTTCAAATTTTACGCCCTAAAGGCTATACTCATACTATGAATCAATTTACCTTGACCGCTCAAAGGTGGTTTTACAGCTTTATGCATGTTCAACTTTTTCTCTCCCTGCTCTCGCTGCCAATTCTTGTTGCGTGGGGATTACCATTTTCTTTGATGACTGTATTTGGCAATCTTATTTTTACTCCATTCTTAACACTTTTCTTGCTCGTTTCAACAGGTGTTTTTTTCTCAGAGCTTTTAAAAATTCCAAATGGGTGGCTTATCTATGCTCTCGAAAAGCTCTGTACTCTATGGATGTATTGCCTTGATCATGGATCTACCTCATGGCTTTATGGCATTGATCGCTGGGGGATTATTCTCTGTATCCTAGGAGCCATCATCGCCTGCGTACTCTTACACCATAAACAATGGGGGAAAGAAAGAAATAGTTTGCCTCTTTTTTTACTTCTACTCGCAACACCCTTTGCCTACCAAAAAGTCCGTTCATTTTTTACTCAAAAAGGTCGTATTACCTGCATCAAAAAAAATGCCCTCATAACATCTAACAACGGAACTATTTCCGTTATCGACTATGGAGCATTAGGAGAAAAAAAATCAGCAGGAACTTGGATTCAATACACGTTTTTGGCAGAAGCACTTAAACAATGCGGTTCAGTTCAATTTGATACGGTAACCTGTCCTTACACCAATGCACAAACACTTGAAGCGCTCGTAACATTATGCAAACATGCACGAGTAAAAAAGATAAGTATTGCTCACCCTCGTCGCCAAACAAAACAATACAAAGATCATTACAAAGCGTTAGAAGAAACAGCAAAAAAAGAAGGGGTCTCGTTATTAACCTAATAGCAATTATTCTTGCTCTTAAGTAATTGGATCACCAGAAAAAGATAGTCATTCTACTCTTTGTGATGAATCCCAATCAAAAATATTATCCCATATTTCTGATTCCAACTCAGCTTCAGAATTTTCTGATTGCGCTGGTACATCATCTTGCGATGCGCTATCCTGACTAGCAGTGCTTACTTCTTCTTTTTTTACTCCCCATGCCACCTGTGTTTTGCATTCTGGTTGTTCCCATATTTTCTTTAATCCCTCAGGAGAAGGCCCTCTAACGGCTCGAAGGAAAGAACACTCTACAGCAAGTTGATCACAAGCTTTCTGTAAATAATCACACCTTGCCCACATATCCCTATTATCACATACAAGCCTCCAAATAATATTATCCTTAGCAGCAAGCTCTTGCTGCATCGAAATAAGCTTATTTTGACAAGCAGTCAACGCTGCTTTATTCTCAGAAGAATGAGTACTTTGTCGGCGTCTTAATGGCACGACGTCTTTATTATCAAAAGAATCCTTCTTCGGAACACTTGCTAAAACACATTCAACAAGACCAAACAACACTATCCCCCACACCCTTAAATTCATAACCAACTTTCTAAAATAATTTTTTTAAATAACCATACCTGAAAAATCAACCCACAAGCTTTTAACTCTTATCTTAAAAGCCTTTTCAGCCTTTTTTTTATTGCTTCACGAGCTTCATTTTCTGACAACATCGTAAGTGTATCTTGCTCCTCTTCAACAACAATAAAACCTCCTGCAAGCGGAATCTTACTTATCACAATTTCTGTAACCATTGCTAAAAAAACAGTTCTCTCTTCTATGTCTCCATATGCTGATATTTGAGGAAGCGTTCTAATCAATGGCGGACGCAAAAGAGGTTTATCATCGTCATCTTCCATATCTGTAGGAATATCCACTGCAGGTCCAGCCTGTGCTTTACTCAACGGATGCGATCCTTTATTTGATCGATGTGATGATGATGCTACCACTGTTCCCGAAATTGCTAATAGTGCTAACCATACATTTTTATTAATATCCAATTTTATTCCTTTGCTTTTCTGCATCATAAGCTTTTTTCCAACTATCCAACGCTTTTTCTAAATCCTCTTTAGAAAGCTTTAATTGTTATGAATCAATTTCCCTTATCGCACCAGATTTCCCCAAAGCTTCAAGCTGCATTTCATCAATAGACCATGCAATTTCTGCACTACTACCTTTCAGACATTCATTAAGGCTCATCTCTGCAAACATTACATACATCATAAATATTTTCTTCATGCGATACGCTCCTCAAAAAAAAGAGCCAACTTTTACCTCAGCTCTTTTTTTTATTTTTATAAACTAATTACCATTCCAATGAACCACCAGTACGATACTCAGTAACACGCGACTCAAAAAAGTTTTTTTCTTTGCTTAGATCAGTAGCCTGAGACATCCAAGGAAATGGATTTTCTTGATTATACAAACGAGGAAGATCAATTCTTTCAAGACGACGGTCAGCAATATATTCAACGTAATGCACAAACTGTTGAGTGCTGATTCCTAAAAGACCTCGCGGACAAGCATCAATTGCATATGCTCCTTCAAGAACAACCGCCTTTTTAATAAGCTCGACAACTTCATCTTGAAAATCCTTGGTCCATACCTCTGGATTTTCTCTTTTAATAGTATTAATAAGATCGCAACCAAATGCTAAATGAATGCTTTCATCGCGCATAATGTATTCGAACTGTTCCCCAATACCGATCATTTTGTTCTGACGTTTTAACGCAAGCATCATTGCAAAACCAGCATAAAAGAAAATACCTTCCATAATCACATAGTAACCGATCAGATCGTATAAAAATTTTCTCAAGGTTACTAAATCAGTTACTTCAAAGAGTGGATCAAAAATAGACTTGGTCAAATCAATCACAAAATTATCTTTTGCCGCAATTGAAGGAACTGTTACATACATGTTATAAAGCTCATCAGGATCAATCCCTAATGAATCAGAACAGTAAATAAAGGTGTCGGTATGAACTGCCTCTTCAAATGCTTGTCGTAATAGGTACTGACGACACTCAGGGTTAGTCACATGACGATACACCGCAAGAACCAAGTTATTCGCCGTTAATGATTCTGCTGTTGAGAAAAAACCCATGTTCCACATAATCAAGCGACGTTCATCTTCAAGCAAAAATTTTGGATCTTTCCATTGCTCTACGTCTTTTTGCATAGACACTTCTTCAGGTGCCCAACTATTTGCAATACCATCTTTGTAATGCTGGCGAGCCCATGTATAACGCATTGGTAATATTTTATTAGGATCAGTCTTTGAGTTAGAAATAATCCCGGAGGTATTTATTTTTGTCATTTTATTCCTTAGTATGATTTCTTCTTACTACTGACAGGCTTCACAATCAGTATTTTCTAAACTGCATGCTTTTATTTCTTCAGATGAAAGCGCTTGAGCAGGAGCATACGTTACCGATTGAACAGAAGAAGCAGTATCAGCACCATAAGAACGTTTTTGAGTAAATCCAAACTTTTTCGCATCAAGCGTTGATTTTTCAATCTGACTTGCACCCAAAGTACGAAGGTAATAGGTACACTTTAAACCTAATTGCCAAGCTCGCTTATACACCATATCAAGTACTTTCCCTGATACAGAATTCAAGAACACATTATGCGATTGACTTTGATCAATCCATTTACCACGCGCAGCAGAAAGTTCCAATAACCACAATGCATCAATTTCAAATGCTTCAAGATATTTATCACGCAAGACTTGAGGAATGCTTTCAATCTTCTGAATACTTCCATCGTAATACTTGATCAAATCAACCATATCATGATTCCACAGACCAAGTTTTTTCAAATCTTCAACCAAGTATCTATTGATAACGGTAAATTCGCCTCCCATATTTGCCTTAACGTATAAGTTTTTATAGATAGGCTCGATGCAAGGATAGCAGGCAGAAATGTTTGAAATAGTTGCTGTTGGCGCAATTGCCATAGTGTTTGAATTACGTAGACCATATTTTTTGACATGCTCACGAACCGGAGACCAATCCAAGCACCCCGTACGAGAAAGAGGAATGTTAATACCTCGCTCTTGTTCCAAGAGATCAATCGTATCAACAGGGAACAAATTTCTATCCCACTTTGAACCTTTGAACGTTGAATAGGCTCCTCGTTCTTTTGCCAGTTCAGATGAAGCAAGAATTGCATAGTAAGAAACAAATTCACCCATTTTATCAGCAATATCCAATGCTTCTTGTGATGCAAAACTGATGTTCATCTTAAAAAGCATATCCTGGAAACCCATAACCCCTAACCCAACAGGCCTATGGCGCTTATTTGAAGTTGCGCCTTCTACAACAGGATAAAAGTTAATATCGATTACATTGTCGAGCATGCGCATAGCAGTTCTAATAGTTTTTTCAAGCTCAACGTAATCAACAACCCCATCACCAGAAACATGTTTTCCTAAGTTTACAGAACCTAAGTTACACACTGCTGTTTCTTCTTTTGATGTATTCAATGTAATTTCTGTACATAAATTCGAACTATGCACAACTCCAACGTGATCCTGAGGTGAACGAACATTGCATGCATCTTTGAAAGTAATCCATGGATGTCCCGTTTCAAATAAACGAGTAAGCATTTTTCGCCACAGCTCAACCGCTGGCATGGTCTTTGTTAACTTTATACTTCCCTGACGAGCAAGCTCTTCGTATTCTTCATAGCGTTTTTCAAATGCCTTACCATACAAATCATGCAAATCAGGAGTTTCATCAGGAGAAAAAAGTGTCCAGTCTTTTTCGTCTACAACTCGCTTCATAAACAAATCGGGAATCCAATGTGCCGTATTCATATCATGAGTACGACGACGTTCATCACCAGTATTACGACGCAAATCAAGAAAGTCTTCAATATCAAAATGCCACGTTTCAAGATACGCAACTGTTGCTCCACGACGACGACCGCTACGATTAATAGCTGCATTAACGTCATTAGCTATCTTTAAAAATGGAACCGATCCCTGGCTTCCTGATCGTATAGATTTAATAAATGCACCGGTTGCTCGCAAGGGAGTCCAGTCATTTGCAATACCACCTGACCAACGAGCCATTTGAGCATTGTCCCCCATACATTTAAAAATATGGTGTAAATCATCGCTAATTGTTGTCAAAAAACAAGAACTTAATTGTGGGCGAGTGCCACCAGAATGTAAAAGAGTCGGAGTCCCTGGAAGATAACGGAGCGTTGACATGTTTTCATAAAACTCAACCGCATACTGATTTTTGTTTGACTCAAGAAGGCTTAATCCCATCGCAACGCGCATCCAAAATATTTGTGGCAACTCAACGCAACGATCATCAATTTTTGAAAAATAACGCTCGTATAAATTATAAAGACCAAGATATTCCACATAATCATCACGCTCAATGGCTAGTTTTCCAGCCAAAAATTCAAGATCAAATTCAAGCATGCGAGGATCAAGAAGCTCAAGACGAACCTGTTCCTTAATGCCTTCTATAAATGATTTCTTATAATGATACGCATACGTCTCTTCGGTTATCGAAACTCCAAAAATTTCTTTTGCTATTTTCTGACGTAAAAGACGAGCAGCAACAGTACTATATGCAGGATCTTTTTCTATGAAAGAGATAGCACTCAATACAAGCGCATCTTCAACTTGCTTTGTTGTCGCATTGTCATGAAGATTTTTTACTACCTCTTGCATGATTAGTGAAACAGAAACAGAATCTTCAAGCCCCTGACACGCCCGTTTGAGACTGAGATACATTTTTTCTTGATTAAGAGAAACCTTTTGCCCATTTCGCTTACTTACCATAAACAAAGGCTGATTATCAGAAAAAGAAGTCATATCCTCAGTCCCTAAAACCCCAAATTGAACATGTAGTGAAAATTCTTTTCGCTTATCCATTAGCCTGTTCCTTTCGCTCATAGCTTATTCATAACTTTCATCACACGCATCATTACCTAACTATTTTTTAGCTCATTTTCTGCTTATTTTTTTAACTAAAAAATAAGCTTTGAAATTTTTTATTTTTTTCAATGAGAATTAACAGCATGGAGAAAGATGGAAGATAACTGTACCTGTTTCTCCTGTGAGAATCAAATAAAATTCTCTCAAAACATAACTCTTTTTTTAAAAGCTATATCGTACATTTTCTCTATTTGTTTACAGCAAAAAACTTACAATGAGAAAATTTTTCATATCGTGCGCATACGTCGCAATTTCAATTTTTTTATTCAAAATTTTTTCATGTTTTTTTTATTTATTAGTCATTTGCTCACTCACCAATTAACAAAAATTTACAAGTATGTGGCCTAAAAGTAGGATATTTGAGAATATTTTCTAAACCTTGCAATTTTTAATCGAAAGGAAATTGCTATGAATCACAAAAAACAAACTCCCTGGCTCCTTATCGGAGTAGTAGCTGCAGCCATCTCATTAGCGTCACTCTATGTAATGCGATCAAATAAACCTTCCATCATGGACAGTATGCAACAACCTGCAACTGGTATTGATACCTGCTGTGATCATGCCACGATAGCACCACAAGAAGCAGAAACTACTCTCGACAGAGAATCAAAAATAGAAAAGCGTGAAAAACCTGTAACAAATAAGGATCTTGTTTTTGAGATAACTGACTCTTGCTGCGTCGATTATATAAAAAATTGTACCGAACCTTGTGTTATCAAGTTTTACACAAACTGGTGTGGCGCATGTAACCACTTAGCAAGTTATTACGAAGAAGTTGCTAAAGAATTTGAAGGAAAAGTTACTTTTTACAGCTTGAATTGCGACAAACAAGAACTAACAAATAAAGCTCAAGAAGTAGAACTAGCAAAAGAACCTATTCAATATTTACCTACGATCGTCTTTTTTGAAAAAGGGAAAGTTCATGAACAACAAGTTGGGGCAATGTCTAAAGAGGAGCTTATTGCGAAAGTGAAAACTACTTTCAACGTTTAACGTAACAACGTTCCCTCTCATTTTATGATTTATTCCTGAATCATAGTCATTTATTGCGCTCTGCGCGCAGCACCAAACGGGGTGCTTGTTCACCCCTTTGGAATCCAAACACAAACCTGCGGTTTGACCGCTTTTGACGGATATGATCCGGAAGCATTCGCTTCCTGCTGCATACACCGTCGTCCTTCGACTTCGCCAAGGCTACATCGTGACCTTCGGACTCCGACGGTATGCTCGATGATATCCTGATACGGTACTTTTTTTACTCTTTTTATTTTTTAGAAAAAATCTTTATCAGGATGTCAGCTGCGGGTGCCGCGAAGTCGGCAGGCGCAAAAAGAAGCTGCGCTTCCGGGTCACATCCGTAAGCGGTCAAGCCGCAGGTTTGCACCCTTGTTTCCAAACAGGTTGGGTGCGCAACCTGTTTGGTGCTGCCCGCAGAGGGCACACCTACGTTTTGTGTCAAAGAAAAGAAAAAAACCATATCTAAAAATTAGGATTTTTTCTTGTTACGTCTGGGTCCCCAGGCGTTCACTCCGTCTAGCAGTGCATAAATGCACTGACTGCGACTACCGTTCTCTGGGGATGACATGAATTTTTATTTATTCATTAATTTATTCGGATAAATTCTAACAAAATAATCGAATGTTAGAGATTTAAAGAGGTAAACAAACACCACTTTAATGTCGCGCACACACTTATTTTTTACGTTTCTTAATAAGAATATACATCTCCGCAGTGTGTGGATATTGCTTACAATGTTCATCAAAAAGCTGATGCTCTTCAAAATATCCAGTAAACAAATCAAACTTGCACAAATTATCTTGAAATGCTGTTCCCGTATCGGTCAGCACCCCGACCCTCATCTCTTTTTCCAGCGTCAATGGATTTTTTCCAATCATTACGAGCACTTTACCAAACCCAATATCGGAAATATTTCCTGCAAAAGAAACCCCAGGAATAGGTTCAACCTTTATCGGATATTTTTTAGAAGGCTTTCTTTTTTCATAAGGAGCAACAAACCAATATTTATCTTCTCGCGCCATATCATTTTCAACTACTACCTGAAAAGTTTGAGGCGTCGTTTGATCTTCAAAATCAATAACTGCGCTTCCCTGCATTACCAGCTCTTTATACCCTTCAAGGGTAACCCACGCAAGGGGTTGTACTTCCTTTTTGTGTTCTAATGCTCCTTCTAAAATTTCACTTCTTTTATACATAAACCGTATAAACTTTTCTGGATTATTCCGAATGCGTTCGTTTGTTTTACCTACTTCATCAGAAGGACGTGAATATAAAGGAAAGAAATATTTTTTTGTTTTTGTACGAGAACCATGCATTTTACAAATACGATACTTAGTAATGCGATGATTATCAGGGGCACCTATCCAACCGCGCGGAAGCTTACCTATTTTTAGCGGACAAAACTCACCATCAGAATATAAACGATAGAAATCAAAATAAGTATTGTAAAACCAATGACTTTTAAGCCAATTAGGATGCTCTTTTGCGTGCTTAGCAAGAAAATTAATCGTATCTTTAACGTCATCAATGGTCACTATTCCTTTAAAGATTTTCCCTTCGCTTACTTGCACATAAATACTTTTGTGAACATGAGAAAGAAATTGCGATACTTCTTCTGCTATCAAAGCTAGTGCTTTTTGGTCAACAGCAATTTTTTGATTGTATACAGACTCTACTTTTTTTAAAGTACGTGCATGCGCATCAAGCACGCAGGTCAAAATAAAAAATGCTGTAACAACTCCAATACGCAACGAAACCTCTTTTAATTGCTTACTATTCATGGTCGCCCTTTCTCTAATGTTTTATAAACAGCTCTAGATCTACCAAAAAGAAAAGAGAGAAGGCCAGAGTAAGCATTGACCTCCATTACCCTGTAATTTGTTCTTTAGCGCAAAATGTTGGAGTTGTTACGTATTAAAAACTTAAAGATTTTTATAAAGCGAATAGTAAAAAGGGGCCCATAAAAAGCCCCTTTAAATTTCATAAAACTATGAGAATTACATTCCTACAAGCAAAAGCGAAACAATCGCCATAAGTTTTACTAAAATGTTCAATGCTGGACCAGAAGTATCCTTAAACGGATCGCCAACAGTATCACCAACAACCGCAGCCTTGTGAGCATCGGACCCTTTACCGCCAAGATTACCCGCTTCTATATATTTTTTCGCGTTATCCCACGCACCACCACCATTTGCCATCATCAAAGCAAGCATAATACCGGTCAAAGTAGCTCCTACTAAAAGACCACCAAGTGCATGATTGCCAAGGGTAAACTTCACTAGAACAGGAAGTATAATTGTTATAACGCCCGGAAGAATCATCTCACGCAATGCTGCATAAGTACTGATTGCAATGCAACGTTCATAATCAGGATCAGCAGTACCCGCCATAAGACCTGGAATTTCTTTAAATTGACGACGAACTTCCATAACCATTTTCAGAGCAGTGTTTCCAACTGAACGCATCGTAAATGCAGAAACCAAAAATGGCATCGCTCCACCAATGATCATGCCCAACAATACCCATGGATCAAATGCATTAAGTTCTGCAATATGTGCACTTTCACTGAATGCAGAAAAAAGAGCAAGCGCGGTCAATAATGCTGAACCAATCGCAAATCCTTTGCCCATTGCAGCGGTTGTGTTTCCAAGCGTATCCAATTTATCGGTAATAATACGAACCTCTTTGCCCATGCCTGCCATTTCTGCAATACCACCTGCATTATCTGCAATCGGGCCATACGCATCAACGGTCATAGTAATACCAACAGTAGCAAGCATAGAAACTGCCGCAAGAGCTACTGCGTATAAATCATGACCACCAAACACGTAGGCAGCAACAACAGCAAACCCAAGAAGAATCACAGGAAGACAGACTGATTCCATTCCCAAAGAAAGTCCATAAATAATGTTTGTTGCTGCACCAGATTCTGAACTTTGAGCAAGCCTTCTAACAGGCGCTCCGCCAGTATAATATTCAGTCACTAATCCAATAACGATCCCTGCAAGACAACCAATTATGCAGGCATGAAACAATTCACTCGGCAAATTTTGAAAATTAATATACCAGCGTGCAGCACCAAGAAATACTACAACTGCAACATAGGTTGCATTACGAAGCATTGCAGCTGGGCCAGCTTTTAAAACAAGATTTGAAAGAAGTCCAAAAAGAGAACTCACTAATCCAAGGCCTGAAAGAGCTAATGGCAACAATGCGTAAGCTACATTACTTGCATGAAGCGTAAGAGCCAAAATAACACACGAAACCATAGCGCTCACATAGGATTCATAAATATCTGCTCCCATTCCAGCAGTATCACCCACGCAGTCACCAACGTTATCAGCAATAACTGCTGGGTTGCGTGGATCATCTTCTGGAATACCCATTTCTAATTTACCTACAAGGTCTGCACCAACATCTGCTGACTTGGTATAAATCCCACCACCAATACGAGCAAAAAAAGCAACAACACTTGCACCAAGACCAAAACAGGTCAAAATGGTAATAAGATTATGCGCCTGACCATACTGATACATTACAAAGGTCATGCCAAAAAGCCCAAAGGTTGCTACAGCAAACCCCATAACCCCACCACCAAATAATGCGGTTAAAAATGCTCCATGTTCCCCTGATTCTTGTGCTGCAATAGTTGTACGAACATTAGCAGACGTTGCTGCACGCATACCCAAAAAACCTGTCGTTAATGAAAGTACTGAGCTTCCAATAAATACAAGAGCTGGAATAATCCCAACTGTGTAACCAAGCACTATAGCAATCAATGCCACAACACAGGCGATAATTTTGTACTCTTCACGCAGAAATGTCATCGCGCCTTGCGCAATGGCATCTGCAATCTTTTTCGCTTTTGCATTAGCAACTTCTTTTCCCCTTGTTTTAGAAAAAAGTACCGCAACGGTCGCTACTCCAAGGCCAATAACAGCACATAAAGCAGGATACAGTTGAATCATGGAAAAACTCCCTTTGATAAATAAAAAAATAATACGAATCTTCAATGTTATCCGTCAGGGATTTTTTGTAAAGCTAAAGAGGCTTTCTAGGCCTATTTACAGAGCATTTTCTAACTATGTCTTATTTAAAAACATTCTTTATTAGCGCCAACTCTAGTGCAAAATCTTAAATCTCTGAACATCTTTTTTCTTCTTGGGGCAAGTATTAAATGACGCTTTTTTGCCGACATCATTTTTTTCGTAAAAAAATATGTTTTATTGCTTCAAAAACAGCTTCTGTTATCATCTCCATAAAAGTCTTTTCAATTAGTTTTTTGATAAGCTTTTAACTAAAAAAAGGAAAGTGAAATGAAATTTTTTGCACTACTATTCTGTATGATTACGAGCTTTCGTCTCTGCCACAGTTCAGATAATGAACTTCAAGATTATGCAAATAACCCAGATGCTTTTGAAATATCACAAAGAAACTCAGAGTCAGAACCAGAAGATGAACAAAGCACAAGAACTACTCTAGCGCATATAACCGAACTAAGAAATCATACTCAAATAATCAAAGAAGAAAGAATTTTTCGCGCAAGAGTGGCTACTGAAACATGCAAAACTGGGAAAAATCTTATCATTGCAGGAGCGACTATTCTTTCCTTATCCCAAGGTGTGCATTTGATCGTAGATGAACCATCATCATACAATTTTAATTTTTCAATAGTGATTGGAAGTTGTATTGGATGTATCGTTCTAGCTTCAGGATTTCTCCAATACAATCTTGCAAAATTACTATTAAAAAACAAAGAAAGAGAGGAAGCTAACCCTTCTCGCCTTTAATTTTTAATCTATCTACACGAACTGTTTTGACGATTATTAGTACCCTCAGTACACTGAAAAGCCTAGAGATGGGCCTTTTTTAGTTGTTGGGAAGATAAAAAATGCAGTACAACGTAGCCGAAGTAGAAAAAAAATGGCAAAAGCGCTGGGCACAAGATCCAGATACTCGCGCAACAGATAGTAGAACAGGTAAGAAATATTATTGCCTTGACATGTTCCCGTATCCTTCCGGCTCTGGTCTTCACGTAGGGCACTGGAGAGGGTATGTTCTTTCTGATGTTTATGCTCGTATAAAATGGCTGCAAGGATACAACGTGCTTCATCCTATGGGTTGGGATGCTTTTGGTCTTCCTGCTGAAAATGATGCTCTTAAAAAAGGTATTCACCCGCGCATTTCTACTGACACTAACGTTGCTACGTTTAAAAAACAACTTGAAGAAGTCGGCGCACTCTATGATTGGACCAAAGAAGTTAATACAACCGATCCTGAGTACTACAAATGGACTCAGTGGATCTTTTTACAAATGTTTAAACGTGGTCTTGCATACCAATCTTCTATGCCTATTAACTGGTGCCCCTCTTGTAAGACCGGTTTAGCCAATGAAGAGGTGGTCAATGGCGGATGCGAACGTTGTGGAACAACAGTTACTAAAAAAGATATCCCACAATGGGTGCTTAAAATTACTTCCTATGCAGAACAATTATTAAATGATCTTGATGAGCTTGAGTGGCCAGAAAAAGTTAAGCTGATGCAAAAAAATTGGATCGGCAAAAGTGAAGGCCTAACCTTCTCATCTCCAGTTAAAGATATGGATCTTGTTCTTCAATCGTTCTCTGCTCATTTTGAAACATGCTACGCAGATACTTATGTCGTAATCGCTCCTGACCATGCATTGTTGCCACAACTACTTGAAGGTATTTCCAATAAAAATGAAATCCTTGCCTTTTGCGATGAGGTCATTAAGAAGCGCATTGCTGCTGGTAACGAGGGAGAAAAAGAAATCGAAGGTATCTTTACGGGCCGTTATGTTATAAATCCGCTTGATGGTAAAGAGCTTCCAATTTGGGTAGCCAGTTTTGCTATTGCTGATTATGGCACGGGGATTGTTAAATGTTCCGCTCATGATGAGCGTGATGTTACTTTTGCAAAAAAATATAACATCCCCCTTACGGTTGGGATGTACCCTCCTCATGACGAAGAACTTAAAAAGAAAGTGCTTGCAGAGGAAGTTTGTTACACCGATATGAAGAATGGGATTTTATCGGTAGGGCCTCAACAATTTATAGGTAAACGCTGTGGTGATATTAGTGAGCAGCTCAAAGATTATTTGGAAGAACAGGGTCTTGCAAAACGTACGGTGACGTACAAATTGCGTGATTGGATTTTCTCTCGTCAGCGTTATTGGGGTGAGCCAATTCCTTTGATCCATTGTAAGAGTTGCGGTGTTGTTGCAGTGCCAGAATCTGAGTTGCCGGTCGTTTTACCGGAAGTTGAAAAATATGAGCCAACGGGTACCGGAGAATCACCTCTTGCAGGTATCACCGACTGGGTGAATACAAGCTGTCCTCAGTGTAAAAATCCGGCAAAACGAGAAACAAATACAATGCCTCAATGGGCAGGGTCTTGTTGGTATTTTTTACGGTATCCAAACCCACAATTAGATACCGCTGCCTTTGATCAAGCTGATTTAAAATACTGGCTTCCTGTTGATTTGTACGTTGGTGGTATTGAGCATGCAATTTTACACTTACTTTATTCCCGTTTTTACGTAAAAGTATTGCACGATGGTGGTTTTGTCCCTTTCAAAGAACCGTTCACTCGTTTGTTTAACCAGGGAATGGTAAATAAATATTCAGAAAAGAGTGGCTTGGTTGAAAAAATGTCAAAATCAAAAGGGAACGTAGTTAACCCTGATGAAATTGTAAAAATATATGGGTCAGATGTGCTCCGTATGTACATCCTTTTTATGGGTCCACCAGAACTTGATTGTGAGTGGCAAGATAATGGTCTTGAAGGAGTGCGTCGTTTTACTCAGCGTTTTATTGCGTACTTTAGTGGTGATGCTGTGGTGGCGGATTCTCAAGAAACTCGTGAATCAAAAGTTCGTGTACAGCAATTTTTAAAAGCTTTCCAAGACCGTCTTGATCAATTCAAACCAAACACAGCGCTTTCGGCTGCTATGGAATTATTAAATGATCTTATTCAACAAAAAATGAAAGTGGGGAAAACCTCTGCGCAACAAGTAGTGGTTGCTCTTTCAGCCCTTGCTCCTCATATGGCAAGCGAATTACTTGAAAACCAGTTTGGTAAAAAATTGCGTGACTGTGAATGGCCTGCATATGACCCAGCCTTTACCGTACAAACTACTGTTGAAATTGCTATTCAAGTGAATGGTAAGGTTCGTGGTCAAATTATCGTTGCTCGAGATAGCGCTCAGGATATGGTTCAACCACAAGCACAAGTCGTTATTGAAAAATGGCTTGAGGGCAAGACGATACAAAAAGTTATTTTTGTACCTAACCGGTTAGTAAGTTTTGTTATCTCGTAAGTCATAATTTTTAAAATAAAAAGAGCCTGTTCGCTGAGAATGAGGCTCTTTTTATTTTAAAATTGTCTAGAAATTAATGAATAAATAAAAATCCTCGTCGTCCTCAGCGATACGAGATTGTCTCGTGCGAATGCGCGGACAAGTGAGTGAGTGTAAGGATCCAGGATAATTGCACAAAAATCATAGTGAATAACATGACTTTAGAGGCTAAAGTCACTTACCGGCTGAAATTTCTGCCAGTCGTTTTTTAATTCGCTTAAAACATTCTTCAAGAACAGGAAGCGCTGTATAAACTTTATTTAAGGAATTTGCTTGTTCTTGCGGCGTAGGCTCATATACATGAGCAATAGCATTCCTTAAGTCTCGAATATCAGACCATTCATATGCATCATCAACAATATGTAAACGTTCTAAAAAATGTAATTTATCTATGAAAGTAAGATAAACCGTCTTTTCTTTCGTTATATCTATAATCAAAGGCAAAATTTTACCCCCCAGCGTATCTTGTATCATGGCAAAACGATAAAGAAGCGAATCGCACAAAGCTTTTTGAGAAAAAGCCATAATTTTAAGATTTCCTTCTGTAAAAGGTAAAATATTTTTCAATTCATGCATTAGATAACGTACTTGCTCAAAATGCAATTCAACATGAGTAATATGAATCTGAAAAGCCTTCATATCTTTATTTTCCTTTTTCATACCAATTGGACTCCTTCTTCTCTTGCTATCTCATAAATAGGTAATTTTTCAAGGCGCTTTAATACATGCACCACAATATCTATTTTTTGTTCTCCAATACCTCTCCAGAGGTTTCCTAAAAATTTCATTTTTCTTGAAAAAGCTTCTGATTGCTCAATGTAAGTTTCCACATAAAGGTCTATATCCCCCCCACGCTTTTCAAGATCAACTCTGGAACCAAATAACCATAAATGATCATCTTTTCCAAAATGTTGTTTAAAGGATTCAATAATGTAATCAACATCTGAATCTCGTAATCTCACTTTTTGCCGCATAGGCTTCTCCGCTATGTTTGTTCTCATTGACAATGGCGATATTATTTTTTTGATATAAAAGCTCTCTCATATATTACTGTACCATGAATCAGTTTTGCTGTTTCATAAGTCATAATTTTGAAATAAAAAAAGAGCCTAGTTTTAAAATCAAGCTCTTTTTTAGTACTTGTTTTCGACATTTTTTTACTGAAGACAGCCGTTTAGCGCAGCAAGAACTTTTACTCTATCTTGTGATTCCAGTTCTCCAGCTGCTTTTTTATATACCAAAGCACTCATAACAGTTCCCGTGAGTGATGGATTGATTTTGTAATGATCAAGAGCTTTTTTATAATCATTAACTTTTTCTTCAAGGACTTCTTTTCCCTGACAATAATTCTTAAAAACATCAAGGCCAAGTGGTTCACGTAGCAAGAAGTAAGTTTGGCGAACAATGCCAAAGAATGGTTCTACTTCTTCGACAAATTGAACAACATTTTCTAGGGAATCAAGAGAAGCAAATGATTCTGCTTTTACAAATCCAGTGGCACAAGCGCAGGTAAGGTGTTTTTGGATTAGAGTACGAGCTGCTGAAATTTCTTCTGTAGATTTTGGATTTTTTTCGAGATTTTTAAGGAGATCAAGGGCCCTCGTTAAAAAAGTAAATTTTTCTTTGGCGCTTTCTGAAGTGAGAGAATCATGAAGAGTAAATCCAAGGCAGCTTGGAGCATTGGTATAATCTTCATTGAGAAGCGGCGTTATCTTTCTGTCAAAGTTATTTTTCAAATCGCTTGTAAAGCTTTCATAAGAAAGTTTTACGAAGCTTCCCAAGGTTGTCCAAGATTCTTGCAGTTGTTCAAGCGCTGCGTTATCTGTTTGTTCGCTTTCAAGAGCTGTGAGCGTTTTTGAGACAATAGATCCAATGGTAGAAAATTGTTCAGGAATGAGTTCGTAATGTTCTTCGTGTTCTTGAAAAAGAGTATCAGTTTGTTGAGCAGCAGCGGCAGCAGGATTAAGAAGTTTAGGGGTTGGTACTGTTGTTTGGTGAGGCATTGGTGCACAAATAGCAAGCAATGCAGGTCTATTGAAATGAGCAGAAGATTGATAAGAGGTAGCTATTAATGCTCGCATGCCAGGATTAATAGACTGAGTAGTAAAACCTTTTTTAAAGCTTGAAGACTCAAAAAACCCTAAAGTGGTAGGTATCATCTTTTCGGCACCTTGTGCTAAATGAAGTGTCATACATCCTAACAAACCAAAAATAAATAGGTTCTTTTTCATGATAAAACTCCTCAGTACTTTTCTATATATTTATTTCTATTAGACTAATATAATAACATTAAGCTGTCAAAGGGGGATCTTTTAAGTCTTCAGCGATTTCTCTAAATTGTGTAAAAAAGGAGTTATGAGGCCATTCATTAAAGAGTGATTATCTTTCAAAGGAGATGTTGTGCGGCTATATTTAAGCTTTTTTTCTGCAAGTAGTCAGCCTAAAGTACCTAATCGTTTGCTGAGCTTTGTAGGACAGTAAATTCTGCTTAATGGAAGTCTGTGTCAACATCTTGTATTGCTTCCTTCAAAATATGTGAAACATCTTGTTCAGCGATTTCTAATCCTTTGCCAAATGATTGCATAGGATCTGGTGTAGTGAAGGGGATAGATTCTTTACGTGAACGCTTTGGTGACGGGTCAGTGATGAGAGACGCGCGGTTTGAAATAGCTTGTTCCATGACAGCAGTGCTACTAGGAGTAAGATGTTTATAGATTGAACGCATATCTGGAGCACTATCCGAAGATGGTTTTGATTCATACATAAGTTTAGCTTTTCCATTTGCATAAAGTTTTTCGTACTTTAATTTTCTTTTTTCTGATAGTTCTTGGATAGATGCTTCATGGACGTAATGTGATATCTCAGTAAGCTTTGACATAAAAAGCTTATCGTCATGTCTAGTAAAATAGGCCTTTCGTGTCTTATTATCGGAAATAATAACAACTTTTTTTAAGACAGTTTCTTCACCTTCATCTTCGTCTTCACCTTCATCTTTGTCATTCGAATGCAAATGTACGACATCAATAATAAAAACTTTCTGATAAGGCGTTTCCGAAAATGGTGCAAGAGCCTGGAAAAAACCTTCCCAATCAGTTTGTTTCATTTCGACCTCCTTTATATAGGGTCGATTTACATCTGAAAGTTTCCACTAGCATCGGGATTTAGCTCCAAAGCA
>CAZQDJ010000001.1:0-75645 GCA_964592275.1 uncultured Pseudomonadota bacterium | reverse complement strand
GCCTCTAGCCCTTCTTTTCAACTTAGATGGAAACTTTCACGTGTAAATGTAGGATTTGTAGTTGGTGGGAGTCTGCAGTTTACAGTGGAAGGAAAGGAGGATAGGGTTTCGAATCAAAGGCCTGTATATAGACCGAAAGAAAGATGGAAAGATCAATATACCCCATTAATGCAAGCTGTGCAGGTCGGATCATCAACACGAGTACGAGATCTTGTTGTTAAAGGTGCCAACGTGAATGCAAGAACTTGGCAATACGATTGGGGACATTATGTTACTGCTTTAGATGCTGCTAATTATAATTATGGACAAAATCCTAATGCCGATACATTAGATATTGTAAATTTCTTGACAAGTAGGGGTGCTAAAGTAGCGGACTCCATGGGCGATATTTATTCCTATAAGGGCTCTGTAATATAGCTTTATGAAAAGCAACTGTAGCTGAATTTTTAAAAGGTGTAGCCTTAAAAAGCTGCCCTTTTTATTTAACCCGCGTCTTAACACATTTCCTTTTTAATCCCGAGCTTGGTAGCAATCGCTCGCTCTTTGGCGCTCATTTTTTGATCATTTTCGTCATCATAATGGCTGTAACCAAGCAAATGGCAGATGCCGTGAATAAGCAAAACGGAGATTCGTTTTTGGAGGGTGGTTTTATATAAGGGAAGAAGATTTTCTACAAATTCGACTGCAATTAATATATCACCAACGTTCTTATCCTCTTCATCTTTTACCTTTATTCGTTGCCCAGCTTTTAAATCGGGGTGGTAAGGGAATGATAAAATATCGGTTGCTTTATCCTTGTTGCGGAAATTTTTGTTGTATTCACGGACCGTTTTATTAGTCGTGAACCAGATACCCAAATCGAAGTCAGAATATCCTAATTCATCAAGAATTTTTTGTGCATCAGCGCGTACTTTTTCAAGGTCAACATCAAAAGATCGTTGACTGTTTCTTATCGTTATCATGAGTTATTACTCCTTTGAGGTTTTTTCTT
This sequence comes from uncultured Pseudomonadota bacterium, assembly GCA_964592275.1. GTDB lineage: Bacteria > Babelota > Babeliae > Babelales > CAIQNR01 > CANNBR01. The sequence goes on along the minus strand of CAZQDJ010000001.1, from coordinate 74,654 downwards.
AGAAAAATCCATGATCCTGAATCTGTATGACAATTCCTTATTAATTTTCTTAAAAGAAAAATCCCTGTCATTGCGAGCTTGCAAAGCAATCCCTACAGCGCATACAAAAAATTTTAAAGTTTCTTCTGTGTGCATTGAGCTATTTCTCCCAGTCTGCTGATAAATCTTTCCATTCGGGATTCATGGACTGGATATACTTGATTTTAGAAAGACGTGAGCCGCCTTTTAGTTTTTTTTCCACAGCAATAGCATCGATCATTGTCTGAAACACTTCGTAAAATACAAGCATCTTACAGTTATATTTTGCTGAGAATCCTTCGAATGTTTCATCTTTATGTTGCGATATTCGCTGTAAAAGATTCGAGGTTACCCCTGTATAAAGAGTCCCTCCAGGACGGTCTGCCATAATATATATACAGGGTTGTTTCATAATTCTAACTCATTAAAGATCAGGCTATGGTTATTTTCCTTAGTGAGCGAGTGAGGGATTGCTTCGCAAGCTCGCAATGACAGAGACTATTTTTTATTGTGATCATGGTAAAACCTCAATGGCTATTTTTGCAGTCCATGCATCTCCATGTTGTTCAAATACTTGTTCATCGAGCAAAGAAAATTCATACGCAATTATTTCTGCTTGAGTAACCCCTTTGATAAGTGCTTCTTGCGGAACGAGTAGTTTGAGGAGCTCTTGATTCGCATTGTAAATGGTGAGAGAACTCAGAGGTGTTTTTAACGAAAGTTGTTTTGAGGTTTTCATACGGCGAACTGTTGCAACAATAGGTAATATAATATTCATGGTTGCAGCGCTATCAGCAAAATTTAGTGATTTTTGAACATCTGCAAAAGTAGTTAGGTGCAGTGAAGAAATACCGAGTTTTTTTGCATAGAACGTTTGATAGAGCGTTTCGGTAATAAACGGAGTGTATGGTGCCAACATTTGCAAGATACGTAATCCGACATAGTACAAGGTCCAACGAGTAGACTTAATGGTATTTGTATCATAGCGATCAGGATTAAATAGCTGATCCTTAATCAATTCCAAGTAGTTGTCGCAAAAATCGTTCCAGAAGAACTGTTCGACAGTATGGAGTGCAAGGCTGAATTCGTATTGGTTTAAGTAATTGTTGTAATTTTCAAAGCAAGTTGTTGCTTGATGGCAGAGCCATTCATTAACAACTCCCATAATTTCAGGTTGCTCTTGTGCTGGAGCCTCAGTGATGTGTTCTTCAAGGAATCTAAAAGCATTCCATAATTTTGTACACAGGCGTTGTCCGATTTGTAGTTGTGTTTCAGAGAATGAAACATCTTGCCCAAGTGTTCCTGATGCGGTCCAGAAACGGATTACGTCAGCAGGGTATACCTTTAAAAGGTTTTCAGGATCAACCGGAGTATTGCCTTGTGATTTTGAAATTTTATCACGGTCTTTGCTGAGCACGTGCCCAGAGATAACGATATCTTTCCACGGCATAACTTTGCTGTGCAGCAAGGATTTTATGATGGTGTAAAATGCCCAGGTACGGATAATGTCATGCGCTTGTGGGCGCATTCCCATAGGCAAAAATGCTGAATCGGATGAAAAGGGATCATTTTTTTCATCATAGAGTGCAGCGCAAATATAAGGGGTAAGGGACGAAGTATTCCAAGTATCCATAACATCGGTATCAGGAATAACTGTATCTTTTTTACATGCTGGGCACACGTGTCCATACGCATTTTCTTGAGGATCGATAGGGAGCTGATCAACTGATGCAGTGATAACGTGCTTACATTCAGTGCAGTGCCAGACAGGAAACGGTATTCCGTAAAAACGTTGGCGGCTCAAACACCAATCCCATTGTAGATTTTGAATCCAATCTTTGCAGCGAGCTTTCATAAATTCTGGGTGCCAAGCAACTTTATCAAGTGCGGTTAAAAATTCTTGTTTGTTATCAAGAATATTCAAGAACCATTGAGTGAGAACGATGTATTCGATTTCTTTTTTGCAGCGTTCATGCACGTTAACGGTATGTGAAATGTTTTTTTGTGAAATCAAAAGCCCACGATGTTTTAATTCTTCAAGAACTTTTTCACGAGCAGCAACTGCTTTAAGACCTGCTAAAATGCCGGTTTCTTTTGTCCAGATACCATCAAAACCAACTGATTGACGGTAAGGAAGTCTATGTTTTTTAAACCAGGCAATGTCATTTTTATCGCCAAAGGTGCAGCACATGACAAGACCAGTACCTTTTTCAGGATCAACGAGTTCATCAGGTAAAATAGGAACTTCGTAATCGAATAAAGGAACGCGAGCGGTAGTATCTTTGAGGTGCTGGTAACGCGCATCAGTTGGATGAAAGAAGAGAGCAACGCATGATGAAAGCAGTTCTGGACGCGTGGTACTAATAACTGCATCTTTTCCCAGTTTTGTTTCAAATACGATGTCGTTAAATGAAGAAGCTTGTTCTGCATCATCAAGTTCTGCTTGTGCAACAGAGGTCCGGCAGAGGGTGCAGTATAAAGCAGGTTCTTCCCTGCGGTAGATGTATCCTTTTTCATACAGATCTAAAAATGAACGTTGAGAAATTTTTTGAGCAAGTGGTGCAATGGTTGAATACGTTTGTGTCCAGTCAGCAGAAATACCCATACGCTTCCAGAGCGTTTCAAAGGTCTTTTCAGAATCATGAGATTCTTTTAAACAGAGTTTTATAAAGTCGGTGCGCCCCATGTGGTAGCCGCTTACTTTATTCTTTTTTTCTACAAAGCGTTCGGTTGCAAGGCCGTTATCATCAAAGCCAAATGGATAGAAAACATTAAAGCCACAGAGTCGTTTATAACGGGCGATTATATCGGTTTGTGTGTAGGAAAAGATGTGTCCGATATGGAGCGATCCAGAAATAGTAGGGGGAGGAGTATCGATGCTGAAGAGTGGTTTTGTAGAATGCTTGTTTGCAGTGAATGTTTCTTCTTGTTCCCACTGAGTTTGTATCTGGGGTTCGTGGGTCTGCGCTTCGTATTTCTTATCCATAGGGGCGTTACCAGGCTAAAGGTACCAAAAATCTTTCTCTGTCAGAATACTCGTAAAAGGTTTTGGGGTCAAAACCAGACGAAGCTTTAGCGAAGTCTGGTTTCGAAACCGCGTAGCCGGTAGGCGGAGACGGGATCAACAAAACTTCGAAGAACTTGAAAGGACGATGACTGCTTTAGGCTTTGCTGAAAGTAAAGCCAACAAAATTTCAAGAATGGGCGAAAGGTGATGACATTTTAAAAATGAAAATTAATAGGCAAATAAAAAATCAATGTCATGCCCAGTGAACGGCAGTCGCGGCATTACGCCTTAGCACAGAGTGCGACGGCGAATGTCTAGACGGAGTGAGCGTCTGGGCATCCAGGCGTAACAAGAAAAAGTCCTCGTAAGTTTAAATTCATTAAAAAAGGCCTCCCTATGAAGAGAAGCCTTTGGGATTTATGTTTGATGATTAAAAATTAAGTGTACATCATTCTTGTAGCATCTGACATTGCTTCAGGCGCATCTTTTTGGATTTCTTGTTGTTTTCTTTCGGCGAGAAGTTTTTCAAATTCTCCAAAGAAAGAAGTAGGAGCTTCCTCTAATTGGTTAATAAGAGCATTTATTGTTGCTCTTTTTACCATTTCTTCAAGTGTTGCAGAAGAGAATCCTTTTGTTTTTTCAAGAAGATCTTTTGCTTCAAAGGGCTCAGTAATTTTGTATTTTTTAAAAATGGTAGTGAGGATAGCTGTTCGTATTTCATCGCTTGGCAATTCAAATTTTATGGGCACAAGTCGCCCATCTCTTTTTAGCGCTTCATCAATCTTTTTGATCGAATTAGTAGCTCCGATAAAAAGAATATCACTATTTTGCGGATCAGTAATTATTGCTAAAAAATCATTCATAAAACGATCTTCTTCTCCATTGCTTCCAACGCCGGGACGATTACGTTGTAGTCCATCTATTTCATCAATAAAGACGATGCATGAAAAAGGTTTTGATTGCGATTGATAAAATTTTGGTCGAAGAGAGCGTGCTTTTTTGAGAATAGTTTCAAGTTTTTTATTTCCCGATCCTTGAAAGAGTGATAAAAATTGTCCACTATTAGTTTCGATTAAAGGAGTTCCAAGTTTATCTGATAAGACTCTCGCAAAAAACGTTTTTCCTGTTCCCGGCTCTCCGTGAAAGAGATAGCCATTATGACAAGATAAACCCTCTTTTTTCAGAGTTGCATGATGTTTTTCTGCTTTTAAGATTTCTTCGAATTCTTTTGGTAACGGGCCGCCCCATTGGGAACTAATATTTTTCCAAGTAATTGCTTCAATTTCTCCATTGGATCCAAGTCGATTTATACCATAGAGTAAGTAGTAAATCATTGCTACTGATGAAGCGCTTTGTAAAAAACGCGTTCCGTAAATATCGTAATTTTCTACAGTGCATGAGTTTATAATGCTTTTCGATGTATCGCGCATTGTTTCTAGAGCAGCTGTTCTCAATGATTGTATTGATTCAACTAGGGCTGTCGTGGCAACTTTTCCACCCAATTCTTTTAGTTCTTTTTTACCGACTTCTTTTAAAGTAGTTATATTTGGAATAAATGTGTCAAATTTAAGTGTGGATACTACGTATGATGCTTGACTGAGTGATGTAATTGATAAAAACATAACGAATATTTTTGACTTCATAATAATGCTCCTTATTTTTTTAGTTTAATTTTGAACTTATTATAATATTACTATTAGAAATTAACTCTGTCAAAAGGGATGCTTTTTTAATAGACATTAAGCCTGAATTGGGTAAGGTAGAAGCTTGAGTAGGGGAAAATAAGGAAAAAGAGAAATCCTGTCATTACGAGTTAATGACAGGATTTTTTTAGAGATTAAAATTCATCGTTTCTGGCTGAAGACGCTATTTTTGTTTACGTTTGCTTACGCTAAATTTTTCCCACGCGCGATATGTTGTTTGCATTCTGCAAGCCGTGTAACAACTATAGGATGGTACGATGCCATAGGTTGGGCTTTTTCATAACAGAGCAGAGCTTGTGAAAGATTGTTTTTTTTAACATACACTTCTGCAAGGTTGAGCCATGAGCGATATTCTTGAGGATTTTTTGCAAGAAGATATTCATAAGTTTTTTGTGCTTCATCAAGATGATCAAGGCAGTAGTGTGCATTGCCAATGTTAAAAAGAACATCAGCATCATGGGGGAGTAGTTCTGCAAGATGGGTAAATCCTACCAGCGCATCTTCATATTTTTGTAATTCGACACTGATTTCTGCATATGATCTAAACGATTCAACTGCTTGATAGTCAGCATTAATGCAGGCAAATTTTATTTTTTCGAATGCCCCTTGTTTATCACCTTCTTCATACAAAGCTTGTCCCCAATTAAAATGTGCTTTGCCATAATAAGGACGCAATTTTATGGCATGTTGGGTAAGCCTTTTCACTTCGGCATAATCTTTTTTTGTAAGCAGATATGAAGAAAGATTGTTATAAAATTCGGGATAATTTGGATTGATGGTAAGTGCGCGACGTAGACAATCGATGGCAATATCAAGCTTTCCTAGTCTGCAGTAACATACAGAAATATTGCTCCATGCATCAGGATAGTGAGGGTCTAGTTTTATAGCTTTACGTAAATACGGTATGGCCTCTTTGTATCGTTCATGTTCTGCTATGGCAACCGCATAATTATTGTAAGCACGAGCTTTTTTTGGTGAATTTTCAATGTTGCTCATCCAAAAAGCTTCTCCTGATTTCCATATTCTGTTGCGATTATAAGTGCTAAATCCAAGCAATAAAATGCACAGTGTTGTTATACCATAAGCGCTTAATCGATTATTTTTTAAAGACACTTTTTGAGTAAGCCATTCAAATCCAAAAACGAGAGCCAGGGCAAGTAATAAAAAAATGCCAAAAGAGCTAAAATAGGTTTTGTAATCAGCAACTAATTCTGTTGAAGGGATGATAGTTGAGCGTGGGGCAAGCCCAATAAAGAACCATAATGAACAAAAAGCAACAGGGTGTGTTGTATCTTTACGCAATAAAAAAAGTGTTCCTGTAAATAGACAGAGGAGAAAGAAAAGAGGAGCTAGTACTTCAGTGGTAAAGAAACTTGATGGCATTTTCCAGTCATAGTCGACGCTAATATTAAAAGGCCAGAGAAACATAACAATGTAATGTACTACTACTTTAAATTGAGACATGCAGTACGTGAGTGGATTAATGGTTTGTTGTGCATTGGCAGTAATTACATTACCAACATTATTTGGTAGTACCGCCGTTCCTAAAAAAGAAGTTTTAAGAAAATGAAAATTTAAATAACGAACATATTGAAAAGCGATAAGTGCGGTATAGCTTGTAAAAAAAAGCCATTTCTTTTTTAATTCTGTAAAACTGCCTTGAGAGATAAAAAACCAATCAAAAAGTAAGAGCATTAAAGGAGAAAGAATGGCAATTTCTTTGGTACCACAAGAAAATATCCCAAGAATGGTAATGAGTATAAGAAGAGGTGCTTTAACATTCCATGATTGAGCTTTTTGATAGAAAAAATACACAAGCATAATCGCTATCATAAAAAGAGTGGCAAGCCCTTCTAGTTGCCCCTGAATAACATATGAAACTGTTTGTGTTTGGACAGGGTGCAGTAAAAAAAGAAGCGCGGTAAAGAAGGCGACTGGTAAGGCTTTTTTTACCAGTGAAGCATATTTTTTAAGATTTAAAAGGGCATAGTAGGTTACAAAAAAGAGAAGAAGGCCAGCTGTTACATGGAAGAGCATATTGGTGCGTCGGTAGACGAAGGGATTATGTTTTCCGATCTTGTAATGCACCGCATTGAGCACATAACTGATCCACCTACTACCACCAAATACCCACGATTTGAAATCATTAATACGTAAGTGAAAGAATTTTTGAATATTAAAAATGTCATCAAACTGAAAATTATATGAAAGGGATGGGTAGTAAGAAATGATAGTTACGGTTGCCAGTACTATGGTAGCGGCAAGAGTCCATTTCCATTGTGGTGATTGTTTTTTTTGTTCTTTGAATGCGGTCATAACAATTCTCCTTCTTTTAGAAAATGAGTTGGTTATTTTTCAACTGTCATTCTTCTATTTTTAGAGCTTATCCGAAAATTAAATCAATCCATCTTTTAAGTTTGTTTTTTTACTGTCATCCCCAGAGAACGAAGTCGCGGCGAAACATAAAATGTTTCGTTAGACTGAGTGAACGGTACGGGGATCCAGACGTAACAAGACAAAGTCCTCATAGTTCAAATGCTATCTAGTATCGATTATCCATCTCTATACAATCAAAAAAATGACTTCTTCCTGTAACAACTGGATCCCCAACGCTCAGTCATACGCCACTCGTCCATTCGGACGTGGCTACTCCTATCGCTGGGGATGACGGGACTTTTTTAATGTATCTATTAATTTTCGGATAAGCTCTAACTTTATATTTTATTATGACTTCTTCTTGTTACGTCTTGGTCCCCGTACGTTCACTTCGTCTAGACAGTGCCTTTGGCACTGCTGTGACTACCGTTCTCTGGGGATGACGGGAATTTTTATTAACTTTTTATTTACCATTAATTTTAAGATAACCCAATTTTTGCATGAGTTTGACCCTTCCGGCAAATCTTTTTAAACTGCAGTAAAGATAAAAATAGTAGGACAAAACTAATGGGGAGCCTTTTGTGGGTATGACCGTTCAAGCAACAGAGTTAATGATCGATACGTTAATTGTTTTGCTCACTTATTTTTCTATTATCCCGATTATTGGATGTTTTAGAGCGTGGGTAGCAGAAAAAATGGGTGATGATACTCCGGAGAAATTAGGTTTTCTCACTCTGAATCCTATGGCGCACGTAAGTTTTTTTTGGCTAGCCATTATGGCGCTTGGGCTTACACCATTTGGGTTTGGTCAGTATATTCCTCTCAATCCACATAATTTTTATGGTAAATGGCGGGTTCCAAAAATGGTTACTGCTTATTTATCCGATGCCTTTGCAAATATTATAATGGCTCTCTTGGCATTATTTTGTTTTGTTCTTCTCTTTGGTTCTGATCCACTTGAATTCTTTTTGAGTTTTTCCCAAGCACGGACTGCGGTACTCTATCCAGGGTATGAGACAACATCATCATTTGCGATTGTGGTGGCTTTGTTGCTTCGTAATATTATCTTTTTCAACAGTATGTTGGCTGCGTTTAACATCATCGTAAATTTGTTTTATGTAGGTTTTTTCTATTTTTCTAAAGACGAACAAGGGGCTTTTGGACTTTATTCTGGTGATCGCATGCAATGGATGATGTTTATTGTTCCCATTATTCTTTTGATGTTGTTTGTAAATAAGATTCACATGGGTATTCTCTGGTTGATTATTTCGATTGGGATGTGGTTTTGGAAATGTATAACTCTTCTTTCGTAGGGAACTGATAATGAATAACCAAATAGAAGCGCTTAAAAGAGGCATCATTGCCGTTATCCCAGAAAAAGAGTTTGAAAAAAAGATAGCAACCGGTAAAAAACTACGCATTAAATTGGGAATGGATCCTACGGCTCCAGATTTGCATCTTGGTCACGCAGTGGTGCTCAGAAAATTGCGTCAATTCCAGGACATGGGTCACGAAATTTTATGTTTGATTGGCGATTTTACCGCACGCATTGGTGATCCAACAGGCAAATCAAAAACCCGTCCAGTGCTTTCAGATGAAGCTATTATTGCAAATACTAAGACTTACTTAGAGCAGGTAAGCAAAGTGCTTTCTCAGGAAAATTTTACCTTGTGTTTTAACTCTGAATGGCTTTCAAAATTGAGTTGTGCTGATCTTTTAAAACTGTGTGCAAAAGTGACCCTTGCTCGTCTTATTGAACGTGAAGATTTTGCAAATAGATTGGAAGAAAATAGTCCGATTGGGTTTCATGAACTTTTTTATCCATTAATGCAGGGATACGATTCTGTAGCGCTCAAAGCAGATGTAGAGCTTGGCGGAACCGATCAAACATTCAACCTTTTGATGGGACGTTTTTTACAAGAACAATACGGACAAGAACCACAAGTTATTATGACGTTACCACTTCTTGAAGGCCTTGATGGGGTTGAAAAAATGTCCAAGTCGTTGGGCAATTATATTGGCCTTTCTGAATTGCCGCAGGATGCGTATGGAAAGTTAATGTCAATTTCTGATGTGCTTATGTGGCGTTATTACGAAGTACTGTTACTTACTTCTTTGATTGATATTGCTGCAATGCAGCAACAAGTAAAAGATGGTAGTGTGCATCCTCTTGATTTAAAAAAGAGCATGGCTCACCAAGTACTTTCAATGTTTTGGTCACCGGCAGAAGCTGACGTGGCGCAACAGTATTTTGAAACGGTTTTTCAAAAGAAAGATCTTTCTCAAGCGCAAGAGGTTGCGTTGCCTGCAGGTCTAGAAAACCCTCTTTGGGTGGTAGAATTGCTCAAAACATTAGGAGCGATTAAAACCTCATCTGATGCAAAACGTTTGATAGAAACAAATGCAGTGATCATTGATGGAGAACCGGTGACTGATTTTAAAGCGCTCATTGCGTGGAAATCTGGTATGACGATCAAAGTGGGCAAGCACCGAATTTATAAAATTGCTTAGAGAAAGCTTTTAGCGATTACTTGTTAAAAGCATAAAATCGTAAATTTTTTCAGCGTATTCTTTTATTCGTTCTTCGTTTGTTTCAAATTCAAAAGAAACATCAAGAACAAGGATAGGAACATTTTTAAGCGCAGGTAAAATGCCCTGTTTTTTTATTAAAAATTCTTCGTGCTGTTCATGAATTTGTTCAAAGTACGCAAGAGGAATTGTTTCTTCGCTTGAACGGCTTCGCTTTTTTGCTCGCTCATAACAAACCCTTGGATCAGTTTGCAGGTAGATAAAACCATGAGGGTTTTTGCAACGTTGTTCTACTAAAAAGGTAAACCATGTATTGTAGAGTTCCCATTCAGCATCATCTAAAAAACCATGGAGATAGCCGTTTTTTGCAAAACAGTAGTGTCCTGAATATAAAGAGCGTTCAACGATGCGGAAAGGATTATTGTTAGCTTGTTCACGTAAATGTTCTTGTATACGTTTGAACATGGTGAATGTTTCCATGGTGTATGACCAGCGGCGAGTATCTTGATAAAAATTGGCAAGAAGTGACGTGCCATGATCAACAGCATCCCATGAATTAACTGCTTCAAAAACAACTTGTATCGATGGGAGTTGTTGGGAGAGTAAAGAAAGAAGAGTTGATTTTCCAGCGCCAACATTGCCTTCAACTAAATACATGGGAGCCTTTCAGAAAAACTCTAAAGTAAACATATACATCAGTATAAGAAAAATAACGTTACTCAACAACTACGCGTGGGATTAAAGGATTGATTCGTGCAACAAATTCATAATTAATGGTGCGGCATTGCTCGGCAAGAGTTTCTGTTGTTATTAAATGTTCTGTTCCAAGGAGGGTGACTTCATCTCCTACAGCAATGTTTGGGCATGTTGTTACATCAATAATGCATAAATTCATAGCGATACGTCCACGGATAGGGAAAAACTGATCTTTAATTTTTACAAAACTCTGATTTGAAAGTCTGCGATCATATCCATCGTAATAGCCAATAGGTAACAAAGCGGTTTCTGTAGTGATAGGTGCTTGATAGGTGCAATCGTAGCCAACATAGCTTCCAGCAGGGATTGTTTTACGTGCAATGACTCGTGTTTTCCAGTGCATGACCGGTCGTAAAAAAAAATGTGGGTGCAATGTTTCCATGCGTACTTTACTTTCCACTGAAGACCAGAGTCCGTAGGTACTAATACCTAAGCGTGCAAAGGTGAGGTGGCTTTCGGGGAGTGAAGTAATCGCTGCAGAACTTGCAAAATGCTTGAATGGGATGTGAATGCCTGATTTTTCTAGTTGTTCAATGAGATTGAAAAAGCGCTCTATTTGTAGATGAGAAAAAGAAAGATCGCTTCGTTCAGATGCAGCAAAGTGTGAAAAGATGCCTACAATTTCAATACCTTGAAGTCGTGCGCATGCGTGTACAAATGCTTCTGCTTCCTGATGATGCACGCCCAAACGAGAAAGTCCGGTATCTATTTTTAGATGAATGCGAGCTTTTTTAGAAAGGAGTTGCGCGATACTGTTGAGTTTTTGTGCAAATGGCAGGTCGTAGACAACTAAATCAATGTTTTGATCGATAGCATGTTTTAAATCACCATCAATAATACTAAGCACCAGAATCGATTTAGTAATTCCATGTGTGCGCAATTGTAGAGCTTCAGAAACACTGACAACGCACAAATATCCGACTGCAGGGCTTGCATCAAGGATGGTTCCCACTTCTAGCAACCCATGTCCATAGGCGTTACTTTTGATAACCGGTGCAAGAACGGTTTGTGGCGTAAGAATTGTTTTGTAACTTGCGACATTATGAAGCAGTGCGCTTTTACTTATTTCTACAATGCTGTGAGGAGTCATTAGTTTTTTGTTTCATCAGTTTCTAAACAGGTAAGTACTCCGAGGCCAAAAACAGTGCAGAGTGCAGCATCAAGAGTGCTTTGCTTGCCTACAGTTGTAAGTAAAGCAAAAGTGGTACCAGCTTTTATTCCTATTTCAAGAGCTTTTCCTATCTGATATTTTTTTCCATTGTCAGGGAGAATGGTATCAAAAGGAGTCTTTGTATCATGGAGTATCTTTTCTTTTACAAGGAGTGCTCCTGCAGCACTAGCAGCAATTAATAATAAGCGGCTTTCTCCTGTGTGAGTTATTACAGTTGGTATATCCAGAGAATAGTTTGCACAAGAACGATTAGCAACTTCATGGAGCCCCCATCCAAATCCAGCGCTTAGCAAACCAGAAGAAGCAGTTCTTACCGTTGTTTTTAGTGGTCTGTCTGATGAAATACAGGGTGATACAGTAAGGAATAAGAGATGAGTGACTAGTATTATTCTGTAAGAAAAAATCATAAAAATCCTATTTTTTAAAAAGAAAGCGAACTACAGGAAGGACAAGTACTACAGTCAGAAGGATGATTAAGAATAGCTTGAAGTTTTTTTGTAAGATCAGGGGTGATGACGGTGAAATGTGTAATCATAAGTTTTCTAAGAGTCTTTCGTAAAAAGTGCTGAATTGATTTTAAAATAGTTGGTTTGATGTGAAAATGCAATTAGGTCGCGATTCTTTCTCTGTCTAATATCTGTGGTATACTCACTAGATCAGTTTTTAACCTAATCCTTTCTATGCCATCCACCTTCGCTTACAGCTATGGGGTGTCTATAAGCTTTGAAGGATCGTAAATGAAGGATCAGTCAGTGAAAAAAAATCCTCTACAAAAAGTAGCCGCTGAATTAGTGTACGGAGTGCATCCAGTGCGGGAACTCCTCACTCAAAAAAAACGCAAAGTTTACGACATTCTTACGCTTTCTGATGATCCAAAAGTATGGAATGAGTTGCAACCATTGTTGCCTAAGTATCCGTATTCCTTGCATAGATTAAATAGACAGGCTCTTTCTGAACGTATTGGAACAACTGATCACCAAGGAGTTGCTGCTCTTGCAGAACCATTTTCATATCGCAAGAAGTTTTTTGATGTTGCTCGAGATCAATTTTTAGTCATGCTTGATGGTATTCAGGATGCTCGCAATTTAGGAGCGATTATTCGTTCTGCCTATTGCACAGGAGCTGATGGAGTGATTTTGATTCAAAAACAAGGTGTTTCATTAAATGCTGCAGCGCTTAAAGCATCAGCTGGTCTTGCTGAACGTATGAGCATCTATCAGGCAACTACCCCATCTGTTGCTCTTATGGATCTTAAACATGCGGGGTATAACATTTACGTTGCTGCATTGAGCGAGACTGCAAATGCATTCACGGTTGAATATAAAAAGCCATTGTGTTTAGTAATTGGCAGTGAAGGGCTTGGAGTTTCTCAGCAATCATTAAAAGCGGGGACTGTAGTTACTTTGCCTCAAAAATCTTCAGATGTTTCTTACAATGCTTCCGTTGCTGCAGGTATTATCATGTCTATCGTGAGTAATAGTTTTACGAAATAAACAATGCTTGTAATAGATAAGTAGGGCTTTTAAAGTATCAAAATGATTACACTGCTTAAAAGTGCGGCAAAAAAACACCACACTGAGGTGAAATAAGTGCTGTAAAAAAAGTAGGTGATGCCAACAGATCCAAGAGTCAATAGTCCAAAGAAAGGGAGCCATTTTCTGCTTGAAAGAAGAGGTGGAAGAATAGTGGTGATGCAATAAAAAACTGCTCCTATTGTTTCCAAGGATTCTGGAAGAAAAATAGTGTATTCAATGTGACTACATGAGACGGTTGTGTGAATGCCATTGGTGAGCATGGTAAATACAAGAATTGAAGCAATAAAAAATCCAAGAAATAGAAGTGCTCGCAGAACAAGTTTTTTGTGTGGATTGGTTTCCATTTTTAAAATAGTAACTGGTATCCATACTGGCCAAAAGAAAAAGGCAAAAAAGCAAAAACTGTAGGTAGCAGCAGTGGTGATGAGTTGGTAATTTGGATTTGCATAGGTAATCCAAACGATCCCTTCACATGCTTGTTGGATGGAAAAAAGTATTGGTATCAGAGCAAGAAATAATTCGTTTTGTTTTGCCTTACGTAATGCGTAGGCACCCATAACCCCTAAAATCGCACTTGCCCCAAAACTTGCTTGCGCTGAAAAACACATACTTTCTCTCCCCTAAACTTTAATAGCTATGATTAATTTCATATTCAAATATAAAATTAATCAACTGTTTTTTTCAAGAGATTGAAAAAGGGAAAAGTTTTATGGAGTACGACGTTCTGTACCTTCTGGTTCCTTAATACCCATTTTGCTTAAGAGAAAGAATATTTTGGAGGGAAGAAAAAACTTGTGGAGCTATTATTTTTTTGTGGTGTTCAAAGCCAAGGGTTACAAGTAGATCGATAAAATCCATTGGTTTAATGCCAACTTCAGCGGCTTGGTGAAAAATGCAGGTTGCAGGAGTTAAGCCTGGCAGGGTGTTGATTTCTAGAGTAATGATGCGCTCTTTGCCTGTTTTACTTTGAGTTGCTGTTTGATAAAAGCAATCTATACGGGAATAGCCGGTGCATCCAACAGTTTTAAATACCTGTTCCATCGTACGCTTGACGCGTGCAATAATGTCTTGTGGAAGCAGTGCAGGGGTTTGATTTTCGCCTGCTCCTGGTAAAAATTTTTCTTCCATGGAAAGAATATCGCCCGATGAAAAAACTTGGCTTGGTGGGAGTGCTTGTGGGTTTTCGTTCCCCACTACTCCAACAGTAAGTTCTGTTCCAATAATGCATTCTTCTACCATGACGTGATCTTTGGCTTGTGCAAAAACTGCATGAATTGCAGTGATAAGCTCTTCTTTAGTTTTTGCTTTTTGAACCATCACACTGCAGCCATCATCATGAGGCTTTACAATCATTGGTAAAGAAAGTTGTGCAATGCATGTTTCAGCAAGTGAATTTGAATTAAGTAGCCACTCATGCTTTGAAACGAGTAAAGAATCAGGAACATCAAACCCTTGTGTGCGAAGAAAATCATTCGCCTTGTATTTATCGATACAAAGAGCGCTTGCTGCTATGCCAGGTCCATTGTAAGGAATTCCAAGCATTTCTAAGGTTCCTTGAACTGCTCCATTTTCACCAGGTCCTCCATGGAGCCCAATAAAAACAAAATCTACAAGTTGTGGAAGATCATGCCAGTTAATTTTAGTGGTGCGATCAAGCTTGTGCTCAATTTCTGCAGTTGCATTTAAAACAAGTAGTTGCTGATTAAGAGGATAAAGTTCTGTTTTTGCATCAACAAACAAAGGGAGCACTTCATACTTTTGTGGAGAAAGCTTGTAGCAAATATTGCGACCAGAATTTAACGATGTTTCTTTTTCATTTGAAGGACCGCCAAGGAGTACGCCGATTTTAATTTTTTTTGAAGGTGCTTGTGTGGTGTTGATTTCGTTGGAAATGTTTTGATCCATACCATATCCCTTTAATTCATTTTTGATCAGGTAATTGATGACGTCCGTATGGCTCATCCCTATTTGTGCCGCTTGAGTAAAAAAGAAACCAGAGGGAGCAAGGCCAGACAAGGTGTTTGGATCGATAATAATGACAGAACCATCAGCTTTCAAAAATCCATCAATGCGTCCAAAAGTGTTGAACTCTAAGGCTTTCATAACGTGCAAACAGGTTTTGTAAATCATGTTTGTAGCATCTTTATCACAACGTGCGGGGGTGAACTTTACCGAGCGTCCAGGCATGTATTTTTGTTCGTAGCCATGCAAATAAACACCGGGTTCATATAAAATTTCGGTGATCGGAAAAAAGAAAGGTTCTTTGGTAATGGGGTTAATCATGATGACGCAGGTAAATTCCATTCCTTCAATGCGATCTTCAATAATGACGCTTTGCGCGATTCCAGGAGTTATGGTACTTGCTGTACAGAGCGCTGGAAGGAGTTCTTCTTTTTTAAATATGACTGCAATACCAAAACTTGATCCTTCTTGTGCTGGTTTAACAACAACAGGCAATGAAAGGTTCTGTTCGTGTAGGATGGTAAATAATTTTTCTGGATCATTTTCAAAGGTAGATAGTTCATGTGGGCGCACAACAATATTTCGAGGTACCGTGACACCATGCCCTTTCAAAAATTCTTTTTGTAGAATTTTATCCATGCCTAATGCGCTGCCTAAAATTTTTGATCCAAGGTAAGGAATGCCGAGCACTTCTAAGAACCCTTGTATCGCTCCGTCTTCTGCATATCTGCCATGTTGGGCGATAAACATAAAATCGATACAATCTTTTAAAGAATCCCATTTTATTTCTTCAGCTTCTTTAGTGAGACGGTCTTCAAAATCACTAATTTTTCCTCGATGTAAAAAACGCCAAGGGAGAACAAAAAGACGATTTTTAATGGTTTGAAAAAGAGGAATGACATTGTATAATTCAGAATCAAGATGATCGCATACGGTACGGCCCGAACTAAAAGAAACTTCTCGTTCAATTGATAATCCGCCCATTAATACGCCAATTCTTAATTTACTTGTCATGATTACCTATTTTATTTACCTAATAGTTTTTTTGTATACATGCTAAAGATAAAAAGAAGCGTGGTTTAGTCAAGCAGAAATGGTATTTTATGGAACTATTAAAAGAATCGAAAAACGGTACACTTTCCTTTTCTGCCGTTATTTTTTAAAAAAAGAAAGAAATCAATACGTTTGAAGGAGTTGGTTATGAAAAGCATGGTACAAATGATATTTTTGTGTGGAGTAGTTTTTTTTGTGCGAGGGTCTGAAAAAGATACGTTTGTTGATAAAGCTTCAACCGCTCCAACCACTTATTCTATTAAAGTTCCGCGTCGCCAACTGTCTCTTTCTGACAAAACAACAGGGGGCAAATCTTTATTTATAGCGGGTTTTCGTTCTGCTTCAATACAACAAGATAATCTTAAAAATGAGCCTTCTGCTGTGAAAGATAAAGAGAAGAAAGAACAAGAGAATGTACAAAAAATTGTAAATTTTGATGATGCAACTATTGAAAGTCCAGAGTCAGACAGAGAAAGCAATAAAGAAGACGATGACATTTTTCCATTAGAGCTAGAATAGTGAACTTGAGAAATATAGAAAGGTAACTTGTGAGCGCCAATATTAAGCATTTTGTGTGGATAGATCTTGAAATGACGGGACTTGATCCTGTTGGTAACACCATTTTGGAAATTGCTACGGTTATTACCACGGAAGATTTGGATATTGTTGCAGAAGGGCCGACTATTGTTATTAATCATCCAGAAGTAATTCTTAAAAAAATGGACCCATGGTGCATAGGGATGCATACAAAAACTGGGCTTATGCAATCAGTGCTTAACTCAACAATTTCTATGCAGGAAGCAGAACGTATTACGCTCGAATTTTTAAAAGAACATTGTTATGAAAAAAAATCACCTCTTTGTGGAAATTCAGTATGGCTCGATCGATTTTTTCTCAAATTTTACATGCCAAAAGTGTACGACTTTTTATTTTATCGAACCATCGATGTGAGTTCTGTTAAAGAACTTATCAAACGCTGGTACCCGAATGATCCACAAATTAATTTTAAAAAACAGAACTGTCATCGTGCTCTTGATGATATTTATGAATCGATTAATGAATTAAAGCATTACAAACGCCATTTTTTTAAAACGAGCTCGATGTTTTAGCCAGGATTGCTTGCAGGAGTAAAAAAGTGATAAAAAAGAATAAAGCAATGCATCCTAAAATACGGTTGCGTGAGTATGATGTTGAAGCAATAAAGGCTGCATTCAAGAAAAATTTTGGACTAGATGACCATCTTTGGATTTTTGGTTCACGTGTTGAGCTTGAAAAAAAAGGTGGTGATATCGATTTATACATTGAAACATCAGAGTCGCTTGAGAGTGCTTATCAGAAAAAAAGAAGGTTTGTGGGTGACCTTTGGGCTACTATTGGAGAACAAAAAATTGACGTTGTTTTACACCTAGCATCAGATACAGAAGATAAATTGATTTATTCAGTTGCTAAAGAAGAAGGGGTGAAGCTCGTATGAATGCACGTGTAATAAAAAAAAGAAATCAATCGTTGGAAGAGAATCTTGATGCAGTTGAGATACATCTAACTAATATAAAGCGGTTACTGGGGAATTTAGAATACCTATTCCCTTTCACAGCCGAAAAAGTGGAAAATATTACATTTAATGAACAGGATCGTTGTGACGCTTTACTTTTTCGATTTACGCATGTGCAGGATACCCTGGCAGACAAGATATTTCCGGATTTTTTAGATACGATTAAAGAGCAACCAGTAGTCGCTGTTCTAGATAGACTTAATTTACTAGAAAAATTGAAGATTATTGATAGTAGTTATCAATGGAGCGATTTGCGTGATCTTAGAAATAATCTTTCACATGAATATGCTAACAAGGCAGAGTTGCAAGCAGATTTTTTAAATCAAGTTCAGAAATCAATACCTGTTCTCATTTCAACTTTCGATCGCATTAAAAAACGGATAACTCAGTAAAATGCTGAAAAAACTATTTATAGCTCTTGGATTAATAGTCGCCATAGGCCTATTTTTGTATCAAAATAACATGAACTCATGGCGAATGATTTATAAAAAAGATTTAAAAGCTATTTATGAAATTTTAAAAGAAAATCATCCAGGATTTTATGATGATCAAAACCCTGAGTTTAAAGCATGGCTTATTAGTGGGTACGCACAGGCTTTGCATAAAGCCGATCAGATAACATCTTCTGTTGGCTATTTGGATGGCTTACAGTTTTTTGTGAATGGATTCAAAGATAACCATCTAAGGCTTATCTATGATCCTGTAGTTTTTGGTTCTGATGATCTTTCTAAGGCTCCTAAAGGAGAGGTGTTATTAGCAAGTGTAAAAGAGCTTGGGCCACAACAGGTATGGGTAACGATTCCATCATTTTATCCTCAAAGTACTGAAGAAGAAGATGCTCTTAAAAATATAATAAGCTTAATGCCAAAATATAAAGATAATAAATTTATCATCTTTGACGTACGTGGGAACAAGGGCGGCAATTCTCATTATGGAACACAGATTTTAGAAAATTTGTATGGGGAACAGTATTGTAACGCTTGTTTTAAAAGACTTCGTGCTAAACAATATGTTGAATGGCGTGCTAGTCAAGGGAACATAGGATACTTAAAAGAGCTGCTCATAACGTTAGAAAAACGATTTGGGAAAGGTGATGTGGTAACTGAGTTTTCAGTTATCATTTCTGAAATGGAAAAAAATTTGATAGTAGATAACCCTTTTTATAGGTCATTAAATAATTCAGTGGAGACTGCTGAAGTGCCGATCTCTGAAAATCATTTGAATGCTCGGGTAGTTGTTATTACTGATAGTTATTGTGCTAGCGCTTGTTTAGACTTTCTTGATGAGTTATTTGTATTAGGGCCTGTATTGCAAGTTGGCCTTCCTACCAATGTTGATACGAATTATCTAGAATGTCGGGATGTGGTTTTGCCAAGTTCATTAGCAACTTTGCATTTCCCTATTAAGGTGTTTCGTAATAGAAGTAGAAAATCTAATCAGGCACATACTCCACAAGTTTATGTGGAAGACATTTATAATGATGAAGAGCTAAAGAGGATAATTTTTAGCTCAGTGGGTCTGGAGTGAAAAATAATGTACTCTTATACTTTTTTTGATCAAGGGAACTAAATGCTTTTTGTAGTAGAGTAAAGCTGTGTGCTTTCAAATACATTTTTCTACTTACTATTGTTTTGATGCGGGCGACAGGAGGTTGCGCAGGCCCTAAAACCGTAATGCCTTCAAAGCGCATAAGAGTAGCGGCGCAGTGCTGTGCCTCTTGGTCAACAACCTCTTCATTTTTATGTTTGAGTTCAATCTCTGCAAAACGGATGAGCGGGGGATAGCTGAGCATTTTTCTACGATCAAGTTCTTGCTCATAAAAATCGAGATAATTCACTTCATTCAAATGGTTAAAGAGTGGATGGTCAGTCATTGTCTGAATGATGACGGTGCTCGTATGTGATTGTCTTCCTGCTCTGCCTGCTACCTGAATAAGTTGCTGTAGCGTTGTTTCTTGCGCATTGTAAAAGGGGAAGTTAAGGTTGATGTCTGCCCAGATTGCACCGACTAAGGTAACATGCGGAAAGTGATAGCCCTTGGTGATTGTTTGCGTGCCTACTAGAATATCGAGTTCTCTATTTTCAAAATCAGTAATCGTTTTTTTCCATAAAAGCTTGTTGGTGGTTGCATCAAGATCCGCTCTGCCAATGCGCGCAAAAGGAAACAGTTTTTGTAAGATGGTAACAATTTGCTCAGTACCAATACCTTTTTTGAGAAATTCAGTGCCGCTGCATTTAGTGCAAGAGGGGGGTTGTGTGTGTTGATACCCACAATAATGGCAGCGCAGGGTGTTATCGGCATGAAGCGTAAGGCTTACTGAACATGAAGTGCAGGAAAAAATAAAGGAGCATGCTTTGCATTGCACAAAAAAGCAGACACCGCGTCGGTTTAAAAAGATGATTGTTTGTTCGCGCCGTATGAGACGATCTTTTATCGCATCATAAAGTTGATTGCTGATCCAGAAATTTTTGCGTTGTTTTTTATCGGTGAGTGAAACTACTTGTACTGTGGGGAACTTTCCTGCAAATCGGTGTTGGAGTGAAAACAAGCGCCATCCACGGTGTTGTACATTGTAAAGTGAGGCAATAGAAGGAGTTGCTGAACCGAGTACGATAGGAATTTGGTATTGTTGTGCTCGCAATAAAGCGGCATGCTTAGTATTTATTTTTGGGTGTTTTTTTTCTTGAAACCCAGTTTCGTGTTCTTCATCAATAATAATGAGCCCTAAGTTTGAGCATGGGGCTAATACAGGAAGATGTACGCCAATAATAAGTACTGGCTGGTTTTGCATAAGATGTTGCCATAATAGTTTTTTTTGTTTGGGTGTTACTGCTGAATGAAAAGCAAACACGGGGATATCAGAAGCAAGTTGTTCTTTTAGAATCCGTTCAAATTGTACTGCAAGGGATACTTCAGGAAGTAACAGCATAGTTGTTTTTTTAAGAGCAAAAGCATGAATAATCAGTGCTTTATAGACTTCTGTTTTTCCTGATCCCGTTACTCCATGAATAAGATTAGGGCTGTAAAGAGAATTGGAGATGGCTGGTTTTAATGTGTCAACAATGGTTTGCTGATCTTCCGTTAATGTGACTATTTTTTTTGGAGCTGCTGACTCTTCTAAAAAGAACAGCTCAGAGCGTTCTTTTTCGTGCAAAAAACTTTGCATTCGTTTTATAAAATGTACTTCATCAACGAGATGATGAGCACCGAGTTGCCTTAAGTAAGAAAGATAATGAACATCTTGAGGAAATGGTTCGACGTAACAGGCCTCTTTGAGTGCAAACAAGGTGTCTGGCTTTTCATTATAAACTCGTAGTACTAAAGCGGGTACTCGTGTTGCGCGCAAGGGTACCCTAACAAGCATTCCTGGCACGATAATGTGCCAATCTTGAGGAACTTGATACGTAAGTGGTTTTGAAAAACCTGAAAGGAGCTTAACATCTATAAACATACCTTTCAGTGTATCACAAATAATTTTGGGTCAGGTGTAAGTATTTACTTTTTGTTCTTTATGCACATATCGGTATAGCCAACATGTTTGCCGGAATTGCACCGAGTACCTAGTGGACACTCTTTTGCTATTGTTTGAGATGCTGGATTTCCATGAACACCATGATCTTGTTCAGCGGTATGATGCTTAGAATGAGATCCTTCGTGTTTGCTGGCGTCCGATTTGCAAGCTTCAGGAGCAAAAGAACATTTAAGAAGATCTAAACAGAAACATTTTTGTGTTTTCATGTGAGGCTCTTTTTTCGTTAAAAGGATCGTTAAAATATGCTATATTTCCTATCAAAAAAGCGGTATCTGCGCAAGAATCTTTATTTTTTTGCGCAAGACGCAAGTATGCCCTTTGCGGGCAGCACCAAACAGGTTGCTCACCCAACCTGTTTGGAAACAAGGGTGCAAACCTGCGGCTTGACCGCTTAACGACCATAACTCGGGCTTGCATCCTTGCGTACGACAACCCCTCATACAAGATGGATCTGATACGGAAATTTTTGATTTTCTCCAAGAAGGTTTTCCACCTTCACCTCCCATGCGGAATTGGGCAGATCGACGTGCGTTCCTCGCCGCACGTGCTGTGAATGCATAGTCATTTTCGAAAAACAAAGTAAGGGACATTGGAATTCATAAATAATAATCCGTATAAGGATATCATCGAGCATATCGTCGGAGTATGACGACGGCGTATGCAGCAGGAAGCGGGAGCAACGCTTCCGGATCATATCCGTTGGCGATTAAACGGCACGTTTACACCCTTGTTTCCAAACAGGTTGGGTGAGCAACCTGTTTGGCCCTGCACGTGAAGTGCATACTTACGTCTTGTTCTAAAAATATAATTTTGCAAAAAAGGCGAAGAAGGGACTATTTGATGTAGGGACCTTTTGCTAAAGGCGCTCATAATCGATACTATGAGAGTAGATGCACTCTTTATTTTAAGGTTATTTGTTATGAAAAATTTTATAAAAATTGCACTGATTTTTGTCTTTTGGACCTCTCAATTTTTGGCTTATGCTCAAACGGCAAAACCTTTCTCAACAAATAGAGCTCTCTCAGCTCGTGTTGTTTCTAAAGCTGCTGCGATGCAATATCACAATTATACAACTCCTCAACCTGCTCTTATTTCACAACAGCAGATTGCACCTCTTTATACCCCAGTAGAAAAAATACATACGTTGCACGAAGAGCGCATTGATAAAGATGTTACCTATGGTGTTTTTATGATTGAAAATATTCGTGGGGGCAATAATCGGCGCGCGTATCCATGTCAGGATCGTGTATTTGCAGGAACAATGCTTGGCAAAATAATGTTTGCAGTGTGTGATGGTCATGGAGATAAAGGTGATCTTATTGCGCAGGATGCCGTAGAACAATTTCCTTTGGAAGTTTTTAAACACAAAGAAATTAAATATGGCATGGTAGCTGCATGTAAAAAGTTACAAGAAAAATATAAAAAATTAGCAAATGCGCAACAATCAGGGACAACGTTAGTTGCGGGAACCTTGCAAGATGGTGTGTTAACGGTTGCTAATGTCGGCGATTCGCGTTTGATAGTTATTCGTCCATCGCGACAAAGTATTCCTTTTTCTACAGTTGATCATAAAGGTAAACCAGGGGCAATGTTGGCATTAAGCCGTTCTTTAGGCGATATTGATATGCATAAATTCTATGATTTGAATGCAGAACCTGAAATTACAAAAATTACTTTAGAAGAAAATGACGTTATTGTTATCGCTTCTGATGGGTACTGGGATATGCTTACTAATAACGAGACGTATGATCTTGTGATGGCTGGAATAAAGGAAAATAGGGACTGTAAGGCTATTGCGCAACAGTTGGCTGAAAAAGCGCGCACTCGCAAGAGTAGAGATGATATTACGGTTGTTTGTATTCGTTATAAAGCGCAGTAAGATTTTTTACACGGAATAAAATACGAGGGGCAAGTGCCCCTCTTTTGTTTGATCTATCTATTACTCAGCAGTACGTTCTGTATCAGAATCACCATTGATTGAATCGACAGCTCTCGCTGTGAAGTGTTGTGTGCCAAGGGTAACTACATCAGCAGCTACCGTTACTGGTAAAACTACTGCTTCAGCTGGGTGTCCGTCATTATCTTTTGTCTTTTTTGTTCTTGTTTTCTTGGGGGTTTGCGTTTTTGAATCACAAGATTTTTTACAAGATTTTTCTTTTTTTACTCTATGTTTATTTGTTTGTTTTGAGTCGGTCTTTTTTATGTAGCTTTCTTTGCCTGTTTGGCCAAAAGGAGCATCGATAATACCAGTTACTGGTGCTAATAGTCCTTCACCAACTGTTGGGGAAACGTTTGCAGGATCTTGTTGATTTCTGTCCCCGTATTCTTGTAGTTGTTTTGCATGGCCAAAACTCAAAATATCAGCGGCTCCGTTTAAAATAACTGCTGGTGCGGCGGTTACAGCTTCACCTGGAGTTCTGGGGTTGTTGGCTTGTGTGCTTGTAAAAACAGCAAGCGTTAACAAAGCTATTCCTAGTTTTTTGTTCTTCATTTTTTGTTCTCCATTTATTTGTGCTCTCTGCAATGAGAGCAGATTATTGAAATACTTATTCTATTTATTGTCTCTCTTTTAGTTCTGTAACTATTTTTAAAATGTCATGAACGTTGCGTAACAATTCTTCATATTGTGCGCGATCAGATTCGACAGTCTTGCGTCCAAGCTCAAGTGAAACATCTTTAAATGGAACATTTCTCCAGTGACCGTTTCCTAGATATTCTTCTCGCATAAAACTATCAACAGCTCTTCCACCAGGTGAAAACTCTCTTGTACGTATGGTCCCAAGAGCGGGTTCTCTTGGTGCTTCTTGGGGGGTCAGGCTCATTGTCGTATCAAATTCTGCTGGTTGCATTCTCATTGTCATTCCACCATTTGCTGCGGGTAATGCTGCATTTGCTGATAGCAAAAGAGCTATCGTTACTAGTTGTTTTTTCATTTTATGTTCTCCATTTATTTATGCTTTCTAAAAAGAAAGCGATTTATAAAATTTATTCTTTAGATTTCCGCTTCATTTCTTGTTTTGGTGTTTCTATTGAAATTAACTCTCCATTTTTTTGTACTACCGCAACCCATTGTCCTCTGTCTCTTATGACAGGAATCCAATGGCCATTTCTATATTGTTCATGTTCATGAAGGTGGCTCGGTGTAGATAGTATTTTACGTACTGAGTTTTCTTGTGATTGTGCTTGAAGTGCAGTGCCTGTTGTAAATAAGAGCGTTAATGCTACTAATTTTTTCTTCATTTTTTACTGATCCTCATTATCTTCACAGGAACAATGGGAGCATTGTTCCTCTCTCCATTCTTGGATTTCTTTATCTGTGTGAAGAGTATCAATTTCATCTTTCAGTCTTTCTTTTTCTGCATAGATTTTTCCAAACTCATAACGGTCTCCGTAGTGACTTTGTCCTTGTAAGGTAATGATAGTAAGCGCAATGAGCCCTGCCATTAAAGCTTTTATTGTTTTATTTTTCATTTTACCTCCAATCAGCCAAACTATTCTGCTTTCATATCATCAGATTAACTGACTGGATCATGAGAAAGCAATAGTATTTTGTTTGATAGTATGATGACTAAGCTTATGCTTTGCTTAAATTTTTTTAAAAAAGATGACTAGCTGGTGTATTTTGTCGCCTGGAGTACACTTTTAAAAAAACTTATTTTAGAAAGGTGCCTCATGAGTTTTGATATGAAAAAAAGTCTCTTTTTAATTGATGGATCATCGTTTTTGTATCGAGCTTATTATGGATTACAACCACTCCATACAGCTGATGGTAAGCCAGTTCAAGCGGTCTATGGTTTTTGTCGCATGATCAAAAATCTTGTCGAAAAATTCGCGCCTCAAAATATGGTGGTGGTGTGGGACAGCAAAGGAAAAACAAAGCGTCATGAAATCTATGAAGAGTACAAAGCTACCCGTCAAGCTCCTCCTAGCGACTTGTTTGAGCAAAAAGAGTTGATACAAGAATTTGCGCAGATGGTAGGGTTGCATCAATTTTCTCAAACAGGTGTTGAAGCTGATGATTTGATGTATTCGCTTGGTCTGTGGTGGCAGGCTCAAGGGGGAACGGTAGTTGTGGTGACGTCTGATAAAGATATGGGGCAGATGCTTTCAGAATCGGTCATGATCTATGATTCGTTTAAAAATATTTTTATCAATGAAGCTGCTTTCCAAGAAAAAATGGGTTTCCCAGTAGCAAAAACAGCTTTTTATTTTGCGCTGTTGGGAGATTCTTCCGATAATATTCCTGGAGTAAAAGGGATTGGCGAAAAACGAGCACTTGAATTGGTAAATCAGTTTGATTCGTTACAAGCGGTTTATAAAGATATCCACCGCGTAGCGCAACCAGGAGTAAGGCGGTCATTAGAAGGGCACAAAGACGATGCGTTTTTAAGTGAGCGTTTATTTACGCTTCATACGTATCCGATAACCAGCACCGAGAAAGATGTAGTCTTTGATTATTCTGGATGGATTAATGCGCGACCACTTTTTGAGAAATTAAATTTTAAAAGTTTGCTTAAAGATATGCCTGCCTCAGGTGCTGGTACATCTGCAGTGCAAAGCTCTCAAGATAAAGGATATCGCTTTGAGCTGGTGACCACGCAGGTGCAGCTTCAAAATGTAATTAAAGAAATAAAAAGTGCAGGAATGTTTGCGTATGATACAGAAGGTGATGGACTTAATCCTTTATTGATGAACATTATGGGGATTTCACTTTGTACACAAGAAGGAGTGTCGTACTACATTCCTTGTGGGCATCGTACTAATGAAAAACAACTTTCGCGTGAAGAGTTGATTGCTGCACTTAAACCGGTGTTTGAAGATGAGGCGATTAAAAAAATAGCTCATCATGCTAAGTTTGATGAGCTTGTGCTCTATCAAAATGGGATACGAGAAAAAGGTCTTATTTTTGATACGATTATTGCTGCAGCATTAGTAAAAGATGAATGGCAAAAAAGTTCTTTGAAAGAGCTTTCTGCTCATTATTTACAAGAACCAATGCTTACGTTTGAAAGCGTTGTCTTTGATAAAAAGTATAAAGATTTTTCTGAAGTTCCTTTAGATAAGGCAACGGAATACGCAGCTGCTGATGCGCATCAAACATTAAAACTCTACAAGCCTTTGCAAAAACTATTGCAAGAAAAAAATGCAATCTCATTGTATTACGATATTGAATTACCGCTGGTGGATGTTCTTTTTGAAATGGAAGCGCGTGGTATTTATTGTGATCGAGAAATATTACAAACCTTGCATGAAGTGGTTGAGAAAAAATTAGGTGAACTTTATAGAACGATTATCGGTCTTATTGATCCTCGGTATGCATCGATCAATCTTAATTCTCCAAAACAAGTAGCAGAACTGTTGTTTGAATATCTGCAATTACCAACACAGAAAAAGAGTGCTAAAAGAACTGGGTTTGCTACTGATAATGAAGTGTTAATAGAGCTTTCAAAGGTGCATCCTATTCCGAGTTTTTTGATTCAGTATCGCGAATTATATAAATTAAAAAGCACCTATCTTGAGGCTTTGCCTGGATATATTAATCCTCGTACGGGCCGTATTCATACTACCTACAGTCAGACTCGTGTTGCGACAGGACGTTTGGCAAGTTCTGAACCAAATATGCAAAATATTCCAACTGATGGACTAGGGAGCATGGTTCGTAGAGCATTTTATCCTGAAGAGGGACATGTGTTTTTGGCAGCTGATTATTCACAAATTGAACTGCGCATTCTTGCTCATCTATGCAAAGATGAAAACTTGATGAAAGCTTTTAAAGAGGGGCATGATATTCATGCAGAAACAGCATCAGCATTACTTGGTATTCCTGCAAATGAGCTTACTAAGCATGACCGAAACATTGGTAAGCGCATTAACTTTAGTATTTTGTATGGCTTAACGCCGTATGGCCTTTCTAAGGATATGGACATTTCGTTAAAAGATGCAAAAAAATATATAGACGCTTATTTTGATCGTTATCCAAAAGTAAAAGAATGGATGGATAGTGTGATTGAAAAAACGAAACGGCTTGGTTATACCGAAACGATATTTGGTAGAAGAAGACCAATACCTGGCATTCATGAGCGCAATAAGCATTTGTTCGAGGAAGCATGTCGCATTGCAATTAATACGGTAGCGCAAGGAACTGCGGCAGAAATTATGAAGATGGGAATGTTGCAAGTTCATACAGCATTAAAAAAATCAGGCTTTGATGCTGCGCTTATTTTACAAATTCATGATGAGCTTTTACTGACTGTTGCACAATCTCAAATTGATGCAGTACAAAAAATGGTTATTCAGGAATTAGAAAATATCATATCATGGGAAGTTCCTTTGACGGTGAATGTCGCAGTTGGTAATAATTGGAAAGAAGTTAGTTAAATAGGTTGGGATGAAATATGAAACAAGTGAACACTGCGCAAGCAATAACAGCCTTTGCAGAAAAAAACGATAAGCTTGATCCATTACAAGATGGTCTAAGTTCAGTTGAGCTCTTACGGGTATCAGGTTCTGATTTAGATATTGCCAACGCTGCCCGTGTTTCTTATGGTCGTGTTTCAGCTGCGATTAGCGAGCGCGATACAAAGCTTATCGATTTCTTAATGGAGCATGAGCATACCAGTCCATTTGAGCACAATCAGCTTTCTTTTAGAATAAAAGCTCCTATTTTTGTGGCACGCCAATGGATGCGTCATCGCATGAATTCATATAATGAAATCAGTTATCGCTATGTGACAGTGAAAACTGAATTTTATATTCCTAAAGAATTTCGTTATCAAGATATGGTTAATAAACAAAGCTCGAACGGTGCTTTTTTTGATGAATCGCTTTTAGCGCTTTATAAACAAACATTAGATGCTTCGTATAAAGCTTATGAGCAGTTACTTGAAGCAGGGGTATGTCGAGAACAGGCAAGAGCCTTATTGCCGGTTGGTACGTATACAGAATTTATCTTTACCTGCAATATGCATTCACTTATGCACTTTATGAAATTACGTTTATCTCATGGTGCTCAATCAGAAATTAGGGATTATGCAAAGGCACTTTTACGTTTGGCTCTCCCTCATTTTCCAGTTACTTTGAATGCTTGGCAAAAAAAATATTTAATCGGTGAAGAATGGGCAACCACTCTTAAAGAATGGACTGAACAACTTGGTGATGTTCGTTAAAAAAAGGAATAAAGCGATGGGAAAAAGAGTAGTAGTTTTGTGGTGTGGACTAATTTTTTCAGGATGTTGTTTTGCAAGTGATAATCAAGGTAAGGCGCTGGAATTAACCGACAGTAAGCAAGCAGGAGCAGAATCAGTTTATTCTGAATTAAGAGGGGTAGAAGAAGGGGTAAGCTTTATCGATTCTCAACCAAAGGCTGAAAAAGCTCATATGTGTGCTAGTTGTTCTTTGAATAAATATTCTTCTTGCTGTGGAGAATGTTGGATTCCTGCTCTTTTATTATCATTAGATAAGCTTATTTTGCTGGGTATTTTTTAAAAAAATAAGCTGCATTAAGGTTGCAAGAATAGCGATGGTATTGACATTTAACAGTATGTTGTCATACTCAAAAACATTATTTCTTAAGGTTATGTGCTCTTTCTTGAAAATTTTCAAATCAATTTTTTAAACAATCTAAGGATTTCCGATGGCAACGAGTAAAACGGGTGGTTCCACTCAAAATGGTCGTGATAGTAAAGGTAGACGTCTTGGTATTAAGCTTTTTGCAGGACAAGAAGTAACAGGCGGCGAGATTATTGTAAGACAACGTGGCACTCGCATTCACCCAGGTAAATTGGTTGGTATGGGCAAAGATCATACTTTGTTTGCAACAGGTACTGGTGTTCTGAGATTCCATTTTGGTCAACGTGGACGTAAATTTGTTTCTATTGATCCAGTGAGTGGCCAATAGTTCATTTTTAAAGTATGACAATAGAGTTAGGTGCTCCTTTAAAAAGGGAGCAGTGTGAAGGTTACGTATCCCTCGGAGAGTAAGGATGACTGAATATACACGCATTGATTTTTTGAAGTATCGTTATTTTGCAGCGCTTTTTTCATGCGCATTGTTAGCAGCTGGTATTGCTGGTTACGTGTATCGTGGTGGCTTTGTTTACAGTGTAGATTTTAGCGGTGGAACTCAGGTTCTTTATAAGTTCAGTAAACCGATTGGTTCTGAGCACTTAAAGACAACTCTTGTTAAGCAAGGGTGGGGTGATGCGGTTATTCGTGAACTTGGAAACTCTGACGTTGCAGTTCGTGTAAAAGATTTTACTACGGATGTTGCTGGCTTAGCTGAAAAAATGAAAAATGGTCTGCAAGTTGAATTTCCTGATACGGTGATTACTGTTGAAGAGGCGAATGCTGTGGGGCCTGCAGCGGGTAAAATGTTGTTTCTTAACTCATTGATTGCCTTGATGTTGGGTCTACTTTTGATGCTTTTCTACATAGCGTGGCGTTTTTGGTCGATCTCTTTTGGCGTGGGTGCAATGGTTGCAATTTTCCATGATGCGATTGCGATTTTGACCGTTTTTGCTTGTTTTGGTCTTGAAATTTCTCCTAATGTTATTTGCGCTATTTTAGCAATGTTGAGTTACTCAATTAATGATACGATTATTATTTATTCTCGTATTCGTGAAAATATGGCAAAAGAAAAAGGCAAGGACATTGAAGTCATTGTGAATGAAAGTATTAACCAAACATTAAGAAGAACCTTGATGACCAGTTTTGCTACAACATTGGCAGCAGGTGCGCTTTTTGTCTTTGGTGGTGAAGCGCTTCATACGCTTTCACTTTCGTTCTTAATTGGGATTGTAATTGGAACTTATTCCTCTATTTATGTTGCAAGTCCTGTAATGTTGGCGTTACGTCGCCGGATTTAGGGTCGATATAAGTTTCTTGAATTTTTAAGTTGTGTCTAAAAAACTAAAAATCTTCATATGGGTGGAGTGTTTGGTTTTGCAAGAAATGTTCAAATGTGAGCATTCTACTACTGTTAGGGAGATATACATAAATGCAAGATGATACACCGGTAACACCGCCATCTATTCCTGTTGAAGGTTCTGCTTCTACGCAACCGCAACAACAAAAAGAAAAAAAGAGAACTTATAATCGTAAGCGTACTAATAGTGCTGGTTCTGCAACTTCATACACAAGTACTCCTCAAGTAAATCCTCCTCATCAGACTCCTATCTCTACTCCTGCTCCTAGCGTTGCACCTCGACAAGAGGGAGAAGTTCGTCGTGAAAATCGCGATAAGCGTCCTATGAGAAGCGAGAATAGAAATGATGGAGAAGGGCAAAATCGTTATGACAATCGTTCTTCGAGGAACGATGGAGAGGGTCGTCAAGATCGTTATGATAGACAAGATAGATCTGGCAGTCGTCGCCCTCATAGTACTTCAAGCCATGCTCAACAAAATCAGTCTTATCAAAATCGTGGAGACAATCAGTCTTATGGTTCCAGGCAGCTTGAAATGGCTCCTTTAAAAAATCTTACTGAAGAACAGTTGTCTGAACTTTCTATGCAAGAATTGAATGTTCATGCTCGTCGGCTTGGTATGATTGGCGCAAGCTTGCTATCTCATAAAGATTTAATTGTTAAAATTTTCGAAATACAAAAAGATCCAGATCGCGAAATTCCAGTTGAAGGAGTTTTGGAAAGACTTCCAGATGGTTTTGGTTTTTTACGTTCAAGTAGATTTGATTATGTTTCAAGTCCTGATGATGTGTATGTTTCTCCATCTCAAGTGCGCCGTATCGGATTACGCACAGGTGATAACGTTGTGGGAACTATTCGTAAGCCAAAAGATGGTGAAAAATACTTTGCACTTGATAAAATAATTAAAGTTAATTTTGAAGATCCAATAAAATTGAATGAACGACCATTTTTTGATCGTCTTTCTCCAATGCATCCTGACAAAAAATTTAAACTCGAATTTGATGCATCTTTTATTTCTACTCGTATCATGGACATCTTTACTCCTATTGGTAAAGGGCAACGTGGTTTGATTGTTGCTCCTCCTCGTGTAGGTAAAACGGTTCTTTTAAAAGAAATCGCTCAAAGTTTAATTGGTAATCATCCTGACGTTTTCATAATTGTTCTTTTGGTTGATGAACGTCCTGAAGAAGTTGCAGACATGAAACGTTGTGTTAAAGGTGCTCATGCTGAAGTTATCAGCTCAACCTTTGATGAATCAGCTGAACGTCATGTACAAGTAGCAGAATTGGTTCTTGAAAAAGCAAAGCGCCTCGTTGAATCGAAAAAAGATGTAGTTATCTTGCTTGATTCAATTACTCGTCTTGCTCGTGCTTATAACACAACAGCTCCTGCTTCTGGAAAAATATTGACGGGTGGTATTGATGCAAACGCTTTACAACGTCCAAAACGTTTCTTTGGTGCTGCACGTAACACTGAAGAAGGTGGTTCATTAACGATCATAGCAACGGCGCTTATCGAAACTGGCTCTCGTATGGACGAAGTTATTTTCGAAGAGTTTAAGGGTACTGGTAACATGGAAATGCATATGAGCCGTAAACTGGCAAACCGTCGCGTTTATCCTGCCTACGACCTCTTGGTTTCTGGTACGCGTCGAGAAGATTTATTGCTTCCTGATGCTGAACTCAAGCGTGCATGGGTTCTACAGAAATTCCTTTCTAATATGAACGTTATTGAAGGTATGGAATTCTTGATTGATAAGATGAAGAAGTTCAAAACGAATGAAGAGTTTTTTGAATCAATGGGAACAAAGAAGAATGGCACTACCGTTCTTACTATTCCTGCAGGTCCTGGAGCTGGGTCGTCTGGTTCTTCGAACTAAGTAGTAAAAACTTAAGGGGGCTTTCGAGCTCCCTTTTTTTAAGCATAACACAGTGTCACCATATCCTTGTATGTTATGTTTTAGCGGGTTGATGATGACGTATGAAAGACAAAATATGGAAATTTGTTCTGAAAAATATGCGTGGATTAAAGACTATAATTTTTTTAAAAAACTGTGTGAATTTCCCTTCGTTGATGAAATTTGGCTCTATGGTTCGCGTGCTCGAGGAGACAATCAAGAGCGATCTGATATTGATATTGCTATTGTCTGCCCGCGTGCAACAAGAGATGAATGGTACGACCTTAGGGAGGTAATTAATCAGGCAGACACCCTATTAAAAATTGATTGTGTGCAATTTGATACGATAAGAGAGGATAATCCTTTTAGGAAAAATATTTTGAACGATCGCGTAATTATATTTCATAGAAAGGAAACACATGCATAAGAGTTTCGAAAAATCAGCTTTTAGAATTGAGGTTTTTGAGAAAGCGGTCACTACTCTTGAAGAAGTCGTCAATGAGCCTATTGTAGGTAAAAGATTTGTGATTGATGCATGTATTCAACGGTTTGAATATACGTTTGAACTGGCCTGGAAGACATTAAAAATCGTATTGTTAGAGAAGTGTGGAATAGAAACGAATTCGCCACGAGGAGCTCTTCAATATGCTTTTCAACAGCATTTGATTGATAATGAAAAGTTATGGCTCGATATGCTTGATGACAGAAATCAAACAACTCATACTTATGATGAAAAAGTTGCCGATCATATTTATGAGTGCGTTAAAAATCGTTACTTTCCAGCATTAAAAAAAATGGTAGTGCTACTGAAGCAGCGCTATGGTTCAGGGAGTTGTGAACATGAAAACTCTCTTAGTGGACAAGAGTAAGCGCCATTAAGCTAAAAATTTTCTCATCTTCTCTTTATCAAAAGAAGGCTGAATTCCAACAAAATAAAGCAACTGCCAAGTTTGAGTTTTTTTTGCTTGAAAGTTATCCGTTATGTCCCACAAAGGATATACGCGCATAGCCCGCTTTCCACCCTGTCCATCTTTTGACAGCAACCCTTTTTGCAAAAGAACATCTTTTGGAAAAACAAAATGACCTAGGCGATTCGTATCACGCACACTCACTACTAAAAAATCAAAGTCGTCATTTACATCGTACGGCATAATAGGCCCATCGCTGATTCGTTTCCAGAAGGTAACGAATTGTCCTATTTTTGTTGGGGTGATTTTTGCTGTACGGAACTTGATATGTTTTTGGCAAAGATTAAAACTGCAAGCTTCATATTCTTTGCTTTCTGCTTCTTGGACCAGGTTGCTGTAGATTAATCCTAATGGCTCGTATGCACATTCTTGAGCAGTAAGAAGATCAGCAGAAATACTACCGTGATGTTTCATACTACGTAGCTCCTAAAAATCTTTTAAAATAACCAACGGCACAATAGAAAGTTCTTCCAAAATTATCTGATTAACATCACTAAGAACAGTAAATCCTGCTTTTTCATACGTACGCAAAGCGCGATGGTTTTCTTTTTCAGGATCAACGTAACAAGCCTCAAAATTCTTAAAAATATGTTCTTGCAAAAATTGCACAAGAAAGGTTGTGCCCAGACCTTTTCCAAGAAAAGCTTCATCACCTATAAAAAAATCTAAGGCAGCGCATGAAGCGGGAAGATACGGCTGTACAACATCAAATGACTCTCTTGTAAAATCGCGCACATCGTAATACTGAATGTAGCCGATCATGGTACCCTGATACTGAATTATAAAAGGAAAGATCGGCTTTTTTTCACTATGCTCATTAATTTTGTAACCATCAATGTAAGAGGTATATTTTTCAGCAACTGCTACTTCATCCCATACCTTACCATCTGACCACCATTGAGCAACATGAGGTGTATTAAGCCACTGAATCAATAGCGGAAAACGTTTTGTTTTTAACGGTATAAAATTCATTAACGTACGGCTTTGAGTTGATTACTAACCGCATTGACCAATTCAGGAAACTCTAGCTTTTCATCGTCTCCGCCAAAGTGACCTTCATCGGTAAACTCGTAATATTCAGTGTTTAGATTTTCGTGTACTGCTCGTGCTTCGGTAATAGGAATCCATGGATCATCAGTGGATGCAAATTGAATGATAAAGGTTTGATTGTTTTTAATGGCATTCCATTTCCATGGACGATCAAAATACCCACTGAGCTTTTCAGTTTCCATACCCAAGTCACTTACATAAGAACCAATAAGCACCGATCCTAAAATGCGATTGCTTTCAGCAAACCGCATAGCAGCAATAGCACCTGTTGAATGGCCGATAAGTATTGTACTCTCATCGGCACCTAGCTCTTTTAAAAAAGGGAGCCAGTATTTTTCTCTGCAAAGTGGAGCATCGGGAAATTGAGGGGCAAGAACTGTAAAGCCTTTTTTTTCTAATTTGCTTTTAACATATGGCCACCAATTATCCTGTGGAGAACTTGAGCCATTACCATGCATGAGAATTACTTTTATTTTTTTCATTGCGGCTACTTTTTTTATCCCATTAATTCAGGTGCCACAAAAAGAACTTTAAACTCTTTTGCTACTGCAATAAGTTCAGTTTTAATTTGATCGGACACATCGGTTGATTCTAAAATGGTGTTATAAACTTGCGGATAGACTGATTCAACGTAGCTTACGAACTGTGACACAAATGCTTGAATAGTAGGAAGCGCAACATCATGCAAAAAACCTTCTTGTAAAATAAAAAGCATTAATGCTTCCTGCACAAAGTTATAGGTTGTGTAATGGCCCTGTTTAAGCACTTCCATAGCGCATTGACCACGGGCAAGGCGTTGTTGTGCTTCTTTATCAAGGTCAGTGCCAAATTGAGAAAAATCTAACAATTCACGATATTGTGCAAGCTCAAGGCCTAAGGTCTTTGCCATCTTTTTTACTGCACGCGTTTGTGCAGCACCACCAACACGAGATACCGAAAGACCAATATTTACTGCAGGACGAATCCCACTTTTAAACAGTTGGTCATCAAGGAATACTTGTCCGTCAGTGATGGAAATAAGATTGGTTGGAATGTACGCAGTGATATCATCTGATTGTACTTCAATAATAGGAAGTGCTGTTAGTGAACCACCTTTTGCAAGTTTTCCTGCACGCTCTAAAAGACGAGAGTGGAGATAAAATACATCACCTGGATATGCTTCACGTCCTGGTGGTCTACGCAATAAGAGAGACATTTCTCGGTAAGCAATGGCATGATTACTTAAAGAATCATAGACAATAAGAGCATCGTGTCCTCTATCTCTAAAATATTCACCAATGGTACAACCAACGTACGGTGCAAGATATTGGCACAGCACTGCATCACTTGAATCGGCGCTTACTACAACAGTGTATTCAAGTGCTCCATTTTCACTTAAGAGCTGAATAACACGTGCTAAATTTGCTTGGCGTTGACCAATCGAAACATAGATACAGAAAACATTTTTACCTTTTTGGTTTAAAATTGCATCAAGCGCAACGGCGGTTTTACCGGTATTTCTATTTCCAATAATTAGCTCTCGCTGACCCTTGCCAACAGGCACTAACGCATCAATAACAAGAATTCCTGTTTGTAGTGGTTCGTTAATTGGATTGCGTTCAATAACCCCTGGAGCAAACGCTTCTATCGGTGCTACTTCCTCTGTATCTAATTCTCCAAGGCCATCGATGGGAGTTCCAATCGCATTGATAACGCGACCAAGAAGGTTCATTCCTACAGGAGTTTTAAAGACATGCCCAGTGCGTCTGACTACTTCTAATTCAACAACAGGTATATTTGCATATAAAAGAAAAACAGAGACGTAACTTTCATCAAGATCAAGAATGATTCCCTTGTTTCCTTCGTCAAATTCGACAATTTCATTATAAACTGCTCGCTCAAGTCCATGAACACGGCAAATCCCATCACCTACTTGAACAACAATTCCAATTTCTTCTAAATTTTCTTGCGGCCCATCATGTAAAGCTTTTTCAAAAAGAGAAACAAGATCGGTACTTTTTATCTTCATAAAACCTCAGCGTCGTACGCTCGTATACAGTGCTCGTAGTTGAGCCTGAGCAGAATATTCCCACAAATACCGTTCATTAAAAATACGCACACCAGCTATCAGTTCTGGATTTAGTTCATAAGAGCATTGTATCTGCATAGGTACCTGCTTCTTTAAAAATTTTTCTATGCCAGTTTTTTCTTCATCAGAGAGTGCAACTGAACTTTGTACGCAAAATGTCATAATCTTTGCTTGCTCTTGATACAGATCTGCCAATTGATGAAACACAGGAGCAAGGAGTGCAGCGCGATGATGAGCAATAATCAAACACATTAATGCATAACAAGAAACGGGAAGCTTGAAGCGCTCAATTAAATTAGTAAGCGCATTTTTCTTTATCTCTGATGATAACAAAGTTAAATCCATTAAAAAACAAGCAGGTTGATGTTCGGTAAAAAAAACATGTATTGCTTCAAACGCAGCAATATGATCAGGGGTAAGAAGATGATAAAATGTTTTTAAATAAGCTTGTGCATAACGTCGAGCAAGAAAAAGTCCTGATCTATCCATGCAAATTTCCTTTTGTCATGCTTATCAAAGAAGTTGCTATGTATTTTTTTTGGATTTTTTCATCTACAAAAAAAGTAAGAACTTGTTCTTTTGTTTGAGCAAAAATCTGAGGTATTACTTCACGCTTCAAATATTCATGACACAAGCCGTCGGCTCGTTTTTTTAAATATTCAAGAGATTTTTTTTCAATGATTGTTCGTTCTTGATCTTGGAGAATACATCGTTCTTCCATCACGTTTTTCCAAAGCTGCACTTTCCAAAGCAGTTGTGCGGCATATGCTTTTTGTTCATCCATTTCTCGGATACTATCAGTTTTCTTTACTCGAAGCCCTAGTACTTCCTGTTCTAATAAAAAAATTTGTTCTTCGCGATGTTTAAGACTTTTTTTTATGTAAGGGGAAAGATATTTTTTTGCTAAGTAAATACAGGTAGTGACAAGCACTCCTAGATTGAGCAGTTTATTAAAAAGAATAGGCCAAGAAAAACTAGACATGCGTTACTCTCTTTACCAAGAACTGAATCGTTTCGTCTGTTATTTGTTGGCGCTCGGCAATGTCACATTCTCGAGAAAATGAAAACGTATCGATTGAAATGTTTTTAGGAGAAAGGTCTTCTGCTACAGGAGGAAGTGCTGCAATAAAATTCTGGCGAATGACTTCAAGGGCACAAGAATGCTCATTTTCTATCTGACGGGCTGCATTTTTTTCAGATTCAACGCATTGCTCAAGAAGTGTAATGACGTGACGTTCTTTATGAACTTCTTTTACGCAGTCACGTAAAAAAAAGGTATCAAGTATTTTCCATGCAACTATAAAGTTAAGCATTTGAATAAAAAGAGTAACGTTAATCTGAATCATGCGATCACCTTGCTTACTAAAAAGCGAAAAGATTAACGATTAAAAAGAATCGTAACAAAAGAAATAACAAACGCATACACGGCTGCTGTTTCGACCATAATAAGTCCAAACATCATAGCGCTTCTAATTTGATTAGCGCTTTCTGGATATTTTCCTATATTTTCACACGCCTTTGAAGCAATCATTCCCATCCCCAAAGATGGCCCAAGTGTTCCTAACCCTATAGCGATTGCAGCGCCTAAAAAAGCAGCAGCTTTTACGTAATATTCCATTGGATACCCTTTCACAGATCTATTTTCATTTTAACAGTGTAGTTCGTTATTCTACTCCACTTTTTTAGTTCCTTACAAGGATATATGCGAAAAAACTGAAGATACAGTCTGACTAGCTTTACTTGCTGGAGAAAGTGCTCCTATAAATTTAGCAATTTGAGTGACATGTTCTTCCATTTGAGCTGGAGAACTCTCAAATTCTTGGTCTGCCTCAATAACCAATACAGGAACATCAAAAAGTGATTGTGCTACATTCTTTTTTTCAATCAACCACTGCTCATGCTTGTTGTGTAATAGTGTCAAATATTCTAAAGGAACCACTTTCTCTTCTGAGCGAGCACGTTTTTTTAGACGTTCATAACTTTTTTCTGGGCTTGTGCGTAAATAGATAAATCCAGATGGTTTTTGTACATAGTTTTCAATTAACCAGTCAAACCATTCCTGATACAAACTCCATTCAAGGGGGTTCATAGTACCCATCTCAAAACAATTTTTTGCAAAACAGTAACGATCTGAATACACAGATCGTTCAATAACTTGTAAGCCGTGTACTAATTCGAGGGCTTTTTTTTGTTGTTCCATAACGCGTGTAATAAAAGCATAAGATTGAAAAGTGTATGCCCATCGTTGCGTATCTTTGTAAAAACGTTCAAGAAGGTTTTCTCCAGCTGCAACACGTTGCCATTGATCTACAGGTTCATAGACAATTTGCACTGGCAAATGTTCTTCGATTAATCGCAAGAATGTCGATTTACCCGCTCCAATATTTCCTTCAACCATAAAACTTTTTAAATTGGATGGGTTGTGCACCATAAAAATCGACTCCCTTGAACGATAATGTGTAGAATAAGCTTAATTTTGAACTGTTTTGTCATAACTAGACGTTTTAAGTATACTGACTTGCATTAAAACAGAATGCCTTAATCTCATAAAATACCCATCCTTCTTTAGTGATAGTAGTAATAAAGAGTTTACGCAGGAAAAAAAAATTATGAAGTACGGTCGCTATTTTTTATTCATATTGGTATTCACATCTATAAACATTTATGCAGAAGAATGGGAAAATGTTTTTGATCAACTGGGAGAAGAACCATATCTCTTAGAGGCAGCAGAAGATCAAAGCTTAGATTTTAGTACCACGCGTGCTGTTATTTCAAAAGATGATGCTGTTGCTAATTTAACTACACTTGTTGATGCGCAAAAGGTTCTTCAGAATCCTTTATATTACCGCAGTAATCCACCTCTACGTAGAAACATTATTGATAATCCAATATTTCAACAATTTGTAGAACAAGGATTGCATGGTCAAAATTTCAGCTTTAAACCGTTTGCCACACAGACGTTCAAAGAATATTTTTACGATACAAGATCGAATATAAATTATTACATCGATATGAACCAAAACGATGCTAACAATGCACTCAATGATCTTCTTACAAAGATCGAAGATGTTGATTTTGAAGGAGTTAATCTGAGCAACGTTCTTGGGCTTTTTAATACGATCTATCTAGAAGAACGGCGCGCAGGAGCAATGTTTGAGTACGTAAAATCAACAGACACGTGGACTCTTTCTGGGCGTATTCCATTTTTATATGCGGAACATAATCTTAATATGCCAGAAGAAGATCAGTTAATAGTTCAAAAAAATCTTTTCTTTAGTGACACTGGTTTTGATGAAGTCGATTTTGCGCGTGAACATTTAATCAGTGACCAAGTAGGATTCGGAGATCTACGGCTTAACTTTGAACATTTATTTATAGACACTCATAAACAAGTTTTTAGTGCTGGCGTACGAGCAACCATTCCAACTGCTTTTGCAGTAAAAAAAGGGTTGTACGGAACCAATTTTAATGTCTACGCACCTGCTCCAGCTTTTGATTTGTATACTGATTTACTTTTACCAGGTATGAGTACGCCGCCTGATCAAAATATACCTTTAGTCCAAGAAAATATTCAAAAACTTGGAAATGCTATTATGGATCGGCTTTCAACTATTCTTGTACAAACACCATTGGGAAATAATCACCATCTTGGTATTGGGGTTTTTACGCATAATAAAATGATTTTTAGTGAGAAATTTTCTCTTTCAGGGCTCCTTTCTGCAGAAATGTTACTTCCTGCTAACGAACAGCGTTTTTTTATTACTTATACCCCAGTGACTGCTTTTAATGCTTTTGATTGGGATGATACCAATCCTGCAACGGGACAACTTTCTGCAAAGCTGGATTTTTTAAATCAGCAATTTATTGCCAAATTTTTTCCAACTCGTTACAACGTTTCGGTTTTTCCTGGTTTTATTATTCAAAGTACTTCTGCATTTACCTACACAGGAAGACGTCTTGATATAACGGCAGGTACTGATTTATGGTGGCATACCGATGAACGATTCTTAACTATTGATGCACCAGCAGAAATCAAAAACCAACAAATCATTAAAAAATCAATGGCAAAAATGGGTTACGGCTATCAATCAATGCTATGGTTTTCTTTAGAAAAAAAATTCAAGCCAGGTTCTTCCTGGAAATTTGGTTTGCGAGGCGAAGTAACGGCTAACAGTTTTGGGGTAGGAGAAGAATGGGGCGCCTGTCTTCTCATCCAAAAATTCTTCTAAAAAAGGAACGCACTACTATGAAAAAACAAATACTATCACTTTTATTACTATGCTCGCACGTATGTTTTATAGCAGCTGAAGCAAGCACTGTACCAGGAGTTGAAGCTGCTGCAGCTATGCATCTAGCAAAAAAACGTAAACGAACCAATTTTAAGGAACTTGATCTTATTAAAAAAGTAGATGGGAAATACGGTTTTTTTGATGCAACGTCTGTTCATGAATCGCTCCAAGCGCTTTCAAAAATCAAAGCTATTCAATACGGGCAACGTGATAAAGCCACACAAAAAAGAAATGGGCTTTATTCTTTTGAAGATAGATTGGTAACTCTTCAAGAACTTGTTATTGAAGAACATAAGCTTATCAAAGAGAATGTTGCAAAAAGTGATGTCCGCTGGACAAAACTCAATGCAGTTCTGAGCAAGATTAAAGATGATTTTACTGATAAGATGAAAACATTGCGCGGAAAAAAAGAAGAAAGTGACATAGCAAAAAGCATCAAACATTCATTGATCGCCTTTTTTTTGAAAGATCAAAAGAGAGAAACATCTTTGATGGCGAATGCTGATCTTCCTGATGAAAAAAAGCGACTCTACGATGCATCTGCCACTGAGTTCTTTATGTTCTTGAATGATCTTAGTCACTTTATAGAAGACATGATTGAATCATGTCCAGAAGCGCATAAACAGTACAAAGAACTTGTGCAAAAAGCACATACTAAATAAGGTCACCTCAACGATATGGAAACACTAAGCGGAACAGTTGAACGATTTCTTTTTCAAGATAGCGAAAAAAGCTTTTGTGTGTTCCTTCTCAAAGTTGAGCGTGAAACTTCAATAGTTGTTCGTGCCCATGCAGTTTCTTTCCATCCAGGACAAGATGTGGAAGTTGAAGGTGCATGGGTTACTCATCCTAAATTTGGCAAACAGTTCGATGCACAATCGTGCAAAGCAACCCTGCCAACCAGTGTTCTTGGTCTACGAAGATATTTAAGTTCAGGAATGATTAAAGGCATTGGGAAAACCTATGCTGACAAATTGGTCAACGCTTTTGGTGCCACCGTTCTTGAAGTTATCGATAAGCACCCAGAACGACTTTCAGAAGTTTCTGGTATTG
The DNA here is from genome assembly GCA_964592275.1 of uncultured Pseudomonadota bacterium. Lineage (GTDB taxonomy): Bacteria > Babelota > Babeliae > Babelales > CAIQNR01 > CANNBR01. The sequence goes on along the minus strand of CAZQDJ010000001.1, from coordinate 33,213 downwards.
GACCTAAGCGGCTTGAACAGATCATTGCCGCATGGAAAGATCAAAAAGATATCGCAAAAATTATGGTCTTTTTGCAGGAAAAAGGTGCATCTCCTGCTTATGCAGCAAAAATTTATAAAAAATATGGGACAAGTTCCGTTGCTATCGTCACTGAAAATCCCTATCGCCTGGCAGAAGAAGTGTGGGGTATTGGTTTTAAAATGGCTGATCTTCTTGCGCAAAATCTTGGGTTTGAAAAAAAATCAGCAAAACGCATAAAAGCTGGCATTATTTTTGCCATTACCACTGCAACCACTTTTGGTCATCTTTATGTTGAACTTGATGAGCTTAAAAAGAAAACATTGGAACTGCTAGAGCTTGAAGAAGAGCCAGAGGTTCAAGCAACGCTTAAACGCTCGTTCCATGAACTTCATGAAATGCAAAAAATAAAATTAGTAACGTACGATAATAAACATTACGTAACCCTTGCTCAACATTATTATGTCGAAAAAAACATTGCTGCAAAGTTAGATACGGTTATTAATCATTACTCAACCCGCTCATTTGATATTGACGCAATCTATCAATCGTTACGTATACCTAAAGAAGATGAAGTCGAGCTTAATGAAGCACAGCAAAAAGGGATTATCGATTGTCTTCAAGCAAAAGTTTCTATTATTACAGGAGGTCCTGGAACAGGGAAAACAACACTGATTAAAAAATTACTTGGTATTCTGGATGGACTACAGATTGGCTATAAATTAACTGCACCTACCGGACGCGCAGCAAAGCGTATGATGGAAAGCACAGGGCGTTTTGCGGTTACTATTCATCGGCTTCTAGAATTTAATCCTCATACTATGACATTTACCTATAACGAACAGCATTCGCTTAAAGTTGATTATCTCATTGTTGATGAAGCATCTATGATTGATGCGTTTCTTGCATACGCATTAATAAAATCAATTCCTTTTACGGCACACATTATTTTTATTGGTGATATTGATCAATTGCCCCCTGTTGGCGCAGGAAATTTTTTACGAGATCTTATTGCAAGCAATACTGTTCCTGTTACCAAACTCAGTTATATTTTTAGACAAGCGCAAAATAGTTTAATTACGTACAATGCTCACCGTATCAACAAAGGGGAGATGCCTGTTTCAAAAGCAGAATGTACATTTCAAGATTACTTTTTTATTGCAGAAGAAGATCCTGCTAACCTTCCACTTCATCTTAAAAAAATTATACATGGACTCCTTCCTCGTTTTGGCATAAATGTTCAGGATGCTCTTATTTTGGCTCCTATGAATCGTGGCATTGCAGGAACACAAAAACTTAACCAAGACATGCAGCTTCTATTAAACTCAGAAAAAAAAGCACAAGTACAACGTATGTTTTCCACTTTTAAAATTGATGACCCTGTAATGCAAATCAGAAACAATTACGATAAACATGTATTCAATGGTGATATTGGTACCATTAGTAAAATTGATGAAGAAGATAAAATTTTAACTGTTACCTTCCCAGAAAAGGAGGTTGATTATGATTTTTCTGAACTTGATGAACTTACTTTGGCATATGCTATCTCAATTCATAAAAGCCAAGGGTCAGAATTTTCAGCAGTCATCATTCCTCTCTTTATGCAACATTTTACTCTCTTGCAACGCAATCTTGTTTACACAGCGCTGACACGAGCAAAAAAAGTATGTTTTATTATTGGTCAATATAAAGCGCTTGCCATGGCCATTAAAAACACTAAAGGAACGGAACGTCTTACGTTTCTTACTCACTATTTAACCAGTGATTTAGCATGCAGATAAAACAGTTTTTTTTTCTAATGCTTTTCACAATGTTTTCCACAACCATTTCTGCACGTTTTTTTACTGTTGTGCTTGATCAAGGAGTGCAACACGATACAACTGGTTCTCACGAAGCTCTCACTTGGTTAAAACAGTCACTTGAAGATATTTTTCCACACGACGTACGTATTGTACTTTCTCGGACATCACAAGAAACAATTGACCCTCTGCAATCAGCTTCTTTTTCTAACTGTATCAATGCTGATTTACATATTGTTCTTAATGTTTTTATTGAAATTGAAAGTGCAAAAACTATTCGTATCTATACTTGTTCAACACAGAACTCAGAAAACATCCATCAACAAAAGAATGAATTGCTTACGTTTACTCCAGCACATAGAGTGCATGAAAAACATGCTCAAACATCAAAAAAAATTGCTTCTCTATTTTTTAACACGGCAAAAAATAATGGTGTGATTCCTGTTTTTAAACCAATCGCACTACCTCTTAAACCTTTACAAGCAGTCATTGCGCCTTCATTTCTCGTTGAGATTGGAATAAGCAAACAAAAGGAGTGGAAAGTATATTTTTCACAACTTTTTGAGGGCCTTAAAGAAGTGATTATGATTGCGAGCAAAAATGTGCATGAATAAGAAAAATTTAATGGTAGTTTTTTCAATCATTGGGTTTCTAGCAGGTCTCGTTTTCTTTTGTACTTATCAAGAATGGTTAGTTATTTATTGGCACAAACCATCACATCATAAACAAGCTACTTCTGTGGTAGAGAAGAAAAATATTACGTTGTGGAGAGAAAAAAATAGTGATTGGATTAAGGAATCATTCCAAATTCTTTGGGCAGAAAGTAACCAGGAAAATTTTAAACTTTTGACAACTACCTGGCTTGCATGGCTTTACGATGAATCTATTCTTTCAAAAAAAATAAAGGCTGAAAGTGTGTTATTTTCTCCATCTGGTTACGAAATGTACGTATCGTTTGATCACAATCCTTTTGAAAAAAACTGGTCAATCCATCAGAAAGAATCTTTTATTTCAGCCTTGCTAAAAAATTATAAAGAACAAGGATGCGCTGCTTCACTCCTTTACATTTTAGTGCGTCACGAACCTCTACAAGATATTCATCTTGATTTTAGTGAACCATGGCCTCTTGCCGAATTTTCTCTATAATTTTTAAAGTTTTTTTAGTGCTGTAAAAAAAAGGACAGAAATTCGTAAAAATCTCTGTCCCACTCATAGTATCTTTTTGACTTATCGTATGTGTTAAATATTCGACATTACATTTGCAGCATATGCTACCAATGTATGGAGAGGAAAAAACTTTTTAAGAAATTTGTTGCTTATATCAGCTGGACTTAAATTGGTTACAAATTTCATTGCCATCTCAGTATTTATAGCATTGATGTTAGGATAATTTGTAGGAGAAAATTGATGCATCATATCTTTGCATTGTGTCCATTGGTGAGGGTCACGAGTTGCCTCTGTAGCTTCAAGAGTTTTTAAAAACTCTTTTTGTAAGTAATACAATTGAAGTCGTTTAATGGTATAGACGGCTGCGCATCCGACAGCAAGATAAAGAGCAATACTTTTTCCTGGATGTTTAACAATGGTTGAGATAACGGGAATTTTTGAAATGATTTCGCTTGGTGAAGGAATACTTTTGATCCAAGAATTCACATCAGGGGTCCTCCTTACATCGGGAATATGATGCTTTACATCAGGTATATAAGAGCTTACATCGGGAATCAAAGAGCTTACATCGGGAACATAAGAACTTGCTGTATTTCCTGTGTTTTTAACAATTTCTTGAGCGACTTCAGTGACATTTACTTTTGGTGCCCAATAATTCAAAAGTCCAAAATTGTTTGAACCTTGTTGAATTGATTTGACTACGGTAAATGCAGAGTCTGATTGATTTAGCAGTAAAGTCTGTAAATCTATAGGAGTAAGAATATGCTTCGTAGCAGGTTCAAGTACACTAATACCGTTTAGAAGTGAGCCATCATTAATGGATTGTGCTTTAGCAAGGATCGCCTCTGCATTATAAGTAGGCGTAATAATATTACTTATGACAGCTGCCTTTATAGTTTTAAGATAGTCTGTGACTATCGGAGTGACATACACTATTGCTGATCCTATAGTTTTCAAAGTATAACCAGCTGGATCATTTAGTACTGATGTAACAGCTTGCAGGGTGCAATTTTGGGACATTAGTATGCTTATAAAAATAAAAGATACATTTCTTGAAATCAGTTTCATGACCATAACCTCCACAGTTAATTGTCGTTTTAGGTAAATCTCTAAGCAATTATGATAAAGATACTTGTTTTAAAAAAGGGGGCAAAGGGGTGTTTGGCTCACTATTCTAATAGCATTAATAAAGGGGGAGGTTTTTAAACTTTGGGCTTAAGTCTTTATAAAGTTTTCCAAGATCGCTAGAAACTTGTTTGGTTTCAGAAAGGGTTGGTAAGAAGTTGGTGTCCCCAAACCAGCGAGGCAATACATGTACGTGAAGATGTGAAGGTATTCCAGCTCCTGCAGCTTTTCCAAGATTTATTCCAACGTTAATACCTTGGGCTTTAAGCTCTTTTTTCAAAATAACTGTACTGTGTGAGATAAGCTGAATGAGCTCTTTTTGTGTTTCAATAGAAAGATCTTCAAGTGCTCCATTGTGTTCAAAAGGAAGTATCAGAAGGTGTCCGGAGTTATAAGGATAACGGTTTAACATGATACAGGTGTATTGGTAACGGGCGAGGATAAAATTTTCTTCATCATTTGTTTGCGAAAAACGAGGACAAAAGACACAATTTTCAGGGCCGACACCCTCTTGCCCTTTTGGGCCATGTGCGGTTGCATTTGTGTATTCTTCGCGCCACGGAGCATAGAGAATATTCATACTTTTTACCCTGTTAGTTTTGGAGATGATAAAAAGAAGATAGTTTACTTTGGTTATGGTAGGCAATCAATAAATCTCTCTTTTTGCTAACAATAAGGTGAAATGGTAAAGTGATCTGCGATTTAAGCGTAATCAGTAATGATTAAAAAGGGAGTGGCGATGCAACCTGTTATGTTGGTGGTAGGAACTCGACCAGAAGGTATCAAAATGATGCCTATCTTCTTTGCTTTAAAGCGCGCAGGTGTTCCTGTAATCATTTGTTCAACAGGTCAGCATTGTTCCCTGCTTGATGAAGTATTTACTCTTTTTTCGGTAACGCCTGATATCAAACTTTCTTTAATGAAGCCTGGCCAGGATCTTTCATATCTTACTTGTGCAGTTCTTGAATCGATGAAGGAAGTGTATGCGCGTCACAAGCCTTCATTGGTGCTACTCCAAGGTGATACAACAACGGTTATGGCAGCAGCATTGGCAGCTTTTTATGAAAAAATTCCAGTAGGTCATGTTGAAGCTGGCTTGAGAACAGGGGATATGTTGAACCCCTATCCTGAAGAAGCACATCGTTGTATTGTTGGCCTTCTTGCTCAGTATCATTTTGCACCAACTTCTCTTGCTACGGGAAATCTTCTTGCCGAAGGAAAAAAGCGAAGCACTGTTTTTTGTGTGGGCAATACAGTGGTTGATGCACTTCGTATTATTGAAGAAAAAATAAAAGTGGGAAGTGTACGTATTTGTCCTGAACTTTTTTCTGCAGTCAAGATGGCTGATGATCGGGGTTACAAAAAAGTGTTGGTGACTGCACATAGAAGAGAATCGTTCCCTGATGGAATTGTGCGTATTCTTCGTGCAGTAAAGCGATATGCACAAATGCATCCTGAAACTGCTTTTTTTTATCCCTATCATCCTAATCCTGTTGTGATGGCTGCATTAGCAGAAGTACAGCTTGCTGATGAGCAAAATATTTCCCTTTTCCCTCCTCTTGCATATCACGAACTGGTCTTCCTTTTGCAATCTGTTGATTGTGTTATGACTGATTCAGGAGGTATTCAGGAAGAAGCAGTAAGTATGGGTAAGAATGTACTTGTCTTACGAGAAAAAAGTGAAAGAATGGAAGGAGTATGGGAAGGGCTTGCGGTACTAGTAGGAACGCAAGAAAATGCTATCCTAAAAGCTCTTGCGAGTAGTTTGGATGATGAAAAAAAACAGCAATTAATACGTAATTCTGTTTACGGAGATGGGTTTTCTGCAGATCGTATTGTGGAGATTGTTAAGACCTTACGAATGAAGCAGTACGAAGAAAGTAGGGAGTGTGATTACCAGAGGAAAGGATATGAGTATGAAAAAAGCATCTCTTAATGAAATAAAAAAAGTATGTGTTGTTGGTCTTGGGTATATAGGATTGCCTACTGCCATTGTTGCAGCACAAGCAGGACTCAAAGTTGTTGGCATTGATATTAACGAAGACTCTGTCGCATGTATTAATAGATGCTGTCCAATTATTCAAGAACCTGAAATTGTAGAAAAACTTAAGACGGTTTTAAACACGGAATATTTTTATGCTACGACAGTGTATGAGCCTGCTGATTTTTTTATTATAGCAGTTCCTACTCCGTTTACTGCTGATAAAAAAGCAGATCTTTCTTATGTATTTGCAGCCGCTGCTTCCATAGCAGGTGTTTTAAAAGCAGGGGATACGGTTATTTTAGAATCAACTGTTCCTGTTGGTACTACAAAAGCATTGGGGCAATTTTTATCTTCAAAAACAGGCCTTTCTGTGGGGCAAGATTTTTTTGTTGCTCATTGTCCAGAACGAGTGCTTCCTGGAAATATTTTCCATGAACTTAAAGTAAATGATCGCATTATCGGTGGTGTTGATCGTGGTTCAACGCAACACGTTGCTAAATTTTATAAATATTTTGTGAGTGGTGACTTATATTTAACTACTGCTGAAACTGCTGAAATGACAAAACTTATTGAAAATAGTTACCGTGATGTAAATATTGCATTTGCGCATCAGGTTGCTTCAATGGCTCAAGTTGTTGGTATTGATCCTTACGAATTAATAGATCTTGCAAATAAGCATCCACGCGTTAACATTTTGCGCCCAACCAGTGGAGTTGGAGGTCATTGTTTGGCTGTTGACCCTTATTTTTTGATAGAAACGTTTCCAGCGCAAACGACATTGTTAAAAGAAGCTCGTCTTGTTAATGAGAAACGACCGCTTGAAGTAATCGCTGCTCTTGAACAAAAAGTAGCAAAATGGAAAGAGTTGCATGCAGCAAAGACTTGCCGAGTAGTGCTCCTTGGGGTTACTTATAAAGCTGATGTTGATGACTTGCGTGAATCGCCAGCGCTTCAAATTGCTCGTCATTTAATTAAAAAAAATGAAATGGAAATCTTTGTTTGTGAGCCAAATGTTGCTAAACAAGCTTTGGGACTTGATGTTGCTCGTCATGCTGTTTCATTAGAAGATGGCTTAGAGATGGCAGATATTGTTGTCTGTTTAGTTCCTCATACTCCTTTTAAATCTCTTGATAAAAAATTAGTAGCGCATAAAAAATTTATTGATTTTTGTGGGTTATTGCATGCTCCACATGAGCAATCAGTGTCGCAAGAACAGTTCTTTTGGGCCGCCCGTAGTTACGAAGAAGTAGTGCAAAAAGAACAAGCAAAAATGGCACACATGTTGGGACAACGCTCTGTTGAGAAAGGGGGGAACCCGTGAGACAACTATTTTTAGATAAGGGATCTCTTATTGTTCAAGAAGTGGCACAACCTTCGTTGGATGAACGATCGGTTTTGATTTCTGTACATTATTCTTTTATAAGTTCGGGGACAGAAGCAGCCACCATTTCCAATGCGCAGCGAAGTGTTATGTTTAGTAACGTTCCTCATAAAATTAAGGCAGTGCTCCAATCAATTACAGATAATGGATTTGGTGGTACGAGCGCTCTTATCAATACAAAGTTAAAAAGTAATTTACAGGCTCTTGGGTATTCATGTTCGGGGCGAGTTCTTGCTGTTGGTAAAAAAGTCACTAAGTTTCGAGCGGGAGATTTTGTAGCATGCGCGGGAGCTGGATGGGCTAATCACGCTGATGTTGTTTGTGTTCCCGAAAAATTAGTAGTTGCCGTTAAAGATGAAGCCTTTGTAAAGCATGCAAGTATTACTACGATAGGTTCTATTGCGTTGCAGGGTATTCGACGAGCTGAGCTTCAGCTTGGAGAAACAGTGTGTGTGATGGGGTTGGGGCTTCTTGGGCAAATTACTGTTCAACTTGCAAAAAATGCCGGATGCAAAGTAATTGGTGTTGATCTTCTTCCTGAACGTATGGCCCTTGCCTCTGAACTTGGAGCAGATCATGTTTTTAAGGCAGATTCAGAAACGTTCGAAAAAGATTTAGAATTTTTGACTCACCATCGCGGAGTTGATTGTACGATTATTACTGCAGCAACTCCAAGTAGTGCGATTGTACAAGCTGCTATGGAAGTAACTCGGCGCAAAGGTAAGGTGGTAGTAGTTGGAGATGTTGGTCTTGATTTACAACGTAACCCGCTTTATAAAAAAGAAATTGATCTTCTCATATCCTGTTCTTATGGTCCAGGTCGCTATGATACTTCGTATGAAATAGAAGGAAAAGATTATCCATACGATTATGTTCGTTGGACTGAAAATCGCAATATGGAAGCAATTGTTGATCTAATAGTTCAAAAAAAACTGTTCGTTGATAAGTTAGCAACCAAAGAATTTTATATAGAGGATGTTACAAAGGCATATGAACTTATTAAAACTAAAGAGGTTTTAGGAGTTATTTTACGCTACACTCCTAAGAATGAAATTTCTTTTGTTCCTGCCATTCGTAAGCCATTATCAGTGAAAGCTCTTGCTTTTACACCTGCTGTGGGAACTTCATTGCGCGTAGGATTTGTAGGAGTTGGTGGTTTTTCAAAAGTTAAACTTCTTCCTCTTGTTTCTAAGGTGCGCGATGTAAAAATTTCGGCAATCGTTGATACTGATGTTACTAATGCGAAAAATGTGTGTCGTACGTATGGAGCAGCCGTTGCGTTAACGGATTCACACGATCTTTTTGAAAAAGATATTGTTGATGCGATAGTCATTGCTTCTCCTCACAAATTCCATTGTGATCAAGCAATGGAAGCACTTGCACATGGAAAAGCGGTGTTTCTTGAAAAGCCTATGGCAACAACGTTTGAGCAGTATGCGCGTATCAGTAAATTTTTGGTGGATAATCCAAAGGTTCCTTTCTGCGTAGATTATAACCGTTCGTTTGCTCCGTATATGCAAAAAATAAAGTGGGAATTGGTTTCAAGAAAGTCTCCCGTTGTTATCCATTATCGCATGAATGCTGGGTATATTCCTGGTGATCATTGGACACAAACAGAACTTGGTGCTGGACGTGTGATCGGTGAAGCCTGTCATATTTTTGATCTTTTTTGTTTTTTAACCGGAGCAAAGCCGGTAGCAGTTTCCGTTGAATCGGTAAAACCAGGCTCTGATGATATTTTCCCTACTGATAACTTTTCAACGCAAATAAGTTTTGATGATGGTTCGATTTGTACCCTTCTTTACACTGCATTAGGACATAGCGCGCTTGGTAAAGAGCGTATGGAAGTTTTTTACGATTCAAAAACGATTGTAATGGATGATTATAAAGTGCTCCAAGGATTTGGCTTATCACATAGTTTTAATGAAAGCACGAGATATCCAGATAAAGGGCATGAAATTTTATTAGAGAAATTTTTTGATGGACTTCAGAGTGAAGAACGCAGGATGCCTATTTCCCTAGAGCGTTTGAATAGAGTTGCTGAATTAACACTTATTATTGACGAATTGGTATGCAAAGGTGGCGGAAATAAAGAATTTTCTTACGGAGAATAAGTTTTTTTCAACGGTTGGATCAATCATTTTTGTGGCATTTTCATATGGGCTTTATTCGTATAGCTTTCAAGATGGTCATTATGACGTTGATTCTTCTGCTTACGATCGAGTTGCTCGCAACTTTGTAAAGACAGGAAATGTTTGTGAGCCTGATGGTTTCCTTCCTGTTCATACACGGGGATATCATTTTTTCTTGGGGATAATCTACCGAGATTATGGAGAAGATCTTTGGCTCGTAATTGCACTACAGGTTTTGCTAGCGTTGTTTTCTATTTTCTCAACAGCTCAGACAGCTTTTCTTTTGTGTGGACGGACATGTGCGCGTATTGTTTTTGCACTTGCATTAGTTGATGGGGCTTTTTTTGTGTACCCGCAATTTATGTTGGCAGATACTTTATTACTTTTTTTGGTAACTGTTTTTTTTGAACAGTGTGCTCTCTTTTATTATACAAAAAAAAGGATCAATCTTGTTTTAGCAGGCTTTTTCCTTGGTCTTTCTGTTCTAGTAAAACCGACCGCTTTATTTTTCCCGTGGTGTTTAGCGTTTTGTTTTTTTGTTCTTTCTCGTGTGATTCGACTTTCAGTGACATGGGGTGATTATGCTTATTTTTGTGGAGCATTTTATATTCCTATTATGTGGTACATCATCAGAAATGGGATGGTTTTTGGGTGTTACAAACTTTCTTTTTTGGTAGAGGGAGGTCTTTATCATTGGTTTCATGCAGTTATTCAGGCACAGCTACAAAAAAGACCTGTTTTGGAAATAGTTTCAGAATTGAGAACGTTAGGGGATATTCGTTATTCGACTTTTCAGCAAGAATATTGGATTCCTTTAAAAAAGCTTTTTTTTGAAACATGTTTAGATCATCCCTTTATTGTTTTAAAGATGTATCTTCAGAATATTTCAAAAACTTTTTTTGGATTATATTCAGTTCAGTTACAGCTTCTTTTCGATTCAGGAATGCGCGGGAACATCATCCCTTTTCATGAATTACAAGGATCGCTTTTTGCGCAAGTTTATAGCTATTTTGCGTGGGCATTCAGAAATCCATTTGTTGGGTCACTCATGCTTTTTGAAGCCGTAATGAACGGTTTAAAATGGTTCTTTGGTGCATGGGCAATAAAAGACTGGTATCAAAAAGGATTGTATGAACTTCTGATTTTTTTCTTCTGTGTAATTGGGTGTTTTTCTGCAGTAACGGGCTTTTATGGCGCTGGAAGATACCGCATTTTATTTGAACCGTTATTATTGATACTTGCAGCACAAGGTATTTTAAGTTTGTATAAAATGTATAAGTGTCATTTTCAGCGACGTAATAGTAAAACGTGTCATCCCCAGAGAACGGAGTGAACGGTACGGGGATCTTTGAAAAAATAAAAAATTCATTTAAAAGGACTTGATAGGTACGCCAAAGATTCCCCTACCTACTTGCTAGTGCAAGCTGGGAATGACACACAAGGCCGAGTTAGCGAACTAATAGATAAAGAGACTAAAAAAGGTGTGTAGTATGTGTGGATTTGCAGGGTATATTTCATGTGGCGGACAGTTTGCAGTTGACCAAGAAGTTCTTGAAAAAATGCATACCACTATTGCTCATCGGGGGCCTGACGGACATGGTATTTGGGTTTCTGAAAAACATAAAGCAGCCTTTGTCTATCGTCGATTGAGTATCATTGATCTTTCGCATGCTGGCGCGCAGCCGATGTTCGATGCACAGAGAACGACTGTCATTATGTTCAATGGTGAAATTTATAATTACAAAAAATTACGTACAGAGCTTGAAGGATATGGTCACCAGTTCACTTCTCAGACCGATACAGAAGTATTTCTCTACGCTTTTAAACAATGGGGAATTGCGTGCCTTGATAAGTTAGAAGGTATGTTTGCGGCTGTATTAGGTAATTTGCTGACCAATGAGTGGTATTGTGTTCGTGATCGTATTGGAATTAAGCCATTTTATTTTTCTTTAGAAGGGGGCTATTTTAGTTTTGCTTCAGAAATTAAAGCGTTGTGGCACTTGCCATGGCTGAATAAAAAACTTAATCACCAGGCGTTGTATCATTATCTTACGTTTCTGGTAACTCCGGCTCCTTACACGTTATATCAAGGGATGTATAAGCTCCCTGCTGGTATGTATATGAAAATGGATACGGCAAAAGAAATAACTTTTCATGAATGGTATAATCCGCTTGTCCCGAAAATTATGTATCCAGAAAAAGATTTAGCTGATGAACAGTTTTGTATTGCTCAAATTCGCACTCTGCTGACTGATGCAGTACAAAAACGAATGATATCGGATGTTTCTTTTGGAGTCTTTTTATCAGGAGGAGTCGATTCAAGTTTAATCACTGCATTGATGTCTCGATTTACTGACCGAGTGAAGACGTTTAACGTTTCATTTTCTGATGGTCCTGAATACAGCGAAGTTGCCTGGGCGCGTAAAGTTTCAAAATTATTCAATACCGAGCATTATGAAATTACGATTTCTGAAAAAGAAGCATTCGAATTTTTCCAAAAAATGGTGTACCACCAAGATGAGCCATTAGCCGATTCTGTCTGCATTCCCTTGTATTATGTTTCAAAATTACTGAGAGATTCAGGGGTTGCCGTTGTTCAAGTGGGCGAAGGATCTGATGAGCTCTATTGTGGGTATCAAAGCTATGCTCAGTACCTTGATGTTTATCGCCGCTATTATCAACCAACCGTGGGCATACCTCAACCAATCAAAAAAGCAGGGGCGTGGATTGCTGCACAGCTTTTTCCTTATAAAAAAAATCAGCAGTTTGTTGTTGATAGGTGGGCTTCTGGGCAGCATTTATTTTGGGGGGAAGCGATTGCTTTTTCAGATGATTGGAAGCGTCAATTACTTTTTTTTGACGAGAAACAAAGCGAGGATGACGTCATTAGAAAAATATACCCAGAGTTACAACAAACATCTGATAGTTATGCAATAGTTGAATATCATCTTAAAAAGTTTTATGTAAAAAATCCGCAAGGTGATTTTTTACAATCCATGACCTACTTAGAACTTAAACAACGCCTTCCTGAGTTGTTACTGATGCGTGTTGATAAAATGACCATGGCAACGTCAGTTGAAGGACGCGTTCCATTCTTGGATCATGAGCATGTTGAATTTGCTCTTCAGGTTTCAACTGCACTGAAATACAAAAATGGGATAACAAAATACATTCTTAAAAAGGCATGTGAAGGTATTTTACCAAACGATATTATTTATCGTAAAAAAGTTGGTTTTGGAACTCCTGCAGCTCATTGGTTCAAAAATGGATCGTACTTTAAAGCTTATTTTTCTGATTTGTTATCTACCAAGCGGCATGACTTAGAGTTTCTTTTTAAGGGCGCAGAAATTGAGAAAATAGTAAAAAATAACACGCTTTCTTATGGTAATTATTCTCCACAGTTATGGGCTCTTCAAAATCTTTTAGCAACAGGGGCGCTTGAATGAGCGACAAATATATTTTGTATCTGCGCACCGATATTTGGGATGAAGAATTAATCGTAGGTGGTTCAGTAACTCATACGCTGGGAGTTATCAAAGGATTTCATGAACTTGGGTATCGAGTTGTGTGCGCTTCTTCGTGTTTGGACTCAGCATTAAAGAATGTGAAATTAGAAACATTGGTAAAGCTTTCAAATCCTCAATGGTTGCGATTCTTATGCTGGAAGATGAACTGTTTTTTATCATCTTTTTTTTTCTTTTTTCAAACTAAAAAACTTATTCATGAGTATCCTATTGCCTGTATCTATCAACGTTATAGTCTTCTTAACTTGACTGGTGTGTTGCTTGCGCGTTGGTACAGAAAGAAATTAATTCTTGAATATAACTGTTCAGAGGTATGGACCGCATTTGAATGGGTTCCTAAAAAAAGATTAACGTTTTTGATAAAGCCTTTGTCGTGGATTGAACGATATACCATAAGACAAGCAGATTATCTTGTGGTAGTTTCAGAAATTCTAAAAAATGAGCTTATTAGTTGGGGTGTACCCGCAAAAAAAATCTTGGTAAATCCCAATGGAGTTGATACGGAACAGTTTGATCCGAAACGAATAAAAAGAGAGTGTGCACAATGAATGAAATAATTATCACTCCTAAAAAATCATGGAAAGTAGTGTTTGGTGAGCTTTGGGATTATCGGGAAGTTTTCTTCTTTTTAGGGTGGCGAGATATTCTCGTTCAATATAAGCAAACAGTTATTGGAGTGTTATGGGTTGTAGTGAGGCCGCTTTTAACAGTGGCAGTTTTCACGGTTATTTTTAGTAAAATTGCGGGAATATCAAGTGGAAATACTCCGTACTCATTGGTGATTTTTTCTGCGATGCTTGCCTGGCAATTTTTTGCTGACATGTTAACGCATGCAAGTATGAGTTTTTTAGCAAATGAACAGTTAGTTTCTAAGGTTTACTTTCCGCGGATCATGCTTCCTTCAAGTCGATTGCTGTGTGCTGGCGTTGATTTTTCCATTTCATTTTTGTGTTACTTGTTGATTGCCATTTTTCGCTATCAGTATTTCCCTTCACTTACTATTTTTTTCTTACCATTGTTTGGTATTTGGTTAGCGGTACTATCTCTATCTGTTAGTCTTTTATTCGCTTCGCTTATAGTTCGCTATCGAGATTTCAGGCACATTTTACCGTTTGTTGCCCAGTTAGGGATTTATTGCACTCCTGTTGCTTTTAATTTTTGTATGGTTCCGCAACAACTACGTATTTTTTTGGCACTGAATCCATTGTCTGGAATTATTAATGGGTTTCGTTTTTGTTTGTTGAATGAGCCGTTGTATGGTGAGTATGCGGTTGTTTCGTTGGCAATGACAGTGGGCATTTCTATTGTGAGTATTCTGTACTTTAAAAAAGCAGAAGAACAGTTTGCAGATATCATTTAAGGTTTATGTATGAAGCGCATAATTGTTGAAAATCTTTCAAAAATCTATCAACTCGGAACTCAAGCTGATAAGGATCAGAGCTTTCGCGAGCTTTTGTTTTCTCAAGTGAGTTCTTTATTTAAACCATCGTTACCTAAAAAATCTTTCTATGCCTTAAAAGATGTTTCTTTTGAAGTTCAAGAAGGAGAAGTACTGGGAGTTATTGGAAAAAATGGTTCTGGTAAAAGTACTTTATTAAAAATTTTGAGCAGAATAACCGCACCTACCTCTGGCAAAGTGACAATTCGTGGACGCGTAGCGAGCCTTTTAGAGGTGGGAACTGGGTTTCATGGAGAACTAAGTGGCCGTGAAAATATTTACCTGAGTGGAGTTATTCTTGGGATGAAGCGTTGGGAAATAAGTAAGTATTTCGATGAAATTGTGTCATTTGCAGGGGTAGAACAGTTTCTTGATATCCCGGTAAAAAAATATTCATCAGGGATGCGGTTACGGCTTGCCTTTTCAGTAGCGGCGCACTTGCGACCAGAAATTCTTTTGATAGATGAAGTGTTAGCAGTGGGTGACTATGAGTTTGAAAAAAAATGTATTCAATCAATGAGTGACTTGGGAAAAGCTGGCAGAACGATTTTATTTGTTTCACATAATCTTGTGGCTGTAAAAAAATTATGTTCTCGAGTGCTTGTTTTAAAGCAAGGGCGTGAAGAATTTATAGGAGGCCCTCTTCAGGCAGTGGCTGCTCACTTGGGAACACAAAAGATTGCTTCTTCTTCAGTGGTGTGGGGTGATGTCGGACTTATGTTAGGTTCTTTGCTTGCTCTTGACTCTCTTAAAATTCTTTCTACTGATGGTGATGAACAAGAACGGTTTTTTCTTTCTGATCCGCTTAAAGTTCACATAGGGTTCAGGAGGTTTGATAGTGATAAAACAGCCTTATTTATTCTCTCTTTTTATAATGAAGAAGAAGATTTGCTTTTTACGAGTTCTAGGGTTGTGCGAGATTATGAAGCTGTTGCGCTAGATGCTAAAGAAACATTAGTTTGCACGATTCCAGAGCATATTTTTCAGGAGGGAGTAGTTATGGTTGGTCTTGAGGTTTTTGACCTTGGATATGATGGTACTTTACCTGATTTTGAACAAGCAACTTTATTTTCTGAAAAAAATATTCTCAATTTTGTTATGAGTGAGCATTCTGTGGAAAAAAGTACTGATAGGTCAGCTTTTCTACAAAATAAAAAAGGGAAAATAAAACCTTTTTTGAAATGGCATACTTCTTAAAGGATACACATGATAACAATAATTTTACTGTCTAGAGATACTTCTCAGTATTTGAAAAGGGCCCTTGATTATTACAAAACAGCAGGGTTTAAGGGCAGGATTTTCATCGCTGATTCTAGTTCTTCTGAAGAAAGAATTCAGATGCGTATGATCGTGAAAGAGTTTCAAAGTGATTTGTTTTTTCCGATTATATTCGAGTATGACAATGCAACAACATTTACAGAAAAGGTAGGATTGGTTGTTAAGCAAGTTTGTACTCCCTATGTTCTTCTTGCTTCTATGGACGATTTTTTTTCAGTTCAGACGCTTCGTGAAGGAGCATTTTTTTTGTGCGATAATCCCGATTACTCCTTTGTTGCCGGATATCAATATGGATACACCTATGTTGGTACTGATCTTGATTGGTACTATACCGGTGATTCTTATCATCCAAGATCGATTGCTCAAGAAAATTCTCTTGAAAGAATTGATTCGTATCTTGT
Organism: uncultured Pseudomonadota bacterium; assembly: GCA_964592275.1. GTDB lineage: Bacteria > Babelota > Babeliae > Babelales > CAIQNR01 > CANNBR01. Next base: position 16,966 of record CAZQDJ010000001.1, on the reverse strand, counting down.
GAATTATACTTCTACATTTCATTCACTTTTCAGAACAGCGGTTCTGGATTCTGTTTTAGAGCAGAGCATGATTTATGCCAATGATTTTTGTGGAAAATTTCTTGAAAATATGGTTACTATTCTCGCCCTTCTTTCTGGCAAGGGAAAATATTTAAAGGTCCCTTTTTCATGGAGAGAGCAAAGGAAGACTTCTACAGGAGCAAAATATCATGAAAAATGGTTGCTCGATGAAAATTTTGAAAAAAATGCGCGATTAATGGAATTAGGGATAAAGAATGCATTAGAGCAGGCCTTGCAGTTAGATTCAAAAACTGCTGATTTTAAAAGTAAGATTATTATACAAAAATTTATTGAATATCATTTTAATTGTATTTTTCCTCATCAAAGAGTAACTGGTTTTTCGGTAAAGCGATTAATAAAGCAGTTTGCTCCTGTTTGTGTATTGGTTGGATTAAAACAGATAAAAAAGGCTTTTAATGCAATAAAGAGATCTCGTTTATCAGGAGAATGCTTTCTTTACGAAAAAAGTTCTTCCTATTACGTAGAATTTGAATTGGTAAATAATTTAATTAAAGATTCTAAAATACATGCATATCGGTCTGGTATAGAAGATTTGAAAATGCCACCAAAGATAATAAAAGGCTTAAGGAGTGATAATGGTTTGTAGAATATGCAGTAATAAAACACAAGTAATCAACTCTTTTGGAAAGATGCCTATAGCTAATAATTTTTTGAAACAGGATTCTTTTAAAGAAGAATATTTTTTTGATTTAGAAACGATGTTTTGTGCGTCTTGTAAGACATTTCAACTTGTTGAACAACCAGATCCTCAGCTTATGTTTCACGAAAATTACGCTTTTTTTTCTGGCACTTCAAAAAAAATGGCTGAGCATTTTAAAACAATGGCTGAAAATTATAGACAACAGTTCATTACTGATACTCAAAAAGCATTTGTTGTTGAATTGGGAAGTAATGATGGGATTATGCTCAAGTATTTTGCTCAAGAAGGTATTAATCATTTAGGAGTAGAGCCTTCTGAAAATGTGGCTCACATTGCTCGTGAGCAAGGGGTTGCTACAAAAGTGGCATTTTTTGGTGAGCAAACAGCGGCTGAAATTTTAAAGGATTACGGGCAAGCAGATATTATTTGCGCTTCTAATGTAATGTGTCATATCCCTGATCTTGCTTCTGTGGCAAAAGGAGTTGTTTCATTACTAAAAAAAGAGGGAGTTTTTATATTTGAAGATCCTTATTTAGGTGATGTGATTCAAAAGATTTCCTATGATCAAATTTACGATGAGCATGTGTATATTTTTAGTCTTCTTTCGGTTCAGCAGATATTTGAACCTTATGGGTTAGAACTTTTTCATGTTGAGTCTCAAATAACTCATGGCGGATCAATGCGTTATTATCTTTGTCTAAAAGGACAAAGAACTATTCAAGATTCTGTTAAAAAACAGTTAGAAATCGAAAAAATCCTTGGTCTTGATAAAGTAGAGACCTTTATTCATTTTAGAGATGCTTGTGAAAAAAGCAGGCAAGAATTAGTTATTCTTTTAAAAGAGTTAAAAGCTGCCGGTAAACGAGTAGTTGGCTATGCTGCAACATCAAAGAGCACCACAATTTTGAATTACTGTGGTATTGGGAAAGAGAGCATAGACTATATTAGTGATACGACTCCTTTAAAGCAGGGTAAGTTTAGTCCTGGAATGCATATTCCTATTAAGCCCTATCAAGAATTTACCGATGATACTCCTGATTATGCAGTATTATTTGCATGGAATCATGCACAAGAGATTTTTGAAAAAGAAGAAAATTTTACTAAAAAAGGTGGAAAATGGATCACATTTATTCCAGAAGTAAAAGTGCTGGAACAAGTTTAGAAAAGTTGTGTTGTGGCTTTCCTCCCGCGCAGTTTCATAGCTATCATGAAGAAATTTTGGAAGCGATAAAACGAGTATGTGAAAATGGCCCTTATATTTTGGGGCCAGAAGTAGAAGCATTTCAGGAAGAGTTTGCCCGGTATCATGGAGTAGCGCATGCAATTGGAGTAGGAAGTGGTACTGATGCTTTATCACTTACTTTAAAGGCCTATGATATTGGTCCAGGGGATGAAGTAATTACGGTGTCTCATACTGCTCTTGCCACTGTGTCAGCGATTGTTATTGCCGGAGCAACTCCGGTGTTGGTTGATATAGAGCCCGATTATTACACCATCGATCCTGAAAAAATTAAAAAAGCGATTACTCTTAAAACAAAAGCGATTATTCCTGTTCATTTGTATGGCCAATCTTGTGATATGAAGCCAATAATGGAACTTGCAAAACTACATAATCTTAAAGTTATTGAAGATTGTGCGCAGGCCCATGGAGCTTTATATCAGGGTAAAAAGGTTGGTACGTTTGGTGATGCAGGCTGTTTTAGCTTTTATCCGACTAAAAACCTTGGAGCTATTGGTGATGCTGGTGGAGTAATTACGAATGATACAGTTTTAAAAGATAGATTGATTCGTCTTCGTCAGTATGGCTGGGATGAAAAACGGTTGGGACAAGAAGTGGGAGCGGTTTCTCGTCTTGATGAACTCCAAGCTGCGATATTACGAGTAAAGTTGCGTTACTTAGATCAAGACAATGCAAAAAGAAGAGCCATTGCCGATCAGTACCGAGCAAATCCATTTTTTAAAGAAGTAGTGCATCCACTTGTAAGAAAAGAAACGGAGCATGTGTTTCATTTATATGTGGTGCAGTCTGATTTTCGGGATGAGCTAAAAGAAAAATTAGCTAGCTATGGTATTGAAGCTGGTGTTCATTATCAGTATCCGGCGCATGTGCATCCTGGTTATCAAGATAAAATCCGAATAGCTGCTGAAGGTCTTTCTGTTACTGAAGAATGTGTAAAAAAGATTTTAACGCTTCCTATGTATCCTGAATTATTACAAAGACTGTTATAAGAATTATAAAAATGTGGGAGTAAGACATGTTTGATAGAGATGAGTTTAATCAACAAAAGCAAGCCAATATTCAGAAAGCCTTTCAAGACCAGGAATTGAACGATCTTGCATTAAAATTTATCACAAAATCTGATCAATATAATTATGCCTATAATTGGACCTGGCTTGGTTTGCCGGTAATTCAGATGCCAGAAGATATAGTTATTATTCAAGAGATTATCTGGGACACAAAACCTGATGTTATTATTGAAACGGGTATTGCTTGGGGTGGTAGCATAGCTCTTTATGCATCAGTGCTTGAAATGGTTGGTAAGGGAAAGGTGATAGGTATTGATATGGTATTGCCGCAGAAAAATATTGATCAAATAATGAACTACGCTTTTTCAAAAAGAATACACCTTATTGAAGGGTCTTCTACTGATGAAAGTAGTATTGCGCAGATTAAAAAATTAATTGCTCCTACTGATAAAGTAATGGTTATTTTGGATAGTAATCATACTCATGAGCATGTTTTTAATGAGCTACAAGCATATAAAGAATTGGTTTCTCTTAATAACTATCTTGTAATTTCAGATACGGTCGTAGAAGAGATTCCAGCTCAGGCGCATAGGCCTCGTCCATGGGGGCGTGGAAATAATCCTAGAACAGCTGTGGAAGGATTTTTGGAGCAAGAAAAAATTCGATTTTCTAGAGACAATGAATACAACAAAAAAGCGATAAATTCATTTACGCGTAATGGCTATTTAAAGCGAGTTTAAGTTGTGAAACAGTATGAAAATAAATAATTTTAAGAAGCAGTTGATCTGTTGGGGTGGTGGTGATCAAGCAATGGTGATACATCCCATTATTAAAATGCTTGGTGCTGATTTTGATATTATTTTTGATGATACTCCAGGGCTTCTTTCTCCTTTTCAAAATATTACATTACTGCAAGGTAAAGCTTTTTTTGAGAAGTGGTTGATTGGACGTGATTCTTCTCAAATAGGGTTTGTTATAGCGATAGGAAACCCGTATGGCTTTGTTCGGTGTCAGTTGCATGATTATTTGGTTGCTAAAGGATTAACTCCCGTAAGTTTTTGTGCGCAATCAGCTTTGATTGATGCTGATGTTGAGATTGGGGAAGGTGCACAGATTATGAAAGGCACAATTATTAATGCGCGAGCAAAAATAGGGCGTCAGTGCATTCTTAATACGCGTAGCGTTGTTGAACATCATGATCAACTGGGGGAAGGCGTTGAAATAGCTCCAGGAGCGGTTTTATGCGGGCGAGTTGAAGTGGGGAATTATTCTTGGGTAGCAGCACATGCTACAGTACTTCCACGTTTAAAAATTGGCGAAAATACAATAATAGGAGCAGGGGCTGTTGTTGTGAAAGATGTTCCTGCTGGAGAAATTTGGACAGGAGTGCCTGCGAAATTTTTAAAACAAAATAAAATCTGTGGATAAAAATGAATAAAGAAATATACATGGCAGGCCCTTGGGTCACTGAATTTGAAGAGAAAATAGTGTTAGATGCTCTTCGTAACGGGTGGTATGGAAAGAACGCTTATGCTTATGTTGAAAAATTTGAAGCAGAATTTGCTGCTTATCATGATAGACAATTTGCCTTAATGACTCCAAACTGTACCACAGCAATACATCTTTTACTGGCAGGGCTAGGCGTTACAGAAGGGGATGAAGTAATTGTTCCTGAATGTACGTGGATAGCAAGTGCTGCTCCGATTACTTATCAACGAGCAAAAACGGTTTTTGTTGATATTGATCCTATTAATTGGTGTGTAGATCCACTTAAACTTGAAGATAAAATTACTGATAAAACGAAGGCTGTTATTGTTGTAGACTTGTATGGGAACATGCCAGACATGGATGCTCTGCAAGAAATTTGTGACAGGCGAGGAATTTATTTAATAGAGGACGCTGCAGAATCTTTAGGATCTATGTATAAAGGAAAAAGAGCGGGCAAGTTTGGAGTTGGTTCTGTGTTCAGTTTTCATAGAACAAAAACTATTACGACTGGTGAAGGCGGTATGTTGCTCCTTGATAATAAAGAGCTTTATGAGCGATGTAAATTTCTAAGAGATCACGGGCGCGCTCCTGGTACTTATTTCAATACTGAAGTGACATTTAAATATATGCCATCAAATTTATTAGCATCGCTTGGCTATGCTCAATTTTTAAGAATTGATGAATTGGTAGAAAAAAAACGATGGATTTGGAAAAAATTTATGGAGCATTTATCAGATGTTCCTGATTTACATTTTAATCCAGAGCCAGCGCATGTTCTTAATGGAGTGTGGTGCACAGCACTTGTGTTTGGGAGATCTCATGGAGTTACCAAGCAGTACATGATGGATGAATTTACAAAAATGGGATTGCCAAGTCGTCCATTTTTTTATCCTTTGACATTTTTACCAGCTTTTAATGGTCCTTGTGACGAAGGTCGAAAAAATAGTCCGGTTGCTTATGATATTTCGGAACGAGGCATTAACCTTCCTTGTGCATTTAGTGTGACTGAAGAGCAAATAGAGACCATAAGCAAGGCTATGAAAAGTATTTTAGAAAAAAGGAAGGGTTATGATTCTGGGATCCAACATTATGCACAAAAAACACCAACCGGTAACGCAAGTGCACCTTATTAATTTTGTGCAATTTACTGAGCCTCATTCTATTCTTTCTATTTTCCCATCGGGAGATCAAGTTCCTTTCTCTATAAAACGTGTTTTTACTGTTGATGCCTATCAGCCTTGTTTGCGTGGTGCTCATGCTCATAAAGAATGTACCCAACTTATGATTGCTTTGCGTGGTGTATGCACAGTGACCTGTGATGATGGTAAAGAAAAAAAAGAATATGTATTAAAAAGTCCTGCGCAAGGATTATTAGTGCCTGCAACTATTTGGGCTGAGCAGAGTTATGAGAAAGAGACGCTCCTTATGGTTTTGACTGATCAGTTGTATGATCCAGCTGATTATATTCGCGACTATAAAGAATTTTTACAGTTTAGGAACAGTCTATGAAATGTGTGATAACGGGTGCTTTAGGGCATATTGGTTCTGCGCTTATCAGGAAGTTACCAGATCTTTTTGATAAGCCTTCAATTGTGATGATTGATGATCTTTCTACGCAGCGTTATGCCAGTTTATTTAATTTACCAACTACCGCTTCGTATGAGTTTATAGAAGGCAAAGTTCAGTCTGTTGATTGGAGCAAAATCCTTAAAGATGCTGATGTGGTAATCCATTTGGCTGCTGCTACTGATGCATCGGGTACTGCCGATAAGCCTGAGGCTATGTATAACAACAATTTTTCGGGAACACAGGCTGTTGCACAAGCGTGCCTTTTGTTTGAGGTTCCTCTTATTTTTCCTTCAACGACAAGTTTGTATGGTTCGCGAGAAGCAACGGTTGATGAATATTGTACCGAACTATCTTCGCAAAGCCCTTATGCTGACTGCAAAATTAAAGAAGAAATATTGTTGCGAGACATGTTTGAACGTAATGGATTGAAAGGTGTAATTTGCCGGTTTGGTACTATTTATGGTGTTTCTCAGGGTATGCGTTTTCACACAGCAGTAAATCGATTTTGTTGGCAAGCAGTAGTAAAGCAACCATTGACCATTTGGGAAACTGCTCTTAATCAAAAGCGCCCCTATTTATCTTTGGATGATGCTGTGCGTGCCCTTGCGTGGATTATTAAAAATAATCTTTTTGAGGGGGAAACGTACAATATCGTGACAGGGAATCATACCGTTCGGCACGTTGTATCGGCCATTGAAGAATGTAATGAAAAATGCGAAATTTCGTTGGTAAAACATACCATTATGAACACGCTTTCTTATGAGGTGCTTTCGGATAAATTTAAAACAACGGGATTTTCTTTTTCGGGTTCTTTAGAAAAGGGGATTGGTGACACCATACGGCTTATAAAAAATGCTTCAAAAAGGGATGCGTTATGAAAATTCTTGTTACTGGTGGTGCTGGGTTTATAGGGTCGAATTTTGTTTGTTCTATGCTTGAAAAAGGCCATCAAGTCATCACTATTGACTTGTTAACCTATGCTGGAAATCTTGAAAATTTTGGTGAATATAAAAATCATAAAAATCATTTTTTTTATAAAGAAGATATCTGCAATGGGCCTGCATTAGATTCAATTTTGGTTCAACATCAACCAGAAGTTGTTATTCATATGGCTGCAGAATCGCATGTAGATCGTTCGATAGATTGTCCCGATGATTTTATAAAAGCTAATGTTATGGGGACGTATACCGTACTCAATGCAGTACTTAGTTATTATAAAAAATCTCCTCTCAAAGATTCATTTCGTTTTGTTCATCTTTCGACAGATGAGGTTTTTGGAGCGCTAGGGGCTGAGGGAAAGTTTAATGAGTCAATGCCCTATCGACCAAATTCTCCTTATGCGGCATCAAAAGCATCTTCTGATCATTTGGTTCGCTCGTACCACAAGACGTATGGACTACCGACTATCATTGTAAATTCTTCCAATAACTATGGCCCAAAACAGTACCCAGAAAAACTTATTCCACTTACCATTCTTAATGCGTGTGAATTAAAGAACCTTCCTGTGTATGGAAATGGCGAACAGATACGGGATTGGCTGTATGTAGATGATCATGTGCGGGCGCTGTACTCACTTATTGAATGGGGTAACATTGGGTCTTCCTATTGCGTAGGATCGGATAATGAAAGAACTAATCTTTCTTTAGTTGAAACGATATGCGAACTGCTTGATGAACTGAGACCATATAGCTTATTTACTTCTTACAAAGAATTGATAACGTTTGTTTCTGATCGACCAGGACATGATTTTAGGTATGCGACAGATGCTTCATTGTTAAAAAGCGATACAGGGTGGAAACCACAGATATCTTTTAAAGATGGATTGCGGAAAACGGTGCAATGGTATTTGGATCATTACACTCAAGTTGGATGTAAAGTTGAAGCTCGAAAAAGGATTGGATTAGGATAAAAACATGAAGATAAAAAAGGGGATAGTCTTAGCCGGTGGTACTGGATCTCGTTTGTATCCATTAACGATTGCAACTAATAAGCAGCTGCTTCCTATCTATGATAAACCCGTTATTTATTATCCCCTGACAACATTGATGCTTGCTGGGATCCAGGAAGTGCTTTTTATTTGCACTGCTCGCGATCTGCTTACATTAGAAGATCTTTTTGGAGATGGCAGCCGCTTGGGAATGAAGTTTTCTTACAAAGTGCAGGTGCATCCTGGTGGATTGCCGGAAGCATTTGTTCTAGGAGAGCGTTTTATTGATGAGCAGCCTGTTGCAATGATTTTGGGTGATAACTTTTTTCATGCGCAAGGATTATGTGAGCTCCTTGCAAAAGCAATGGATGGTTGTGAGGGAGCACATATTTTTACTCATCAAGTTGAAGACCCTAGTCAGTATGGGGTGGTGGTAACAACTAAGCAGGGAGAGATTATATCGATTGAAGAAAAGCCGAAAACATTCAAATCTAATCTTGCCATTACCGGGCTTTATTACTTTGACGGTTCAGTTTCAAGGCGAGCACGAGCTCTTGTGCCATCTGAGCGCAATGAGTTGGAAATTGTTGATCTTTTAAAAAGCTATCTTGCTCAAGAATCACTGACAATGTCTCATTTAGGGCGAGGGACCGTATGGTTTGACGTGGGAACTCCGCGAGCACTGTTGGATGCATCAAATTATGTGCAGGTCGTGCAAGATCGACAAGGTATTGCAATTGCTTCACCAGAAGAAGTTGCGTGGCGTATGAACTTTATAGGGAAGGCTCCATTGGATACTTTGTTAGAAATGCTTCCTAAAGGTCGTTATAAACAGTATTTAAAAGGATTGCTTGAATAATGAATACTATTCAAACTGGTTTTGACGGACTGGTTATTATAAAACCAAAGATTTATTGTGATGAGCGGGGGTTGTTTTACGAAAGCTGGCGAGAAAATCAGTATAAAGAAATGGGAATACAAGAATCTTTTTTGCAAGATAATATTTCTGTATCGAAAAAAAATGTATTAAGAGGATTGCATTATCAAAAAAATCAGGGACAACTGGTGACCGTTTTACAAGGTTCTATTTTCGATGTAGTAGTTGATCTTAGACCTTATTCAACGACCTTTCAAAAATATTTTTCTTTGGTACTTGCGAGTGATCTGCCTCGTCAATTATATATGCCGCCTGGATTTGCGCATGGCTTTTATGTGTTGAGTGATGAGGTCATTATGAATTATAAGTGCACGCAATATTATAACGCAGCTCATGAATCAGGAGTTGTTTGGAATGATCCTGATCTTAACATTCAATGGCCATGCAAGAATCCAATAGTGAGCGAAAAAGATTCTACATTTTTGCCTGTTATGCGTGCTAAAAATTATGAATTCTTTAGGTAAAAAAATCACTTTCGGTTTCATTGGGACTTTTGGGCAGTGGCATGGGATTAGTGTTTTGGAGAAAATTATCCCAGTTCTTATTGCGGCTGAAAAAAATGTTTATTTCCTTCTGATGGGTGATGGGATAGGTCGTGCGTCACTTGAATATTCTTTGCAAGAACAGGGTTTATTAGAATACGTTACTTTTACAGGAAAAATTCTTCCAGAAGAAGCTCCTGCATATCTTGCTCAATGCGATATTTTTTTATGTCCAACGCAATCAAATAATGATGGAACACGTTTTTTTGGTTCTCCTACAAAGCTTTTTGAATATATGAGTATGGGCAAACCGGTGATTGCATCGGACCTTGAGCAAGTAGCAGAGATTGTAAGTCCAGCAATTTATAGTAAAGATTTACACGACCAATATTTGATGATTGCAGATCAGGTTGGATTTTTGGTTAATCCGTTAGATATTCAGGGGTTTGTAAATGCATGTTTACTATGTGTACGTATGTCTGATGTTGATAGAAAAAAAATAGGTATGAATGCACGTAAGAAAGCTCTTGATCAGTATACGTGGCGTCAGCATGTGAAAAAAATTATTGATCATGCTCAGTTATAAAAAGAAGATCCACCGACGTCATGTACCTTTGTGTAAGGTTGTTAGTGTCATTTGCGAGGCTACGGCAGTCTGTCACGCCGAAGCTTAATAGCGAAGGAGGAGACTGCGCTATGCTTGGTTTTGCTTTTTTGCTTAAAAAAGAGAAAACTAGACCGATGTGAGATGGAAAAAAGGCAAGTAGTGTGATGCTGCTTAATCTCAAAAAGGATGTATGAAAAAAATATCATTTGTTGTTCCTGTTTATAATGAAGAGGGTAATCTTTCTCTTTTGTATGAAAAGCTCAAGGCGATCTGTGATCATTTTTCCAAAAAATATAGAGCAGAGATCCTTTTAGTTGATGATGGAAGTGTTGATAATTCTTGGCAGATAATAAAAAATCTTGCAAAGGATGATCATCTGGTGAGAGGAATTTCATTCAGCAGAAATTTTGGATTTCAAATGGCCCTTACTGCTGCGTATGATCATGCTCGTGGTGATGCAATTATAGGTTTGGATGCAGATTTGCAAGATCCACCAGAACTCATTTACGAAATGATAGAAAAATGGGAGCAGGGTTTTTACATAGTCTATGCTCGTCGTAGTTCACGCAATGATGGATTCATAAAAGACCTTACCGCTTCTCTTTATTATAAGCTTTTACATTATGTCGCCGACGTTCCCATTCCACAAAATGTGGGGGATTTTAGGCTTATTGATAAACGAGTTTTGCAAGAAATAAGGCGGTGTCGTGAACGAGCCCGTTATTTGCGGGGCATTGTTGCGTGGACCGGTTTTAAACATACGTATGTTGAATTTAAAAGACCTGAAAGGGTGGCGGGTGTGTCAGGATACAGTTGGTTAAAATTGTTCAAACTTGCTTTTGATGGTGTTACTGCTTTTTCTTTGTTTCCTCTGCGCATTGCTGCATTTGTAGGAGTCTTTGTCATTTTTACTGGTTCACTAATGTTTATGTATATTGCATTTGATGCATTCCTCCACGGTGCTCGATATCCGCTTTTTAAGTGGCTTGTTACTATCACGTATATTTTTATGGGAGTACAGTTTTTGTTGATGTGGTTGATTGGTGAATACATAGGTAGAATTTATGATCAGCAAAAAAACAGGCCACTTTATATTATTGAAGAAAAAACTGATTCATCTGGCATTTAACTAAGGATGAGGTATGAAAAAAATATCGTTCGTTATTCCTGTCTATAATAATGAAGATAGCCTTGCTCTTTTATATCAAAAACTTACAGAAATTTGTGATGAATTATCTTATTCTTATTGCTTTGAGATGATTTTTGTGAATGATGGAAGTAAGGATACGTCCTGGGAAATTATTAAACAGATTGCTTCTCAAGATGAACGTGTTCAAGCGATTTCATTTACGCGAAATTTTGGTCATCAAATTGCTTTGCGAGCTTGTTATGATAATGCAACAGGAGATGCAGTTATTTCACTTGATGCTGACTTGCAAGATCCGCCTGCGTTGGTGAAAGATATGATAGCAAAATGGGAAAGTGGCGCTTGCATAGTTTACGCTCGCAGGCGATCAAGAAATGATGGGTTTTGGAAAGACTTTACCGCATCTTGTTATTATAAACTTTTATATTTGGTTTCTGATGTTGCGATCCCTCAACACGTGGGGGAATTTCGCTTAATCGATAAAAAAGTTCTTGAGCAGATTCAGCTGTGTCGTGAGCGAGCTTGTTATTTGCGTGGGATTGTTGCATGGACAGGGTTTAGTCATGCCTATGTAACGTTTGATCGCAAAGAAAGAGAAGCTGGGGTTTCTGGTTACGGCTGGGCAAAGCTTTTAAAATTGGCTTTTGATGGTCTTTCTGGGTTTTCATTATTCCCTCTGCGGATTGCGGCTTTTATGGGGATATTTGTAATTCTTACCGGCTCGTTAATGTTTTTATATATAGCGTGGGATGCGTTATCGCATGGGGTTTATTATCCACTTTTTAAATGGCTGGTAACGGTTGTCTATATTTTTATGGGAGTTCAGTTTTTGTTGATGTGGCTTTTAGGGGAATACATTGGAAGAATGTATGACCAACAAAGAAATAGACCTCTCTATATTACGGAGGAAACAATGGGAACTAAGTTCAAAGGAAATTGATGGATATAATGTTGTGTCGCCTTGAGCTTTTTCATGAAACCATAGCTGCGTTTAAAACTACAGGGGTGCTTTTATTACGTCTTTTTGAAGGGACGATTGCTCCTTTAGAATATGGCTATGGCGGTGATCCTGAGATCTATCCCTTTGTTCCTTTACTGGTTGATTGGTTCCATCTTTCTTTGGATCAAGCTATTTGGTGGATCTATGCAGTTTTTACTGGTCTGGGGGTTGTGATAGCGATTACTGGTTTTTTGAAATTGTGCACAGATTGGATAAGTCGAGTTGTTGCTGTTATTGGGGCGCTTGGAGTTGGGGCTGTGTGTTATGTTGTGTATGACATTTACTTAGTTTCATTTTTTGCTCTTTGTTTTGTTCCATGGCTTTTTGTATTGCTTTCGGAAAAGAAAATTTTGCCTTTGGCGTTGTATTGTCTTTTCACTGGTTTTGTAATGGTTGGTGTTAATTTTTTGCGCCTTCATACAGCCACTGCATTAGGGATCGTAGTTGTAAGCGCTGTGGTGTTATATTACAAGTGGTCGTTGCGAACATTGGTCTTATTACTTTGCTTTTCGTGTGGAGCAGGGATAACTTCCTTTGGTATTCAAAAAGCACTTGATGTACGCAATGCCTACCTTGATACTCATGGCATTCAGCATGGATCTACTCGTGTTGCGCATACATTTTGGCATAATATTTATGCAGGGCTTGGATTTATAACCAATGATTATGGCTTGTATTATAGTGATAGCTGTTCTGTTTATAAGGTTAAAGAAGTTGCTCCAGAGGTTTTGTATCTTTCTGATGAGTATGAAGATACGTTGCGTGATGAAATTGTGCGGCTTTGTAAAACGCATCCTCAATTTATTATCAAAATGCTTTTTGCAAAAGGTGGAATCTTATTTTATTACTTGCTGATGTTCGTAAACATTGGGTTAGTGTGCGCTTGGTTTTATCGTAAGCCATGGTACCTGGAAATTCCTTACTGGCTTGCTATTTGGTTTAGTGCGTTACCTGGTCTGGTAACTGTTCCTGTAGCCCCTTACCTTACCGGCTTTTTTACCGCGGCAACGTTCTACGGGATTCATTCAATTATATGGGCACTTCAACATGGGTTGTATGATAGGATAGTCTTACGTATTCGCCGATTAATGAGTAAATAAAAATCAATGTCATCCCCAGAGAACGGTAGTCGCGGTAGTGTCGAAGATCACGCCATAGCTCAGAAAGAGCGCCGGCGGACGGCACTAGCTAGACGGAGTGAACGTCTGGGTTCCCATACCGTTCAGTCATTTGTCCGCGCATTCGCACGTGACAATCTCTTTCTCTGGGAATGACTGAGAGGGAAATTAAGTTATTTGTTCGAAGATTCCTTTTTTAAAAAAGTAGCGTAAAGACCGCCAAAAGGAACTTTTGTTAAGAATTTTTCGGTACATCTAAATCCGCGCAAAAAATGGGGGAAAAAGCTGTAAAACTTGAGCGTTGGAGAGCCGTATTCTTTGAGAAGGTTTCGGGCATAGAGAGGATTGAGCATCTTCGCATTTTTTTCGATAGGACAGGTGTTAAAAATGTACTGTGTTCCTGGATTAAAAGGATTGAGTTCGAAAAGTACGAGCACTCCATTTTTATTCATAATTCTATAGAGATCCTGAATGTAACCAGCGTGTTGTGAAAAAGGGATGTGATGGAAAACTCCTGCTGCAAAAATGACATCGAACTGTTCATCTTTAAAGCAGGAAACATCTGCTCCAGAAATCTCAAACGTAATATCAGGGTGATTTTTTTGTGCAACTTTAATGCTTTCAGGTGAAGGGTCACAGCCGTAAAGTTTTGTTTTTGGAAATTGTTTTTGAACTTTCTCGGTCATTAACCCATCGCCGCATCCAAAATCGAGAATAGTTTTCGGAGTGCCTTTAAAAAATTCAGGCAACCATTCAGCGAGTTTTTGCGTTTTATAGACGGTGAAAAACTCGCTTGATTCTCCTGTAGCATTGAGGTAACTATCTTGGTCTTTTCGGTATTCTTTTATGTAATCGTCAAATTCAGCTTTCATGGATTCTCCTTTTTAAGGTTAGAAATTATTTGTTTTTCTAAGTTCTATTGCATTTTAAATCTACTTTTTCTCTTCACTCGTCGTCCTCAGCGATAGGAGGTTGTCTCGTGCGAATGCGCGGACAAACGACTGAACGTCGGGGATCCAGAAATAAACTACACAGAAGTCATTATAATTTATCTAAAGAAATGGATTATTCAGGTCATTTCTAAAATGATTTTTGTGCAATTATCCTGGATCCTTACGCTCACTTCGCCTAACAGGGTACCGCGTACCCTGCCGCAGCTTTCGTGTCGCTGAGGACGACGAGCGGGAGGGCTATGTTAATTTTAAAATAAGTTTTTATTTTATTCTTACTACATTCCTGGGTACACAGGGAATTTTTTACATAAGCGATGAACCTGTTCTGCTAAGCCATTAAGTGCGTGAATATCGGTTCGTTTTTGTAAAGCATCATGAATAATCTGTACAACTTCTTCAGTTTCTTGTTTGGTAAATCCGCGGCTGGTGATAGCAGGAGTTCCTACACGGATGCCGCTCGTGATCATAGGTTTTTGTGGGTCAAAGGGGATGCAGTTGCGGTTAACGGAAATGCCAATGCTTCCAAGGAGTTCTTCGGCTTCTTTGCCAGTAATATTTTTGGTGCGCAGATCAATGACCATTAAATGGTTTTTTGTTGAACCTGAAACAATGCGATAGCCAAGAGCTGTGAAGGCATCAGCCATCGTCTGTGCGTTTTCAACGATTTGTTGTTGATAGGTTTTAAATTCTGGTTGGAGTGCATATAAAAAACCAACTGCTTTTGCGCCAATTTGTTGCATTAATGGTCCGCCCTGTAGTCCAGGCATAACTGCTTTATCAAGCTGTTGTGCGTATGGTTCTTTACACATAACAAGGCCGCCGCGTGGTCCGCGTAATGTTTTATGGGTGGTGCTGCTGACAAAATCAGCATGTTTGATGGGTGAAGGGTGAAGCCCCGTAGCAACAAGTCCTGCGATGTGCGCGATGTCAGTCAGTAAGAATGCGCCGACTGATTGTGCAATTGCTGCGAATTTTTCAAAATCGATAATTTGTGAATAAGCAGAAGCGCCACAGACGATCATGCGTGGCTTATGTTCAAGGGCGAGTTTTTGAATTTCTTCGTAATCGAGTGCTTCAGTATCTCGGTTTACTCCGTAGTTAACGTTTTTGTAAAAAGTGCCAGAAAAGTTTATTGGATAGCCATGAGTAAGGTGCCCGCCCGCTGCAAGGTTCATACCAAGAATAGTATCGCCTGGTTTGAGCGCTGCAAAATAGACCGCCATATTTGCTTGTGAACCTGAATGTGGTTGTACGTTTACATGTTCAGCATTAAAGAGTTGGGCGCAACGTTGACGAGCAAGATCTTCAACTTCATCAATGTAGACACATCCACCGTAGTATCTCCTTCCAGGATACCCTTCTGCGTATTTATTGGTCAAAATCGAGCCGCTTGCTTGGAGCACCGCAGGCCAGGTGTAATTTTCTGAAGCGATTAAATCGATCGTTGTTTCAAGTCTATTGGCTTCATGTTCTATAATTATTGCTATGGCAGGGTCTATTTTTTTGAGGCTCATAGTAATCTTCCTTAAACATAATCTTATTTTTTCACTCGTTATGCCTAGCAATTCTACTTTGTTGCTCGCCGTAAATTCTGAGCTCTACAAAATGCTCTTTAAGGTTTTAATGAAAGAGGGTGATAAGAAGAGCAATAGCTGTTTTTAGCAACATCCGCCAGGATTTTTTGGTTGTTTACAACATCCACGAGATGCATCAAAATTACAGCCATCCCCACACATTTTACCTGCTTCTTGTAAAGTTTTTTTTACATTATCATGAGTCGGCTGATAGAGGTCAAACATATTCCCACTTGGGTCAGCACACGAAACCATAATACCATGAGTTGCAACAACCGGCTGATTAAGAAAGGTAACACCTGAATCTTTGAAAGCTTCATAACTTGCTTGAAGATCGGCAACTTGAAATACAAGGCCAGAATGCCTGTCTTTTTCAACCGATTGAGCAGGACATAAGCCAATTTTCATTCCCCCAACTTCAAGCTCACACCATTTGCCAGGGATATGGAATACCATTTTAAGCCCAAGTTGTGTATAAAACTCAATCCCTTTTTGGAGGTCTTCTTGCATAAGAATGACCATGTAAATACCTGTGACTGTTTTATTCATCATACTATCCATTCAAGTAATTTTTTATTTAAACATCTTACTAGTGCTTTCTGTTTACGTAGTATTAGTGTAGCGATCTGCCCTGTTTTTTAAAGAGAGAAGTTTAAAAATTTGCAATACCGGCACTCATTTAAAATGAATGTTATTTGAAAAACTATAGTACATGGCTTATACTAAAGACTTCTTAGTTCTTAAGATTCAAAATTTGTGTGCTCGTAGCTCAGTTGGATAGAGCAACGGATTTCTAATCCGTAGGTCGCTGGTCCGAATCCAGCCGGGCACACCATCTATTCGAGAAGCGTTTTATGTATTTCGTCTATTCATTGCAGAGTAAATCTGGAGTACTATATCGGTAAAACTAATGATGTTGAACGCAGATTAAGCGAACATCTGAGTGGCCAATGTACTCATACTGCCGATCAGGGACCATGGGAAGTTGTCTTTTATGTCAGGATCTAGGCATATGCTGATAAAGCTGAATAGGCTTGCCAAAAATAGAAATGGGTGCTTTAGTTTTAGAGTCTAACTAGGAATCTAAACCAAAGAGCACCCGTAAATATGCTATCAGAAGTACTAAACAAAACAAGTCTATCTTTTTATTTATATGACCAGAAAACCCGGGTTCTTTTAAAGCCCGGGATGAATGG